>JAFAME010000031.1 GCA_019233695.1 Methylobacteriaceae bacterium
CATATATCTCTCCCAACACCCTATCTCCCGGATTCAGGGGAGTCCGGAACGAACGATGATACCCGCCGGCTACATGCTCAAGAAAGTAATCCGTCCCCCGATTGGCTCAATGTCGCCAATATCGATGACATACATTCCTTGAGTGGATGCATATCGAAGAATTTCACCGACTATATCAAATATTGGAAGCACAATGGCTATTGGTTGTTTGATTCGCCGTCTGCTATGGAAGAGATCGCGCGAGAGAACAGTCTACCTCTTGCCGGCACGACGCTGTTCTACTACGAGGTGTACGACGAACAGTTTGATGAGGATTCGCGGGAGTGGTCGACGTTCGAACCGGAGGCGTCGTTTCCCACCAACGTAGAAGAGCCCGCGTCTGCCCAATTGGAGGGCTATGACGTGACAACATTCTCGGTGGGCACCAGTCCGGAGTGCTCGCCGCTTTCGTGCAACGGCCTCGCGGCGGAAGTCACGGTCAATCGGCACTGCCTTTTCGAATCATTCGAACAAGCAAAACGAGCGCTTGAACGCGGTCAGTTCGTCGATTCCGAGCCGGGCCCCTTTCGCATCTTCGCGGTCTATACCGTTAACTCGCGGCTGGACCCCGAAGCTATGTGGACAGGCCCTAGGCAGGATTGGTCTCGCAAACCTTCTTGAACAATGCGAAGTTCGCCGCCTGCCCAGCCATCATGCCCTGCTTCTTATCCGCCGGCAGGTTTGCGCCCATCCAGTTGACGTTGAAGTTCAGCCGCGTGCTGCCCTCGCCGACCGGTTCCATCTCGTAGTGAGCCTGCAGCATCAAGCCGATTTCGGGAATTTCCACTTTCTCCGAATAGCGCGCGCGTTCTTCGGAGAAATCGCGGAAGACGGCTGTGTTGATCATCTTCAACCCGTGGAACACGCAATTGTGCCGCATGTTGATGCGCTCGGAGGTCATCTCGCGGTCGATGGTGTCGACGCCGTCGAGCCACTCCGGCCGCTTATCGACGTTGACCAGCGTCTGATAGACGGCCTTGACGGGAGCCTCGATCACGATCTCCAGCTTGTCGTCACCTTTTTCCGCGACAAAGGGCGGCTGCGCCGGCGGTTGGGGAATTTGCGCCCTGTAGTCGGTGAGCGTTGCGAACTCGTAGGCGACATTGCCGATTGTCGCGTAGGTTTGACTCGACTTCGCCCATTCGAGCTTGGCCCCGCCTTCCCGGCCCACGGCGCTGCAGCAGGGCTCGGTGATGAGGACGTATTCGTTCGCATCGATGTCGTTTTTCAGGAGTCGGTGGGCGACGATCATGTCGATCCCGGTCGCCTTCACAAACTGCGCGACCCTGATTTCCTTGACGTAGCCGAAATGGGCGATGAACTTGAGCGTCAGGTTGCTGGCGGTCTGGCAGGCACCGCACTGGCAGATCGTGTCCCGCTCGATCACCCGGAGCCGCTGGTGGAAGTTCGCGAACATGCGCAGGCATTGGTCGACGATTTGCTCGCGCCGGAGCGGTTCGCCTTTGCGATAGAACAGAACCGCGTCGCCTTCGATCTCGGCCAGCGTGAAGTCAGTTTCGTTCGAGGCGACGATCAACTCCAGCAACTCGGCGATGATGTGGGCGGCGTGATCGATCTCCGTTGCGCCTGTAAATCCGGTGAAACCGCTGATATCGGGGATCAGAATGATCGCTCGTTCGGCCATGGCAAGGACTCTTGAGGCGGGTCGACAGACAACGTGCCCATTACACCAGTTTGCCCAACAATGCCGAGAAATTCGGCTTCGATCGATATGAGCGATGCCGGCGGTGACCGAGGGCTAGATGCTCTGGCAGGCGCTCTTACCAGAGATCCGACCCGCTTTCTACCAAGCCGCATGGGGGGCAGCCCCTAGCGCGACGGGTCCTCAGCTACGCTTCGCCGCGTGTTCGTCCAAACGTGTCGGCGGAGCAAATCAGAGTGGGAGCCGATGCCATCTGCCCTCGATCGGCGGCCACCGTTGGCGGATCGCGCAGCAGGTCTCGATGATCTTCGGAGGCGGCGCGCCGCTAAGGTCTTGCGCTTCAGCGGCTACGCGTGTGTGTGGAGCCTGTGCTGCGGCACTGCGCGTCATCACAGTCGAAGAATGAACCTTGGTTACTCATACGAACGTATCGGCCGTGACACTCGCTGCGAATGAGGTGCCCGGTATAGTCCGAATAGGTTACATTGGTCGACATGAAGACGATATCTTCAGAAACCGTCGCGGCTGCCCAATATCCCTGCCCCGATTCTCTTGGGCAGCTCGTGCCAAGCCCCTGCATCGAGACACAGGTGTTCTTTTCGAAAAGCAAAGTGCCGTCGCCGTTGAGGGTAGTTTTCACGTCAACGGTCCCGCCTTGCCAATTGGGTTCCTGCGCACTCCAGACTCCTGAAAATTTTTCCATTGCGCGAGGATCGCGACCAGCAAACCTCCGCTGAAACTCTTGCGTCATGACAATATCCACTTGGTGTGTCTGAGGACTGATGCACACCAATTGAGCAAGCGCCGGATCGGACAACGCCAGCGTGAGAGCCAATGCAGTAGCTGCCGGGCCACCAAAATGCGGCCTTAGGGAGTTCATTGATGATAGGTCCATGCATGACCGCAAGTCTGGCATACTGAGGAATCGGCATTTGCTCCAAAGAAGCCGTAGCATTGTTCCTCGGGCGAGCGAGAGCCGTCAGAAATTTCGCGGGCGCACTGTTCGCAAGCGCCCCATCCGGCCAGTACCGGTTCTGCGGCGGCGCAAGTCAAGACACCCGCAGCGATCGCTGAGGTGCATGACGCCACCAGTCTTCGCCGAGAGAGACTTCTGCTCATGGTCCCTCGAAACCAAAGCCCAAGTAGCCCGGCATTCTCGGATGCAAGTCTGAACGTGCTGTGGACGATAGCGACTTTTCGCGCTGCAAGGAAGTCCCATCCCGCTCGCTTAGTCTACGAAGTCGCAGAGCGGCCTTAAAGTACTACTCTGTTTGGTCGTGAACGCCTGATCTCCTTTGCCGGTCAGGAGCTTTACCTGACTGCGGTCAAGCAAAAACCAGCGTTTGGATGCGGTCAGTTCGACCATTCCGAGACGGGCCCCTTGCGCATCTTCGCGGTCTGTACCCTCAAGTCGCGGCTTCACCCGCGCTCCTTGAAAATGGCGGAGACGGAGGGATTCGAACCCTCGATAGAGCTTTGCGACCCTATAACGGTTTAGCAAACCGCCGCCTTCAGCCTCTCGGCCACGTCTCCGGCTGTCCGTTGCAGGGAAATCAAACCTGATCCTGGTCGGCGCAGAGCCGGCATATCACGCAATCGGCGATGGCCCGTCAAGGCACAAGCGCGCCAAGGGGGCGGCTCGCCCCGATGCGGGGCCACTCAGGTCGACCGCGCCGCGATTGACTCCGTCCTGAACATCTGCTTTGCGCGTTGTCGCCGCAGTGGATATTGGGCAGCCGGCAGCAGCCTGATGCTGTTGTTGCCCACTTGCGACGCGGGCTCCATCCGAGAGCAAAGAGCAGCATGAATGCCCTTCCGCCGTTCGGCCCGATCCTTCTCAGCACGCGTCGCGCGCGCGTTGCCCAGAGCCTGCGCAGCGCTATCCTCGGCGGCGCCATTGCGCCCGGCACCCCGCTCGTGGAGACCAAGGTCGCGCTGAAGTTCGGCGTGAGCCGGAGCTCGATCCGGGAAGCCATCCGCGAGCTCATCGAGCAGGGCCTGCTCGTCTACAAGCCCTATTCCGGCACCTGCGTGGCGAAGATCGACGAAGAGGCGATGACCGAGCTCTGCGGCGTGCGCTGCGCGCTCGAGCGGCATGCCTTCACCCTCCTGTGGCCGCATCGCAATGACAACTATCGGGAAGAACTCATCGCCCGCCACGCGGCCACGATCCGGGCGATCGCGGACGGCGATCTCGGGGCGCGCATCAACGCGGAAATGCACTTCCACAACTTTGCCTACGAGTTTTGCGGCAACAGCCTGCTCCTGGAGCTCTGGCAGCAGCTGTCACAGCGCATCCAACTCGGCTCGACGATCAGCCAGTCGGCCGACGACGGGCCGGCGTGCAAGAAGTCGAACGCACGCTATCTGCGGTGCGCGCTCGGCAACAGCCTGGAGGCCATGTTGCTCGAGATCGACCGCCACGTCCTGCACGGCCTCAACGCGGTCAGACGCTATCTGCGGAGCGCTGGTCCGGGGAGACCTGTGCGACACGATCCGGCGCCGCCCGGCCCGCGCCGCGAGAAGTCGCGGGCGATGCCGGTTGCGCGCAGTGAAAGCCCGCGTCGCCCGGCAGCGGCCAAGGCCTTGACCTGATCGCGGCCAATCTTCAGGCCGTGGTAAACACGGGCTTGCCGAGGACATCGGGGCGCGGCTTTACGCCGAGGCCGGGCGCCGTCGGGGCGCTCATCTGACCCTCGATGCGCCTTGGCGCGCCTTCGGCAAGCTCCGTCGTGACGTAGCTGTTGCAGTCGCTGACGCTGAAGAGCGACGCCTGCGGCGTCGATTGCGCGAGATGGGCGATCGCCGCCGTCACGATGTCGCCGCCGCCGCTGTCTTCGATGGTCATGGCGATCCCCATGGAAACGCAGAGGTCGCGCAGCTGACGCGCCGCGGTGATGCCGCCGACCTTGCCGAGCTTGATGTTGACTACATCCATCGCCTGATCGGCGTGGGCGCGCAGCAGCATCCCAACGCCGTCGATGACTTCGTCGAGCACCATGGGGAGGCGCGTGCGACGCCTGATGTTGAGGCACGCTTCATAGGTCGCACAGGGCTGCTCGACGTAGAGATCGATGTCGTCGATCGCGCGCAGCACGCGCGCCGCCTGATGCGCCAGCCAGCCGGTGTTGGCATCGGCGACCAGCACCTCGCCCGCCTCAAGCCCCGCCGCGACCGTCCGGATGCGGACGATGTCGACATCGGGATCGCCACCGACCTTGATCTGGAACCGGCGATAGCCTTCGGCACGGAAGGCGGCAACCGATTGCGCCATGCGCTGCGGGTTGTCCTGTGAGATCGCCCGGTAGAGCGGCAGCGACGTGCCGTGCCGACCGCCGAGCAGCGTCACGACGGGCATGTCCGCCGCAAGCCCGAGGAGATCCCAGCATGCCATATCGATGGCGGATTTGACGTAGGGATGCCCCTTGAGATGGCGCTCCATGAGCCGGTTGACGACGCCGAGTTCCCTCGGGTCCTGGCCAATCAGGTGCGGGGCGAGTTCGGCAAGTCCGGCGCGCGCACCTGCCGCATGGGCCGGCAGGTAGGCGGCCCCGAGTGGACAGGTCTCGCCGAAGCCGGCCAGTCCGGTGTCGGTCGCAATCCGCACGACGGTCGAATCATAGGTCCGGATCGATTTGTTGCCCGACCAGCTGTAGCTGCCCTCGCGCAGGGGCAGGTCGACCTGGAACACCTCTATGCGCGCTATTTGCATTGCCGTTTGCCGGCCAATCGACAGGATGGCGCGAGTTCATAGGCTGCACCTTGCCCGCTGCCAAGGGGCCCCGCGGGCCGACGGGGTTGGTGTCCTTCGGGCAGCTTTGATACCCTGTGGTGCTCGGGGCATGCCGAGGCGGCGGGCGGGGTCTTTCTTGAACGATCAGGCGAAACCGAGGGCAAAGGACAACCTGCCGGAGTTCGAGTCGATATCGGCCCGCACCCTGCGGGCGCAGGTCGCTGAACTCCTGCGCGACGCCATCTTGAGTGGCCGCATCGCTCCCGGCGCGCAGCTTGTCGAGATGAAGCTTGCCTCGCGGCTCGGCGTCAGCCGCGGGTCGGTACGCGAAGCGATCTTCGAGCTCGCCGAGCAGGGACTGCTGATCAACAAGCCCTATGCCGGGACATTCGTCGTCAGCATCGACGAGAGGGCGATCACCGAGCTTTACTCCGTCCGCAAGGCACTGGACCGCTACGCCTTCACCCTGTTGTGGCCGAAGCGGAATGGCCTGTTCAGAAGTGAGTTGACGGTCCGGAACGACGCGATCACGGCGGCGATGGCTGCCGGCGACCGGACCGCCGCGATCAGGGCGGAAATGCGCTTTCACAGTTTCCCCTATGAAATCTGCGGCAACGACCTGCTGCAGGAGCTCTGGCAGCAGCTGTCGCATCGCATCCAGCTGTGCTTCACCGTGAGCCAGGCGGTCGCTTTCGGCGATTCCTTCGTCACGGAGAACCAGCGCTTTGTGGCAATTGCCCTTGCCGACGACCTTGACGCCATGCTGATCGAAATCGATCGCCATCTCGATCTTGGCCTGCACGTGATCCGCCAGCTCCTGGCGCGGCGCGACGATGCGGGCCAGCGGGATGTGCAGGATTGAGCGCGCGCGAACTCGGCGCGGGCTTATGAGGTCGTCCCTCGGCTCGGCGGTCGCTGTATTGGACGGCCCCCGAGGCGTCCTCTTCCGCCGCCGACACAATGCGGTGTCCAAGAGCCCGGCCGGCAGCAGCTAATGCCTTCCGCAATCGTCCCGCTCGAAGAGCTGCAGCCACTCCTGCGCCACCGCCAGAGGCTGCTGGGCCTCGACCTCGGCACCAAGACCATCGGGCTTGCCCTTTCCGACGTCGAACGGCGTATCGCAACGCCGCTTGAAACCATCCGCCGATCGAAGTTCCGCGACGATGGTGCCCGACTGGCAAAGCTGATCGCCGACTTCGACGTCGGCGCCCTTGTCATCGGTCTGCCGCTCAACATGGACGGCAGCGAGGGCCCGCGGGCCCAGGCGACGCGCGCCTTCGCTCGCAATCTCGCATCCCTGTTTGCTCATCCGCCCGGCCCGGCGATCGTCTTCTGGGACGAGCGCCTTTCAACCGCGGCGGTGGCGCGCTTTCTGATCGAGCAGGATGCCTCCCGTGCGCGCCGCGCCGCGATCATCGACAAGATGGCGGCTGCCTACATCCTGCAGGGCGCGCTCGACCGGCTCGCGCGCCTCTCGGACCCCAAACGTCTGTCCTGAACCGGCCGCCGGCGGCCCTCGCCATCTCGGCCGGCAGCCCGGCGGCCCGATCCGGGTGCGCCCCACACTCAAAGCGTGACATTCTTGGTGAATGCCTGTTCTGGTTGTGATACGCTCGTCACGGATCATGCGATTCATGCGTCTCGTTTTCTGTCCCAGTCGCGACGGACAAAAAGTGTAACGGAGCCCTCATCGAATGAACACGCGTCAATCCTCTCGCGGCCGCACGCGATCCGGCGCAGCGCAAAACGAAACGTCAACTGCCGCGGCGCCGCGCACGCCCGGCGACCTCGGGCCCGACAATCCGGTCGCACTGGCGCGTTACATTGCCGAAATGACCGCCGAAATGGCAGAGTTGGCGCGCAATGCGAAGCTGGAGTTTCTCGCCTACCTTTTGGCCATGGCGCAGGCCGAAGGCGAAAAGCTCAGCCGCTCGTCGTCCGGGGAAACACTTGTCCCGAGCGGCGAATGAAGTCCTGCTACCTCTGGCTGGGCGGTGCGATGGCTCAACTGGTGGTGTCATCCCGGCCGGAGCGAAAGCGGAGAGCCGGCATCCGGCACCGGATCTCGGAGAGCGCTTCGCGCTTCCGGGATAACACGGGATAACAATGGAATGGATAATCTAGAGATATTCCGACCGGAGAGAGATGCGGTTGCCGCCATGGCGGGCCAGCCGTCCGGCAAGCTCAAGCTCGAGCACGGCCTGCTGCACCTCGCGGATCGGGGCGTCGAGGGCCCGCGCCATTTCGTCGATCCCGATTGCTGAGGGACCAAGCAGTCCTGCCAGGCGCTCGCTCACATCCAAGTCGGCTGGCGGGCGAAGTGCAGCGGACCCATCGTAGTCATTGTCATACCTGCCCGCGTCCGCGGTGAGGTTCGCCGCCAAGTCGGCGGCCTCGCCGTCGCCGCCCTCGGAAAAGAGGTCCCCCTCGCGCCAGCTGCGCGGGGCGTCAGGCGCCTCGCCTCGGGGCGGCTCCGTCTTGCGCCATCCATCGGCGAGCAAGGGCTGCAGCGCGTCAATCACATCCTCGGGTCGCGTGCAGAGGCTTGCCCCCTGCTTGAGGAGGTCGTTCGCACCCTCGGCCCGCGGATCGAGTGGCGAGCCAGGCACCGCGAAGACCTCCCTGCCCTGCTCGTTGGCGTACCGCGCCGTGATCAGTGAGCCTGAGCGGCGCGCCGCCTCGACGACAACCGTTGCCAATGCGAGGCCCGCGACGATCCGGTTGCGCCGGGGAAAATCCTGTCCCCGCGGCACCCATCCCATGGGCATTTCGCTGACCGCCGCGCCGCGCTCGATGATGTGGTCGAGAAGGGAGGCATGGTCGGGCGGGTAGACCTGGTCCTGACCGCCCGGCAGCACCGCGACCGTGCCGGTCTCGATGGTTGCCCGATGTGCCCTTGCATCGATGCCCCTCGCTAGGCCCGATGCGATGGCGAGGCCCGCTTGCCCGAGCCCCCGCGCCAGTCGTTCGGTGAAGGTGAGCCCGGCCGCCGACGCGTTGCGCGAGCCGACGATCGCCACCATCGGAGACTGTAAGACCTCGAGGTTGCCTCGCACCGATATTAGTGGAGGCGCGGCGTCGATGGCGGCCAGGGCCGGGGGATACTCGGGTCCGCTCCAAGCAACGAAGCGCATCC
>JAFAME010000509.1 GCA_019233695.1 Methylobacteriaceae bacterium
GGCCAGGAATTGCCGGAAAGCGCGGTGAACGTCGCCCTGAGCTAGGCAGTCGGCAGCGGGCATTCCCAACCGACCTCCGACGCCTATTGCCGATCAAAATCGCATTTGCGCATCGCTGATGAACACGAGCAGCAACCGCAAGACCGCCTCAGGCAAGACCGAAGCGCCGCAAGAGCCATTCAAGCGGGCGGTCGCCTCCTGCATGCGCGCCGTGTCGAGGCAGCCCGACCTCGAAGTGACCTATGCGTCCGAGAAGGCGCTGCTCGTCGGCAACGGCTCGACGGCCAAGGCCAGGCTGCCCGAGCCGCCGCGGAAGATGTCGCCGCGCGACGCGGCGATCGTGCGCGGGCATGCCGACGCGATGGCGCTGCGCCTCGCATGCCATGACCAAGGCGTCCATCGCCGCCTCGTTCCGGGGGGCCAGGCGGCGCGCGCCGTCTTCGATGCCGTCGAGCAGGCGCGGGTCGAGGCGATCGGCGCCCGTCGCATGACGGGCGTGGCGTCCAACCTCACGGCCTTGATCGAGGACCGCTATCATCGCGGCAACTACGCCGAGATCACCGACCGCGCCGACGCGCCGATCGAGGACGCCGTCGCGATGATGGTGCGCGAGCGCCTCACGGGCCTTCTGCCGCCCAAGGCGGCACAAAAGATCGTCGACCTGTGGCGACCGTGGATCGAAGCGCGCGCCGGGCATGATCTCGATCGGCTCCTTGGCGTGCTCGAAGACCAGCGGACCTTCGGCAAGAGCGTGCATCGGCTCCTGGCCGCTCTGGACATGGCCGACGAATCGGCCATGGACCGTGAGGACGATGAAGAATCGAACGCCAAGGACGAGCCGCAGGATTCGCAGGACAAGCAAGGAGAGGGCGAAGAGAGCCAGTCGGGCGAAGCGATGGAGATGTCGGAGACCGACGAGTCAGCCCAGGATATCGAGGAAGGAGCCATGGACGCCGCGGACGCGCCCTCCGGCGAATTCCCCGAGGACGCCGACGCGGGCGATGCCGATGAAGCTGCCCAGAACTGGAAACCGCCATCGAGCGGCGCCAACGAGCATCGTGGGCCGGACTACAAATCCTTCACCGGCAAGTTCGACGAGGTCGTCGCCGCCGAGGACCTGTGCGAGCCGGAGGAGCTCGACCGTTTGCGCAGCTATCTCGACAAGCAGCTTGTGAACCTGTCGAGCGTGGTATCGCGGTTGGCCAATCGCTTGCAGCGCCGGCTGATGGCCCAGCAGAGCCGATCATGGGAGTTCGATCTCGACGAGGGCATCCTCGACCCGGCCCGTCTGTCGCGCGTCATCATCGATCCGCAGCAGCCCCTCTCGTTCAAGCGCGAGAAGGACATGGAATTCCGCGACACGGTCGTCACGCTGCTTCTCGACAACTCCGGCTCGATGCGCGGACGGCCGATCACGGTTGCCGCGACCTGCGCCGACATCCTGGCGCGCACGCTCGAGCGCTGCGGCGTCAAGGTCGAGATCCTGGGCTTTACGACGCGGGCATGGAAGGGCGGACAATCGCGGGAAATGTGGCTCCATGCGGGCAAGCCCCAGGCTCCGGGCCGGCTCAACGATTTGCGCCACATCATTTACAAGTCGGCGGATGCGCCGTGGCGCCGCGCCCGCAAGAATCTCGGCCTGATGATGCGGGAAGGCCTCCTCAAGGAGAACATCGACGGGGAGGCTCTCGACTGGGCGCACAGGCGGCTGCTCATGCGTCCCGAGCAGCGCCGGATCCTGATGATGATTTCGGATGGCGCCCCGGTCGACGATTCGACGTTGTCGGTCAATCCCGGCAATTACCTCGAAAAGCACCTTCGCTACATCATCGAGGAGATCGAGAGCCGCTCGCCGGTTGAACTGATTGCCATCGGCATCGGCCACGACGTGACGCGCTACTACCGGCGCGCCGTGACGATCGTCGATGCCGAAGAACTCGGCGGCGCGATGACCGAAAAGCTCGCCGAATTGTTCAGCGACACGGCGGTGCCGCGACCGATGCCTGCCCATGCCATTCGTCCGCAAAGGGCGACAGCCAGACCCACTTGGCACTAAGGCTGCCACTGGCCCCCGAAGGTCAGCGCCTGATTTGTCTCAGCGCCGCCCGGTCCGCTTGCTGTCATCCCGGCCGAAGCACCGCGAAGCCGTGCGCAGCGCCGGGATCCGGAACACGCGCCTGTTCAGAGCTTGTCGCCTGATCCCGGATAGCGCTCCGCGCTTCCGGGATGACGTCCTGTTAGGATTCAGCTTGCTGCTGCGAGTTTCTTCTCGATTTCGCGCTTCAGGACCAGCGCGCCCGGGGACAGCTCCCCGGCGTCGGCCTTGATCAGGAAGGCGTCGAGACCGCCGCGGTGCTCGACGGAGCGCAAAGAAGCAGCGGCAATGCGCAGTCGGACCGACCGCTGCAGCGTGTCCGAGATCAGGGTGACCCGGCAAAGATTCGGCAGGAACCGGCGCTTGGTCTTGCGATTCGAGTGGCTGACCTTGTGACCGCTCTGAACGGCCTTGCCGGTCAACTCGCAACGGCGCGACATGGGTTCGTCCTTCGTGTTTGCGCAGCCTTGTCCTTGACGGGAAATGTCCGCCCCTCGGCACGTGCGCCGCGCCGATCGACATGCAGAACCGCGTTGTCTCTGAGCCGGCGGTGTATAGGTGAGGGTGCTTCGCCCGTCAAGCAATCGTCCCGTATCGGTTTTGCGGCGCGTGCCGATCGATTGTCCCGGCGTGGCCGGAAGGCAGGAAATTGTCTTGAAATCGGCGAAATTCCAGGCGAGTCAACTCGCTCGCCTCGCAAGCCGTCTCAGGGGGTCTCCGGCATGAGAAGCGCATTTGCCTCGAGCCGGTCGCTGCGTTTTGGCGGATTGATTGCGCTTGCACTGCCGCTGCTGAGCCCCGCAGCCACGTCGGCGCGCGCCGAAACGCTTCGCGTGCACTATGCCGTAAGCCTGATCGGGTTGCCCATAGGGGTCGCCGGATTTACCGGGGTGTTTGCGCCCACAAGCTACCGCATCGACGTCAACGCCAGGCTGACCGGTCTGGCCGGCCTGCTAACGAGCTCGCGGGGCGCGGCGACGGCGGAGGGCGCAATTGCGGGTGGCAGAATCATCCCGGTCGCCTATGCCGTGTCGACATCGAACTCGGACGGCACGCGTACGGTGCGCATGTCGATGTCGGGGGGCGCTGTCAGAGGCATCGATATCTCCCCTCCGATCGAATCGCGGCCTGACCGCATCCCCCTTACCGAGGCTCACAAGCGCGGCGTGATCGATCCGATGAGTGCGTTGTTGATGCCGGTTCCCGAAGCGTCGCCGAACCTCGGACCGTCGGCCTGCAACAGGACCCTGCCCATATTCGACGGATACACGCGCTTTGACATAAGCCTCTCCTATGTGGGCCAGCGCCAGGTGAAGACGAAGGGCTATGCCGGGCCGGTGGCGATGTGTGCGGTGCGCTATACCCCAATCGCCGGGCATCGTCCGGACAAGAAAAACACGCAGTTCATGGCCGACAATCGGCAGATCGAGACGTGGCTCGCACCGGTCGGGGCGACACGCCTTCTTGTTCCCTATCGAATTTCTGTCAAGACCCAGATCGGCACGACCGTGATCGAGGCATCCGATTTCGCCGTCGACCCGACGAGGAAGGCGTCCGCCGCCCAATAACGAATCCCGCGGAAGGGGCGTCAGTTCATGCTTCGCAGGTCCCCCTCCCCCGCTGCGCGAAGGAGGAACCGATCATCGGGGAGCCCCCGGACCTTCCCGAAAGGCCGCGGCACCGGTGAATTCGCTGGTCCAACTCTTGTCCCACAATGAAGGGAACGAGAGCGCCTTGTAGGGATGGCGGGCGATGGCGCCTTCGTCGAGTTCGACGCCGAGGCCAACTCCTTGCGGGACCGCCAGGCTTCCCTGTCGCAGCGGGTTCCAGCCCCCCACCAGATCGTTGCGCCAATCGACATCGAATTCGGCAAACGATTCCTGCAGGCCCATGTTGGGCGTCGAGTAGCCGAAATGGATCGCGGCGGCGAAGGCCACCGGCCCGATCGAGCAATGCGGGGATACGCCCACATCCTGTACGGCCGCCATGGCCGCAATCTTCTTGGCGCAGGCGAGCCCGCCGCAATGCGCGATATCCATCTGCACGACATCGCAGGCCCGCATCGAAATGAGGCGAGCGAAATCGGCGATCGTATAGAGGCGCTCGCCGGCCGAGACCGGCGCCAGCGAGGCGAGCTTCACCTCTCGCAGGAGTTCGAGATTTTCGGGTGCCACCGGCTCCTCGCACCACATCACGTTATAGGCCGACAGCTGCCGGATGAAGCGGACCGCGTCACCTGCCGCCAGCCGGCCATGGAACTCGATCATCAGGCCGATCTTCGGGCCGACCGCGCGGGCCACCGCATCGATCACCGCAAGGGCGTGCTCCTCCTCCGGCGCGCTCAGCGTCTTCCACGCGGTGTCGAACGGATCGAATTTCAGGGCGCGATAGCCGAGCGCCGCCACCTGTGCCGCCCGGGCTGCATAGTCCGCCGGCGTTGCGCACTGGCCGTACCAGCCATTGGCATAGCCATCGAGCCGTTCCCGCGCCCGCCCGCCGATCAGCTTATAGACCGGCTGCCGGCAGGCCTTGCCGATGATGTCCCAGAGCGCGATCTCGACGCCGCTGATGGCGGTCATCACGGTCGAGCCGCCCTGGTACTGGTCGCGGATCATGCCGCCGATCACGGCTTCGATGTCGAACGGATCGCGGCCGAGAATGCGCGACTCCACCCATTCATGGAGGAGCACTTCGACGGCGCGCTCCTGCCATTCGAGCGAGGCCTCGCCGACACCGGTCAGCCCCGTATCGGTTGACAGGCGGACGAAGAGGTAGTTGCGCAAGCCCGCATTGGCGAGGAAGATTTCGAGCCGCTTGATCTTCACGGGCGGGCCTTCGTCTTGCTGTCGTGGATGCTCAGGCCGCGGCGCGGGCGGCGCGCGGGGAAGCTTCGGCTGAGGGAACGCAAAGTGAGGGCTGCCAGGATGGCGCCGCCCTTGATCAGGAAGAATTCGGCATCGCCCATCTGCAGGCCGGAAAGGCCGTTGCTCAACACGGCAAGGAACGCCACGCCGACGGCCGTGTCGCGCAACCTGCCCTCGCCGCCGCGAAAGGAGGTGCCGCCGATGATGACGGCGACGATGGCGTCAAGCTCCAGGCCGAAGCCCGCAGTCGGCGCGGCAGCGCCGAGCCGCCCGAGCATCACGACCATGCCCGCCGCCGTGAAAGCGCCCATCAGCAGGAACGCGATCATGCGCACGCGGCTGGTGCTGACGCCGGCCTGACGCAACATGCGCGGATCGTTGCCGATCGCATAGAGCCGGATGCCGATCGGCAGCCGCGCGAGGATGATCCAGCCGAGGCCGAAGGCGAGGCCGATCAGAACGACGGCGGGCGTCACGCCAATGGCGAGCGGCGTATTCATGAACGCCACGAACGACGGATCGAAGGCGATCGTCTGCGCCCCGGTCAGCGAAACCGCAAGGCCCCGCGCCCAGATCCAGGCAGCCAAGGTGACGATCAGGGGATCGAGATCGAGGGCGCCGACGAGAATGCCGTTCAGTGCATAAGCAATGAGGCAAAGGGCAATGCCGGCGCACAGCGCCAGAGGTCCGAGCGCGCCGAATTTCGCGGCGAGTGCGGCGCCGACCGCGCCGAGCGCCACGACCGATCCGGAGGAAATGTCGATCGAGCGCGAGACGATGCCGATCATCGCGCCGACGGCGACGATGGCGAAGGCCGCGTTCTGCTCCAACAGCGCCACGGCGTTCGGCAGCGTGGCAAAGCGGGGGTTGATCAACGCGAAGACAAGGGCAAGAAGGATGGTTGCCGCAGCGATTGCGTTGCGGCTCAGCGATGCGCGCAGCCGACCGAGTCCGACTTCCTCGACAAGGCCGATGCCGACGGCGCTGTCGTCCGGCACTCCCTGGACCAGGCGGCCGACGACAATCGCGCCGAGCAGGAGAAACCCGGTCGCAGTCGTCTGCCAGGTGCCGGCGATGCCGCGGATCGTCATGTAGTTGAAGACCATCATCAGGATCAGGGCGCCGACGACGGTCTGGCCGACCTGCACACGCCCGGCGGGCAGGCCCCCTGCCCCCAAAGCCACGACGGCGATGGCATAGAATTCGAGACCAACCCCGATCGACGGGCTGATGACGCCGGTGCGGGCCGCAGTGATGACGCCGGCAAGCCCCGCGAGGGCGCCGCACGCGACATAGGCCAAGCCGCGCAAAAGCCGCACCGGGACGCCGCACAGCCGTGCCGATGCGGCATGATCGCCGACGGCATAGAGTCGGCGTCCGAGGATGGTGCGCCGCAGGATGAGCGCACACAGGCCCGCGATGGCGAGCGCCAGGGCGGCCGCGGCCGGCAGGCCGAGTACCGCATTCTGCGCAAGGGCGTTGAACAGCGGATCGTCGATGTCGATCCATGAGCGATATTGCCCGAGCGCGACGAGGCCGAGCCCCCTGACAGCGATCATGCTGCCGAGTGTCACGATCACGGGGCTGATCGAGAGGCCTTCGACAAGGAGCGCATTGACGAAGCCGACCAGCGCGCCGACGCCGATCGCCGCGGCAATTGCGATCGCCGCCCCGAGATGTTCGGTCAGCGCGATGCCGGCGGCGGTCGCCGAAGCAAGCACCACCGATCCCACCGAAAGGTCGATGCCGCCGACGAGCACCACCAGCATCACGCCGAGGCCGAGAAGGAGGACGGCAGCGGCCTGCTTCAGGATGTTTTCGACATTGCCGAGAGTGGCAAAGGCATTGGAGGTGACCGCAAAGGCGCCGAACAGCACGACGGCGGCAACCACCATGGCATTGCGCGACACGGGCGCCCGCAGGCCCGCAAGCGGCGACCAGCGCTCCGGCGGCGATCGCGCGGCAGAACCGGACGTGCTCATGCCGCACCCTGAACCATGAGGTGGAGTTCGTCTTCGCCTCTCGCCCGCGGCGATGTCTCGGCCGCGATACGCCCGTCGCGCACGACGAGGATGCGATCGGCGACTGCCAGCACCTCCTGGATGTCGGAGGAGACGATGACGATCGCCCGCCCGTCGGCTGCGAGTTCCTCCATCCGTCGATAGATCTCGGCGCGGGCGCCGACATCGACGCCACGGGTCGGCTCGATCAGCACGAACACGGCGCAATCATCGAGATGCCAGCGGCTGAGGAGCGCCTTTTGCTGGTTGCCGCCGCTCAAGGTGCGCATCGGCTGGGAGAGCGAGCGGGCAACGACGCCGAATCTTGCGATCTGCGTGCCCACCGCCCTGCGTTCTGCCGCCTGGTCGATCCAGCTGGCCAAGACGGCCCGCCGATCGAGCGAGGGAAGCGCAATATTGTCGCCGAGCGGCAGGTTCGGCAGGATGCCTTCCTGCTTGCGATCGTCCGTAAGAAGGCAGATGCCGGCTGCCACGGCACCTCTCGGGCTACGAAAGCGCGCCGGTCGTCCGCGGACACGGATCTCGCCATCCTCAGGCACCAGATCGCCGCCGAGGAGGCGGGCGATGTCGTTTTGGCCTGCGCCGAGTAGACCCGTCAGGGCAACGATCTCGCCCGCCGCGAATGTCAGCGAAACGTCCCGCACCTTGCCGTAGCTCAGACCGGCCGCTTCGAGCACGACGTCGCCCCTTGCCCGCAGTCCGGAGTGGACATGCCGGGGAGTCTTCGTGCCGATCATCGCCTCGGTGAGGTCGGCCTCGCTCAGGCCCGTCAACGCCGTTGTCGTCACCTTGCGGCCATTGCGCAGGATCGTCGCGCGGTCGCAGTGATCGAGAATCTCGCGAAACTTGTGCGAGACGAACAGCACCGCGATATCTTGGCTGCGCAGGGCGTGCATGACCCCGAACAGGCGGTCGGCTTCACGTGCGGCGAGCGGCGCCGTCGGCTCGTCGAGAACGAGGACGCTCGGAGCGTGCGAGAGCGCCTTGGCGACTTCGACGAGCTGGCGCTCGGCAAGACTGAGGGCACCGACCTTGCGATCCGGCTCGATGGCAACGCCGATGCGGTCGAGCGCGCCTCTGGCCGCAGCCCGCATGGCACCGGCATCGAGGAGGCCGCGACGGCGAGGCTCGCGGCCGAGCGCGATGTTCTGCGCGACGCTCAGGTTCGGCAGGAGGCTCAGTTCCTGATAGACGGTCACGATGCCGAGCTCGATGGCGCGACGCGGATTGCCGATGTCGACGCTATGGCCCTCGACGCGAATCTCGCCCTCGTCCGCGGTGAGCATCCCGGACAGGATGTTGACCAGCGTCGATTTGCCGGCCCCGTTCTGACCGACGAGCGCGTGGATCTCACCCCTCTTGATGGCGAGCGACACGTCGGCCAGGGCGACCACGCCCGGAAACCGCTTTCCAAGTCCACGCGTCTCGAGCGCGGCGCAGCCCTCGTCCTTGGCGAGCATGCGGGTCTCACAAAAGGCCCATAGCCATCGCTCGTCGGTGAAGCCGGCGCGCGATGGCAAGGGCGGCCGAGCCTATTTCTTATAGGTCGCCAGTATGTCGGCCAGCGATTTCTCGAACGGAAACTGCTGGATCTTGCCGACCTGATCCGCCGCCAAGGCGAGCGCCGGCCCGGCATTGTCCTTGGTCACGAGAACACCCTGGATCAGGAGCTCCTTGGGCGCGTCCTTCTTGCTGGCGATCTCGAAGGGCAGATAGGCCTTCCAGTAGCCGGAATATTGGGGCGCGAGCAGCACGGTGCTCTTCATGACGCCGTCGCGGACGGCTTCGAGCCCGCCCTGCGTGCCGTCGACCGAAACCAGCATGATCTTGTCCTGCTTGCCGGCGCGCGCGATGACTTTGGCGGCGGGCACGGTGAGGCTGTCGCTGTTGCCATAGATGAGATCGAGGTTCGGATAGGCGGTCAGCCAGTTCTCCGTGATCTGGACGGCTTTCGTCGGGTCCCAGTTGGTCGGCTCCTGTGCATCGACCTTCACGCCAGGATATTTGGCCATGACGTCAGTGAACCCGCCGGAGCGGTCCGTGTTGAGGCCCTGCCCGAGAAGGCCCTGCAGGTTGGCGACTTCGCCCTTGACCTCGCCGTAGCGTCCCTTGAGCAATTCGGCCGCATATTCGCCCACGATCTTGCCGGTATAGCGCTCGTCGAAGCCAAGCACTGCCGCGCAGCCCTCGATCTTGCTATGCAGGCAGATGATCGGGATGCCGGCAGCCTGCGCCTTCTTCATTGTCGGACCGAAGGCGCCGGCGTCGATGAAGTTCACCGAAATGGCGCTGACGCCCTCGTTGATGAGATTCTCGACCGCCTGGATCTGCTTGTTAACGTCGCCCTCACCGCTGGTGACGACGAGCTCAAAGCCGTTGCGGCGCGCGGCCTCCTTGGCGCCGTCGACCTCGCCGAGGTGGAACGGATTGCTGAGATCGATCTGCACCAGCCCGATCTTCACCGCTCCCGCCGCCTGGGCGGGCGCGGCTGCGCCAAGCGCGACCAAAGCCGCGGCAAGCATGATCCGCGATCGTGTCATAGTCTCCTCCCTTGTGCCGCCAGCTCGGGCGGTGCTGCATGGCCGAGTTACCGGTACCATTCGCTCGATGTTACCGGTATCTTCCAAGCGCATGATACCGGTAACGCGGGTGCGCGCCTAGCGAAACGCACGGTCAAGGGAACGCCATGGTCCATCTCTACGGACGCGACTGGACGCGAGCCGAGCTCGAACGCCGTGTCGGCCACCTCTCGCAAATCGGTGGTGTTCGGCTGATTGCATCCGAGAACGGCCCCTCGCGCGGCGTACGCTACCTCGAATTCCGCACCGGGTCCGGCTTCTCGTTCGAGGTTGCCATCGACCGGGGCATGGACGTCGGGCGCTGCGACTATCGCGGCGCCTCGGTTGCCTGGATTCCGCCTACGCTATTGCCCGGGCCCTGGTATTTCGAGCAGCAGAGCGAGTTCGGCTGGCTCAGAACTGCGCTCGGCGGCCTCAACAACACCTGCGGGCTCGTCCATATCGGCAATCCGGAGACCGCCGATATCCCGCACTACAATTTCCCGGCGCGGCCGCAGGAGCGCTACGGCGTCCATGACCGCGCCGCGATGATCCCGGGCGAGCTCGTGTCGATCGAGGAGCGCTGGGACGGCGATGCGGTTCTGCTTCAGGCAACCGGCCGTGTGACCCAGGCGCAGGCTTATGGCGAAACGCTCGTCATGACCCGCACCTACCGGGCAAGGCTGGGCGACTCGGCGTTCGTCATGGAGGACATCGTCGAAAACCGCGGCTTCCTGCCCACGGAGCACATGCTGCTCTATCATTTCAACATCGGCTTTCCATTCGTCGATGCGGGATCCGAGCTGATCGGCCCCTTCGCCGGCCCTCCGAAGCTCCTGTTCGGGTCCGCCGACATCAACGATCGCGCGAGCTGGTCCCGCTTCATCGAGCCGCAGCGCGATTGTGTCCAGCAGACCTTCGAGCACGAGCTCAAGGCCGACCGCAACGGCAAGGCGAGCGTCGCGATCGTCAATCCGCGGCTCCCGCTCGGCGTCGCCGTGACCTACGACAAGGCGGCGATGCCTCGCTATATCGAATGGCGCATGATGGGCGAAGGCCAGTATGCGGTTGGCATCGAACCCTGCACCAACGGCTTCGGCCGGGAGGCGGTCAAGGCCGCCGGCGAGCTGATCGTGCTGCAGCCTGGAGACCAACGCCGATACGAGACCGAGGTGCGCATCCTCGACGGCAACGCCGCGATCGCGGAGTTCCGCGCCAGGATCGAGAGCACGGCGGGTTAATGTCATCCCGGCCGGAGCGCCGCGAAGTGGTGCACAGAGCCGGGACCCGGAACGCGCACTCTTCTCAGGAGCTTGTCGCCTGATCCCGGATATCGCTTCGCGCTTCCGGGATGACGGAGCGGCAGGTTACCTCAGAGCGAGACGGCCATCGAACATCGGGCCGATCGTCTTGACGAGAGCGGTCTTCACGTCCGCGCCTTCGCTCGTCAGGGTCACATCGTAGCAAAATCGCGGAAAGCCGATCGGCAGTGCCCTGCCCTCGTCCTTCTCGGCGCTCAGCTGGTCGACAATCTCTTTGTAGAGAGATTCCGAAACCTTGAGCCTGACGAGGCCCGCGTCGGCCAGCTCCCGGTCGAGCGCAAGATCCCGCGCCATCCGGAACGTCGGACGCTCGTAGTCGCAGAGATCGTGCGACTGTGCCACGTACATCAGGCGCACGTACTGATCCGGCGTCAGCTTGCGGATGATGTCCGTGATCCTTCCCACATAGGCCGGATCTCCGGCGCTCTGGCCGTCGGCCTCGACATTGACGGCAACAGCGACGGCCGGCTCATCGAACATCATGACGAGCGAGCCCGCCGTGATCTGCTTCACGTGGGGAGCGAGTTCGAACAGCGCCTTCACAGCCTCATAGGCAGGCGAGAGGTTGAGCAGCAGAAGGGCGATGCCGACGAGGCAGGCGATGACCAGCGCCACTCGTTTTGTGACGCCGCTCAGTCGCGCAAGGATGGCGTCGGCAACCGCCAGATTGTCAGGAAGCGGGATGACGCCGGAGCCCGGCTCATGCTCCGCCGAGGCCTCGACCGTTGGCAAACCGGTTCTCGCCCTCCCGTCGGACCGGCGCACGAAGCGCACGCCGGAACTCGGAGCTTTCTTGCGCGCGGCGCCGGAACTTGGGGTCGCCGCCTTGTCGATAGAATGCGAATTTTCCAGTGGCATTGTCATGACGCCCTCCTGGCAATGACGCAAGACTATTCGAGCCGCCCCTGGCCGGCTGTGCGCCACGTCACACCGCGGCAAACAGCTGGAAACTTGCCGTCATTAAATTTTGCATTTGATGAAAGTTGTCTATTCTTTTATTTACTCTCGCGTTTGTCAGAATATTACTCAGATTTCCCTCGTTATTCTTATGGGCGACATCAATTGCATCCGGCGGTCACGCGGGCTAGGTGCGGCCGGTTCATGCCTCCGGCAGCCAAACAAGCATGCGATTGGGGCCACGATTGTTCCAGACATAGTAGGGAACCGCGGTCATTCGCGCGGGCTTGGCCGTGCTCGGAGCGGGCCTGTAGAGGACGTCATCCCAATCGTCCCCGCCGGCGAGCTCGGCATCGGCAACCACGCGGATGATCCCGCCAAACAGGTCCTTGTCCTTCATCGCCGATGGTTGCGCCGCGCGCGGGAGCCGCAGGCGTCCAACCGGGGCGTTCGGATTTTCGATTTCCTCGACCCAGTAAACAAGCGGGCCCCGCTTCAGGCACACGCGCCCGGCGTCGGCGCGGACGTTCGGATGTGCGTAGAGCCGCTCGACCGGCATAGGCAGGTCGAGCTCGACCATG
>JAFAME010000029.1 GCA_019233695.1 Methylobacteriaceae bacterium
CGAGGCTTCGAAATGCCGTGAATTGCGGGTTGCAAGCGTGCCCCGCGTGGCGCGTGCAATTCCTGCGATCATCGCGTCGCGCAGATCTACAGGTTTTCCGGCCCGGCGCCGCTGCGCCATGAGCTGGGCAGTTTCTCTTCCAGCCGCGGCATCAAAGCTCAGCACCCGGTTCTCCAAGATCTCTTCCAATAATCGACCGAACGCTGCGCGGCGGAGGTCATGGCGCCGGCCGGCGCTCATCGATTCGAGCCCGAATTCCACTTCCAGAACGGTGATGGCAGTCGTCCAAACCGATGGGCGCGGCAGGGAGCCAATCGATGACGGCCGGCTCTCGCCCGCCCGCCATGAGCGCCGAGACGACGTTGGTATCGAGAATGATCACGATCCGAAGTCGACCGGCTCGATGGTATGGCCCCGCAGCTCCGCAATCTCCGTGTCGATCTCAATTCCATTGAAAAGGGCAGCGATCTCGCTGCCGAGCCCCGTCATCGGCTGCCCTTCGCCCTTCACAGCGTCGCGCAGGATGTCGCGAACCTCCGCCTCGAGACTATGGCCCTTTCGGGCAGCCCTGCGTTGCAGGCGCCGCTTCACTTCGTCTTCGATCTGCCGAACCACGAACTGCGCCATGTGGATATCATGATATCGTGGGCCGCAGAAGTCGAGGCGGTCGAAGGGAAATCGATGAAATGGGGAAGGGGTCACGTCGGCGGTCTCAACAATCGCCAAATCCACCCGGCGAACGTCGCGACGAGGAACGGATAGCCAATCGAAGGAAGGGGCGCGGCGGTTGGCAGCAGCGGTATGTTCCAGGAGATTTGAACAGCCGTGATCGCGAAGACCAGCGCCGCAAGGACGCCGGTCAGGCGCGTCCAGACCGCGAATGTCGGCGCCACGCTCGTCATTACCAGGGAAGCCGACCAAAGCGCGATGCCGCCGGCGTAAGAAGGCAGGCTCCCTTGGAGGCCGGCCGCGTTACCCGACAACAGCAGGCTTTCGCCAGCGACGAAGACGAGAAAGCCTGCGGCAACACAATCGTCCCCCTGCCTCAAAAACTTGACCGTCAGGAGGGCTGTTGCGACGACAAGCGCAACTCCGTCAATGGCCCACAATTCTTGGCGCAGCTCGGCTTGTCCGACGAAAGCGCCGGCCAAACCGAACACTCCCCCGATCGCAAGGCCGACCGCAGCGACGATGTCCAGCTGCTGTGGCGCTCCCGCCCCCATGCGTTCCGCCTCCAAAAAGCGGATCCGGTTTGCGAAGCTGACTGCGCGGACGGGACGCCGTCAAGTGGGAAAACCGGCGACCTGCCGCTCCTTTGGTTCGGTCACGGGCGTGGCGCATTCTCAGTGGCCTAGGCCGCAAGTCGCAGCCATCGCCTCGGATCGATACCGCTCGGCCGGCTCGCGCCAAGAGCACTGCAAAGATCGGCCATGCTCGCCAGATTGTGGATCGGCCGGAACTCGTCGACGAAGGGCAGCATGGCGCGGATGCCCGTGGCCTTGGCCTCGAAACGGTCATACCGCAGCAGGGGATTGAGCCAGACGAGCCGCCGGCACGACTTCTGCAGCCGTTCCATCTCGCGCGAAAGATCGCCCGCCGGATGCTCTGCGTCCGAGCGCTCAAGGCCATCGGTGAACATCAGAACGATGGCCCCCTGCCCCAGTACGCGCCGCGACCAGTCGCGGTTGAAGAGGTGAAGCGAGCGCGCGATGCGCGTGCCGCCCGACCAGTCCTGGACACCCGCCGAACACAGCGCCAGAGCATCGTCGATATCGCGAGCCTTCAGGGCGCGGGTGACGTTGGTGAGCCGTGTGCCGAAGAGGAACGTATGGACCCGCCGCCGCTTCTCTGTGAGGGCATACAGGAAATGTAGAAAGATGCGGGTGTAGTCGCTCATCGAGCCGGAGATGTCACAGATGGCGACGATTGGCGGGTGACGGGCGACCCGCGCTTCGAACGCAAGGTCGATGCCGGCCCCGCCGGCGCGCAGCGAGCGGCGGAAGGTGCGCCGCGGATCGATCCGCGCACCGCGCGGATCGCTGGCGAGGCGGCGCGTCAGGATCTCGTCATCCGGCAGCCGCAGCCTGGCAATGAGCTTCTTCGCAGCAGCGATTTCGGCCGCGCTCATCTGGGCAAAGTCCTTGCCCCGGAGAATCTCCTCCTGACTCATGGTGAAACGCGCGTCGAGATCAAGCGAGGGCGCTTCCTTGCGGTCGCGCTCCTGATTCTTGAACAGGGCATCGGCGACGCGGGTTGCTCCGGCGTCGGCTTTCTGCGGCTTCTCGTTCCGCGGCTCGGCCGCGGGCGACATCAAGGCGATGAGCTTTTCGAGAAAGCCGCGCTTCCTCCAGAAGATATCGAAGGCCTGCCTGAATATGATCGAGTGCTCGTGTTTTTTGACGAACACCGAATGAAGCGTGATGTAGAAGTCGGCACGACCTCCGATGCCCGCCGCCTCGACAGCGGCAATCGCATCGATCACGCTGCCCGAGCCGACAGGCAGCCCCGCCTCCCGCAGCGCACGGGCGAAGTAGAGGATGTTCTCGGCAAGCGTGCCGGTGCTGTTCGGTCCTTGCGCGACGCTGGTCTGTGGCGGTCGCGGCATTTCGCTCTCACGCACCGACACGCAGCTCCGCCCGGGCCTGATCAACCAGCTCCTTTGCCTTCGTCCCCTGCATCTTGGTGATATCATCCTGGTACTTCAAAAGCACGCCGAGCGTGTCCGACACCATGGCCGGATCGAGCACAACGGCATCGAGCTCGGTCAGCGCCGTCGCCCAGTCGAGCGTCTCGGCGACGCCGGGCGATTTGAACAGATCCTCCTTGCGAATGCTCTGCACGAAGGCGACGATCTCGGCCGTCAGCCGGCTCGACACGCCAGGAACCTTGGCGCGCACGATGGCAATCTCGCGCTCGGCGTCCGGATAGTCGATCCAGTGATAGAGACAGCGCCGCTTCAGGGCGTCGTGGATTTCGCGCGTGCGGTTCGAGGTGATGATGACGATTGGTGGCTCGACCGCCTTGACCGTCCCGATTTCCGGGATAGTCACCTGAAAGTCCGACAGGACTTCGAGGAGGAAGGCCTCGAAGGCTTCATCGGTGCGATCGAGCTCGTCGATCAGCAAAACCGGCGCGCCCTCGGTCGCAGGCTCCAGGGCCTGAAGCAGCGGACGCTTGATCAGGTAGCGCTCGGCAAAGACGTCGTGCTCGATGCGGTCGCGATCCGTCTCGCCGGTCGCCTCGGCGAGCCGGATTGCCATCATCTGGCCGGCATAGTTCCACTCGTACACGGCGGAGGCCACGTCGAGCCCTTCGTAGCATTGCAGGCGGATTAGTCTCCGCCCCAGCGTTTTGGCCAGCACCTTGGCGATCTCGGTCTTGCCGACCCCGGCTTCTCCTTCGAGGAATAGTGGCCGTCCCATCTTCAGAGCGAGAAACAGCACGGTCGCCAGTGCCCGATCGCCGATGTAGTCGGCCCCCCTCAGAAGGGCGAGCGTGGCATCGATCGAGTCGGGCGCAGGCTTGCGCGGGGTCGGAACATTCATCAGGCCGGAGCTCCGGGACTGCAAACGAGAGAAAGGCCGGCGCTTCAAGGAGCCGGCCTTTCTCTCATATAGGCATTGCGCCCGCTGACGGCTGCTTCAATGCGCCGCAGCGACCGCACGTTTGGCCATGACTCCGATCAGATGGGCGCGATAGGCGGCATCGGCGTGGATGTCGGAGTTGAGGCCGTCGGAGCCGACTTTCACCCCCGCAATGGCCTCCGGCGTGAAGCTCTTGGCGAGAGCGGCTTCGAGCGCGGGGACGCGGAACACGCCGTTCGAGCCGGCCCCCGTCACGGCAACCCGCACGCCGGAGCCCGTCTTGGCGATGAACACGCCGACGAGCGCAAAGCGCGACGCCGGATTGGGAAACTTGGCGTAGGCCGCCTTTTCGGGTGCAGGAAACTTCACCTTGGTGATGATCTCGCCGTCGCCCAAGGCAGTCTCGAAGATGCCTTTGAAGAAGGCGTCGGCAGCGATCTCCTGCTTGTTTGTGACGATCGTCGCGCCGAGGCCGAGGCAGGCCGCGGGATAGTCGGCGGCGGGATCATTGTTGGCGATCGATCCGCCGATGGTGCCTCGGGCCCGCACCGCCGGATCACCGATCATATGGGCGAGTTCGGCGAGGGCCGGAACCGCCGACTTCACCGCGGGCGAGCCTGCCACCATCGCATGCGGCGTCATAGCCCCAATGACCAGCACTTTTCCCTCGGTGGATATTCCCGTGAGCTCGGATACCCGGCCAAGATCGATGATCTCGCCCGGCGAGGCCAGCCGAAGCTTCATCGCCGGAATGAGGGTCTGCCCGCCGGCCAGCAGCTTGGCATCCCCGCCCTTGGCGAGAATGGCCGCCGCCGCGCTGACGCTGTCGGGGCGGTGGTAGTTGAAAGCATACATTTGCGTCTCCCTGAAATTCTCAGATCCCGCACAGGCGACGGCGAAAGCTCATTCCGCCGCGACCTTGGTCGCAGCGCTCTGGGCGGCGCGCCAGACGACCTGCGGCGTTGCCGGCATGGCGACGTTCTCGTGCCCGACCGCGTCGGTGATCGCATTGATGACCGCTGCCGGGGCGGCAATTGCGCCGGCCTCGCCGCAGCCCTTGATGCCAAGCGGGTTCGACGGGCAGCGCGTCTCGATCGTCTGGACCGTGAACGACGGCAGGTCATCGGCGCGCGGCATCTGGTAGTCCATGTAGCTCGCGGTCACCAGCTGGCCGTCGGCGTTGTAGACGGTGTTTTCGAGCATTGCCTGGCCGACGCCTTGGGCAATGCCGCCATGGACTTGGCCCTCCACGATCATCGGATTGATGAGCACGCCGAAATCGTCGACCGCGGTCCACCGCTCGATCCGCGTAGCTCCCGTGTCAGGATCGATCTCGACCTCGCAAACGTGCACGCCGGCCGGGAAGGTGAAATTGGTCGGGTCGTAGAACGCTCCCTCCTTGAGGCCCGGTTCGAGTTCCTGGCCGGAAAACTTGTGCGCGATATAGGCCTGCAAGGCGATCGAGCCAAAGTCGATGGCCTTGTCGGTGCCCTTGACGGTGAACTTGCCGTCCTTGAACTCGATGTCCTCGCTCGAGGCCTCGAGAACATAGCCTGCCACCTTCTTCGCCTTCGCCTCGATCTTGTCGAGCGCCTTGCTGATCGCCGACATGCCGACCGCGCCCGATCGCGACCCGTAGGTGCCCATGCCGAACTGCACCTTGTCGGTGTCGCCATGGACGATCGACACGTTCTCGATCGGAATGCCGAGCCGGCCCGACACAAGCTGGGCGAAGGTGGTCTCGTGACCCTGACCATGCGAATGGGAGCCGGTCAGGATCTCCACCGTGCCGACGGGGTTCACCCTGACCTCGGCCGATTCCCACAGGCCCACGCCCGCCCCCAGCGAACCCACGGCCGCCGATGGGGCAATGCCGCAGGCCTCGATATAGGCGCAAAGGCCGATGCCACGCAGCCTGCCCTTCCTGGCGGCCGCGGCCTTGCGGGCGGCAAAGCCGGCGTAGTCGGCGGCCTTCAGGGCCTTGTCGAGCGCCCCTGCGTAGTCGCCAGCGTCGTAGGTCATGATCACCGGGGTCTGATGGGGGAATTTGGTGATGAAGTTCTGGCGGCGCAGATCCGCCGGATCGCGATGGGTTTCGCGCGCCGCCACCTCGATCAGGCGCTCGACCACGAACGTCGCCTCCGGGCGCCCGGCGCCGCGATAGGCATCGACGGGCGCGGTGTTGGTATAGACCGCATCGACCTCGGCATAGATCGCCGGGATCGCGTACTGGCCCGACAGCAGGGGCGCATAGAGGTAGGTCGGAACGGAGGAGGAGAAGGTCGACATGTAGGCGCCGAGATTGGCCGTCGTCTTGACCCTGAGCCCAAGAATCTTGCCAGCCCCGTCGAGCGCAAGCTCGGCGTGCGTCACGTGATCGCGGCCATGGGCGTCGGCCAGGAAAGCCTCCGTCCGATCGCTCGTCCATTTGACCGGACGTCCGACCTTCTTGGCCGCCCACACGCACACGGTCTCCTCGGCGTAGATGAAAATCTTCGAGCCGAAGCCACCCCCGACGTCGGGCGCGATCACCCTGAGCTTGTGTTCGGGCGCAATGCCGATGAAGGCGGAGAGCACAAGGCGCGCCACATGCGGGTTCTGGCTGGTCGTGTAGAGAGTAAAAGTCTGCGTGCCGGCATCGTAGTCGCCGATTGCGGCGCGCGGCTCCATTGGATTGGGAACAAGCCGATTGTTGACGATCTCGAGCCTGGTCACGTGCGCGGCCTTGGCGAAGGCGGCATCTGTCGCTGCCTTGTCGCCGAGGTGCCACTGATAGATCGTGTTGTTGGGCGCCACGTCATGGATCTGAGCGGCGCCGGCAGCCGCCGTTCTCGCCGTGTCAACCGAGGCGGGCAGCACCTCGTAGCTTACCGCCACCTTCTCGGCCGCATCTTTGGCCTCAGCCAGCGTCTCGGCAATGACCACCGCGACCTGGTCGCCGACATAGCGGACCTTGCCCTGCGCCAGGGCCGGATGCGCCCCGGCCTTCATGGCCGAGCCGTCCTTGGAGGTGATCGCCCAACCGCAGATGAGCCCGCCGACCTTGTCCTTGGCGATGTCGTCGCCGGTCAGGATCGCAACGACGCCCGGCATGCCCGCTGCCGCCGACGTGTCGATCTTCTCGATCCTCGCGTGCGCGTGCGGCGAACGCAGAAAATAGGCGCACGCCTGCCCGGGCTGATTGATGTCGTCCGTGTACCGGCCCTTGCCGGTAATGAAGCGAAGGTCTTCCCTGCGGCGTACCGATGCGCCGATGCCGGTGACACTCATGACGTCTCCTCCGAGATCGCTGCGGGAGACCGGTTCGGATCACTCATCCCGGGCAGCGAGGTACCCGCGGCCATTCCCGATGCCAATTGTTGTTGTCGTAGATCCTCTTTATTCCGCCGCCTTGGCTTGGCCGTGCATCGCCCGTGCGCCGGCGGCGATCGCCTTGACGATGTTGTGGTAGCCGGTGCAGCGGCAGATGTTGCCCTCGAGCTCGTCGCGGATCGTCGCCTCGTCGAGGCCGCCGCCGAGGCGATTGGCCATGTCGACCGCCGTCATGATCATGCCAGGAGTGCAGAACCCGCATTGAAGGCCATGATGCTCGCGAAACGCCTCCTGCATGGGGTGCAGCTGTTCGCCGTTCGCCAGGCCCTCGATCGTGGTGATCTGAGCGGCCTCGCACGAGAGGGCGAAAATCGTGCAGGACTTTATGGCCTGCCCATCGAGGTGAACCACACAGGCGCCGCACTGGCTGGTATCGCATCCGACATGCGTCCCCGTCAGCCGAAGGTGGTCGCGCAGGAACTGCACCAACAGCGTGCGGGCCTCGACATTGGCCTGCACTTTCTTTCCATTCACCGTCATCCCTACAGCGGGCATCGTCTTCCTCCAAAGAACCTCGATCCGGACAAGCTTACGGCAGTTCCGGACGTGTCGCGGTTCGACCGCGGCATGGGCATCGCGCAATAGGCCTCAAAAGAGGCAACGGTTCAAGCGTGCAATTGAAAATCTTGATGGGCGTGTTGCCGGTCGTTCAAGCTCAGGCCCATTATCCGGCCGCAAGGCGGCGCTGCTGCCGCAGCCTCCGGGAGCTTGTGAGCTGCCCGCTCGCTCTGGCGCCCGCCGGTGCAAACGTCCATATGAAGGCCGTGAGCCTACGTAAATCTCATCTGGAAGCCGCGCGAATGGATATCGACGAGATCCTCGATAACTTCGCCTATCTCGACGACTGGGAAGACAAGTACCGCTATTTGATCGACCTCGGCCGATCGCTCGAGCCGCTGCCGGAAGCACTGCACACCGATGCCTACAAGGTGCGCGGCTGCGCGAGCCAGGTATGGCTTGAAACCAGCGTGGAGCCGCAGCAAGGCGCCGGCGAGCCGGTGCTGCGCTTTCGCGGCGACAGCGACGCCCATTTGGTGCGCGGGCTGATTTCCCTCCTGATTGCGCTTTTCTCAGGCCGCACGGCGGAGGACATTCTGGCGACCGACGCGCTTGCCCTTTTCCAGCGCCTGGGGCTTGAGGCTCACCTCACGCCACAGCGTTCCAACGGCTTGCGCGCCATGCTGGAGCGAGTGCGCAATGATGCGCGCCTGGCGCTTGCGGCGTAAGCGGCCATGGCTCTACACTCTCACTGAGACGAGAACATCGCGCCCGCTCTTGCGTCGCGGGACCGCCAAACCCCCTATGCCTTGCGACGCCGCTGTTGACCGAGACCCATCTGCTTGGCAAGCGCCGAGCGCGCCTTGGCATAGTTTGGAGCGACCATCGGATAGTCCGCCGGCAGGTCCCACTTTTCCCGATATTGCTCGGGAGACATGTTGTACTGCGTGCGCAGGTGACGCTTCAACGACTTGAATTTCTTCCCATCCTCCAGGCAGACGATGAATTCATTGGTGACGGATCGTTTCGGCGCGACTGCTGGCTTCGGCGGCTCCGCGGCGGGAGCCGGCCCGCCCGACGTCACCCGCACCAACGCCGAGTGTATCTCGTTGATCAGGCCTGGAAGATCGGTTGCAGGCACAGAATTGTTACTGACATAGGCCGACACGATGTCGGCCGCGAGCTCAATGTAATTGCCCGAAGTTGTCGTCTCATCCATTGGGTAATTGCTTTCCTGATCGAGGGCACAAACACCAATTTGCCCGACAAATCAGCGTCGCGCCAATCCTCACCTGCGCGTTTGCGCCGCCTCAAAGCTTAGTTCTCGAATGGGCGCCAGCTAACCTTGATCTCCTTCTAGAACCAAATGATGCCGTCTGCAAGGCAAAAAAGCCGCACGAGACTACGACTATTCCACCGGTTTGCTTGGACATGAGAAGACACGTAAGATTCGGCCTTCGCCCATCCTGCACGACACCGGGCCCCTGCGACCGCCCAACGGCCGCGTCGTGCAAGCTTCGATCGATACGACGATCCGGCAAACATCCGTTAGGCAGACGATTGCCGCGCCGCAATGGGCTGCCTAGTGTCGTTGGGATCGGCCGGCGCTGTTGCGGTTTTCGCGTCGCCGTGACATGGCCCAAACCCGGACGCGACGAGGTGAACCCGTGCTCCTATCGGCACCAACCTCCCAACTGCTGGTCATCGACGTTCAGGAGCGGCTTTTGCCGGCGATGGCGGACGGCGATCGGGCGATGGCCAATATGCGCAAGCTCATCCTGGCAGCGCGACGGCTTGGCATCCCGGCATCGGCCTCGGAGCAATATCCAAAGGGCATTGGACCGACCGTCGCGCCGATCCGCGACGCCCTGGGGGAAGAGCGGCATGTCTTTCCCAAGCTGAGCTTTTCCTGCGCACGGGACGAGGCGCTGGCCGAGCACCTGGCCGAGATCCGCGCGCAGGGCCGCCGCCAGCTCGTCGTGTGCGGCATCGAGGCGCATGTTTGCGTGCTGCAATCGGCTCTGGACCTTATTGGCGCCGGCTACGAGGTTGCGGTCGTCGCCGATGCGGTTGCTTCGCGGCAGGCGGCATCCCGTGACCTCGCGCTCGTTCGGATGGGCCCCGCCGGCATTTCGGCAGTCAACACGGAAATGGTGCTCTTTGAATGGGTCGAGCGGGCCGGCACCGCTGCCTTCAAAGACGTGCTTGCGCTCATCAAGTGACGGCGGAGGTCGTCGTCTTGGATTTGATGAAATCCTTGAGCTCGCTGATCGAGCGGAAATTGTAGACGCCGCTCGCCGTGTCGGCCTCGATGGAGCCGTCGCCGTACATCACGTACGAGACGCCCCCGGCGTTGTACCGCCCGACGATATTGGTCCCCGGCGACAGGGAGGCGTCCGGCGGCGACGGGCTGGGGCTGGAAGCGGCGGGTTCTTTGCCTTTCTGCTCCGCCGAGACGCTCTCAGCTGTCGGCGCCCCCTCGTTATCGCCCAGCGCCGGCTCGCCCGATGCTTCCGGAGCGATGGCCGGCACCGCCGGCTCGAACCTTTCGCCGAGCTTCGTCAGCGCGTGTTCGAGCCAGTCCACGGAATACGCATTCGGGCTCGGTTGCTCTGCGCCCTCGGCCTCATCGCCACCAGGCGTGCCCTCTCGGAGCGTCGACTTGGGGGGCTCGACGGCTTTCGGCTGACGGTCGCGCTGCTCTTGAAGCTCGACTTCGGGGGCTGCGACGGTCGTCTTGTCGAGGTCGGGCGCGCGCCAGTCGCTCGGCTGTATCGTCGGGTCGTTGAGACTTCCTGCGCGAGACGCCGGAATGGGGGACCAATGCTCGACCGGCGGAGCGACGGCCGTAGGCGCCGGTCGCGAGGCGGCCAGCTGACCGCGCGAACGAAGTGGATCAGAAGCGCCTGTCATGGCCCTGGCCGGCGAAGGCGAATAGGAGGGGACGTGGACTTCGGGCGCGGCCACCGGAGGGTCGCACTCGCTCGGCTCCTCGGCGGACAACGCATCCACAGTTGGACCATATCCGTCCGGCCCGTGATCTGCGCCGTCTGCCTGAGGCCCGCCTCGTGCTTCGGCCGAAGCAAGCCGCCGATATAGTCCGCCAATCCGTGCGAGAATGCAGCCGAGCGCAAGGGTCACGATGCCGCCCGACAGCGCTACCGTTCCGGCAATGACCTGTGTCCAGCCGCGTTCGACATCGATGATGTCGATGCCTAACCCGATCGCGGTCGCGCCGGCGGCGGCCAATGCGCCGCCCAAGATGAAAACGAACCAAGTCATTGCCCTGCGATTCGCCTTTCCAATGTCTCAGCCCCGGCATAACAGAACTGCAGGATTTCCCGAAAGGTGTCAGAAATCCGGACATGGGCTGCGGCAACCCGTCGCCAGGGGCGGGCCGCGCCCCCACGCAATTGCCGGCCCCGCGCTGCTCTCTAAGTATGGGTCCGCGGGCTTGCAGGCGACGACGCACCCGTTCGCCCTCGTCGACCCAAGGAGAGAACAATGGCATTCACGCTTCCCGAGCTTCCCTACGCCTATGATGCGCTGCAACCCTACATGTCGAAGGAAACGCTGGAATATCACCACGACAAGCATCATCAGGCCTACGTCACCAACGGCAACAACCTTCTCAAAGGCAGTGAATGGGAGAACAAGTCCCTCGAGGAGGTGGTGAAAGGGTCTTTCGGTAAGAATGCAGGGCTTTTCAACAATGCAGGCCAGCACTTCAATCACATCCACTTCTGGAAATGGATGAAGCCGAACGGCGGCGGCTCGCTTCCCGGCACGCTTGAAAAGGCCGTCACATCGAGTCTTGGCTCAGTGGACAAGATGAAGGAGGAATTCATCCAGGCAGGCGTCACGCAGTTCGGCTCGGGCTGGTGCTGGCTTGCGGTCAAGGACGGCAAGATCGTCGTCCAGAAGACGCCGAACGGGGAAAGTCCGCTGGTCCATGGCGCAACGCCCATTCTTGGCTGCGACGTGTGGGAGCATTCCTATTACATCGACTATCGCAACCGTCGGCCGGATTACCTCAAGGCGTTTGTCGATCACCTCGTCAATTGGGCCCATGTCGCGGAGATGTATCAGCAGGCGACCAAGTAGCGAGCCACGCCGCAGCCTGCTGCGGGCCGGAGCCGGTGCCCGGGGCGGATTCGACACTTCTCAAATGCGGGCCACCGCCATCAGGAAGTTGTCGACGGTCTCGCGCAGCTGCTTGGCCTGCTCATTGACGTCGGTTGCCGCCTGATGGACCTGGGCGGCGGATTGATCAGTCTCGCCGACCGCCGCGTCGAGGCGCTCCATGTTGACCGCCGCCGATTCCGTGCTCTGTGCGGCCTCCGTCACCGAGCGCGAGATTTCACTCGTTGCCGCAGCCTGGTGCTCGACCGCAACGGCAATCCCGGCCGCAAAGCCCTCGGCTTGGGTCATCGTCGCGGTGATCGAGGCGATGGCTGCAACCGCATGGCCGGTGGCGCTTTGTATGGTGGCGACATGGTCGGCGATGCGCTCCGTCGCCCGCGCCGTCTGCCCGGCAAGCGATTTCACTTCCTGGGCCACGATGGCAAAGCCTCGCCCGGCCTCCCCGGCGCGCGCCGCTTCGATGGTGGCGTTAAGGGCAAGAAGGTTGGTCTGGGCGGCAATTGCCTGAATGAGCCCGACGATCTCTCCGATCTGCTGGGCCTTGGCGGCGAGCCCGTCGATCGTGTCGGCGGTTTGCGTCGTGGTGCGGGCTGCCTCGACCACCACGTTGCGGGTGCGTGCGACCTCGGTCTCGATCTGTGCGATGGCGACGGACAGTTGCTCGGCCGCCTGCGCGACATTGCGCACGTTTGCCGACGCCTCGGTCGTCGCCTGGGAGGCAGCGCGGGCCCGCTTGGCGCTTTCGGTCGCAATCGATGACAGGAGATTGGCGGCAATGGTCATCTGGTCGCTGTTGGCCGAGACCTGGTCGAGAGCCTCGCCGACTGCCGAGCGGAACTCGAAGACGAGCCCATCGATTCGCTGTTGTCGGGTCTCGGTTGCGGCTCGGTCGCTCGCGGCCTTGTGCTGGAGATAGGATCGGTCGGCCAGACTCTCCTTGAATGACTGCACCATCGCCGCCATGGCGCCGAGTTCGTCATCACGCAGGCGTGCGGGGATCTCGACCGACAGATCCCCTTCGGCAAGCCGCTGCATGGCACGCGTCAGTTCCGCGAGCGGACCGGTGATGCGCACAAGGCCGCCGTTCAACAATCCGCTCACGACAACGACCAGGACGAACGCCGCCCATGCCATGATGACAAGGCCCAGGGAGGAGTGGGCAAACAGGCGCTCACGCGAAAAGCTGAGCGCGACATAGCCGAGGTAAGGATGATCCTGTCCCGCGCCGTAGAGCGGCAGCACGCCGATGTAGTTTGCCGAGGTGACGATGTCGGCGCGTTCAGGAAGAGGCGCGGATTTGGCTGCGCTGCTCAGCAGGCTGGCGACGCCGGAGGGCGTCAGCGCGTCGGCTCCCTGAGCGTGCTCTGAGGCGACGACCGCGCCGCCGGCGTCCACCACGATGCCTGAGGCAAAGTCCTGGTCGGCCGCAAACGCGGCCATCAATTCCTGAAGCGCGTCGACTTCGCGTGTCTGAAGCGCCCGCACCGTGGGGCCTCCGATCAAGGCGATGGCAGTGTGCCCGCGCTCCATGAGGAGATCGGCGGTTCTGTGCCATTGGTAGAGGCCGAAGGCGAGGCTCAAGGCGGTCGCAACGAAGGCGACGATCCCGGTCGTTCTTCGCACCAGCGCCGAGCGGATCGATTTGCGCGCGGAGAAACGCGCCCCCGATGCTACTGCCGGGGCGTTCGTCTCTTCGTCCGACTTATGGCTCGTCACGACGCTCATGAAAGGCTCGGCTTATGGACCTGGTCGCAGCGAACGCAACCAACCGCGCGGCCTTTCGGAAAGGGGTCTCTGGATGTGCGAAGATGCGCAAATGCCGCTTAATTTGACGTTAAATGGAGAGCGCGGCTGCGAGCGCGCAGGCTCGGCGCCTTGCATCAGATCGGTCGTCCCCGGATGCGATTATTGTGTTTGGCTAAAAAGGAAGCTTCGTTTGAGTTGGGCTAAAATCAGCGGTGCGTTATGCTGAACCAATGAAGCTGGCGGCATGGCTGAAGCAGAACCACGTGAGCCGGGTGGATTTTGCGCGCCGCATTGGCGTCTCGCCGGGCGCGATCACCCAATTGTGCAACTCGCAAGGCGCTTGGCTCTCGCGCGACACGGCGGTGCTGATCTCGCGTGAGACGAACGGCGTGGTGACCCCAAACGACTTCCTCGCGCTCGCCGGCCAGGCTGGAGAGGTTCATCTCATGACGCACTCGGTCGCTGCGGCCGTCGAAGCCTTCGCCCAGGGCGAGATCGTGGTGGTGACAGACGACGACGATCGCGAAAACGAGGGTGACCTCTTCGTGGCTGCCTCGCTATGCACGCCCGAGCGCATGGCCTTCATCATCAGGCACACATCGGGCATCGTCTGCGCCCCGATGCCGGGGGAAGAGGCACGACGCCTGCGGCTCGATCCGATGGTGTCGGCCAACGATGCCGCGCAAGGCACCGCATTCACAGTGACCGTCGACGTGCGGCATGGCTTGACGACCGGAATCTCCGCCGAAGAGCGCACGAATACAGTGCGCGCCCTTGCCAATTCCAACATGGGCGCCGGCGACTTCGTCCGCCCCGGCCATGTCTTTCCGTTGATCGCCAGGGACGGCGGCGTGCTCATGCGTTCCGGACACACGGAGGCTTGCGTCGATCTTGCACGCCTCGCGGCATTGCGGCCGGTCGGTGTTCTGGCCGAGCTCGTCAACGATGACGGCACCGTGATGCGCGGACCGCAGATCGCCGGTTTCGCTCAAAAAAACGGCTTGAAGCAGGTTTCGATCGCCGATCTCATCGCCTATCGGCAGGCGCGCGAGAAACTGGTCGAGCGGGTGGCGACTTTTCCGGTCAAGACGATGGTCGGAGAGCTCACCGGGCACGCCTACGTGACGCCATTCGATACGGTGCAGCACTTCGCATTTGTCTATGGCCGCATCGGGGATCGTCCCGGCGTTCCCGCCCGACTGCATCGTGCCGACATCATCGGCGATGTTCTTGCCGGCGGCGAAACCATCGCGAGAGCCCTGGCCAGATTCAAGAAGGAGGGCCGCGGCGTGCTCGTCTACCTGCGCGATGGCACTGCCGGGGTGCCCGTCAATGTCGTCGGCACGTCAGAAACGACGTCCGAAGCTGCCCGCACCACCTCCTGGCGCGAGATCGGCCTTGGCGCCCAGATCCTTCGCGATCTCGGTCTGACTTCGATCATTCTGTTGTCCTCGACGCCGCGGAAGTATGTCGGCCTAGAGGGTTTTGGGATCGAAATTGCCGCTACCGAAGGGCTCGAGAGCTGAAAAGCGCTCGATGCAACTCAGAGGTTGGTTGCCTCGGCCAAGTTCCTCCAGGCCCCGACATCCTTGACCACGAAGCCGTAGCCGGTTTTCGACACAAGCTCTTTGTGCTCGAGATTGGAGAGTTTTCGTCGCACCGTCTCCTTCGGCATGGCGAGAAAATCCGAGAGCGACGAAACACTGATCGGCTGCACATTCATAGGCCCGATATTGGCCCGCTCGAAATTGAGAAGGCCCAGTCCCAGAAAGATGAAGATATCGGAGATCTCGATCTCGAATTTGGCCTTCATGGCCACGAGATTTCGAAACATCTTCCGCCGTTCGGTTGCCAGCTGATACAATTCCAACTCGTCCATTTTTCGCAGGCCTCGGCTGCGAGCGCGGCGTGGCGCCTCCCCCGGAGGGTTCGATATCAGGACCCCGCTGCCCTGCACCGTCGGCCAAGACGTTGCTCAGCGCCCCTGATTGGGCCAGTCGGGACGCCAATCCGAGGGGGCGAGACCGACGTTTCCCACGTTCGCCTGCGTCCAACGAACTTCGTGCAATGGGCAGGGGCATAGCGCGCTCGGAGCGAACCGAACAACCACTGGCCGCAAGCCTTGGCTTAGCGTTACGGTTTCCACGTAACGGCTTCGTGAACGTGCGCCACCGAGGCCAGCGCGGCTCAGCCGAGACCGGAACCATTCCGATCGTCGAAGACATCTGGACGTCCCTGCGGGAGCAACCAGCGCTCACGCCGGCTCTGCGCCATCGAGCACCAGCAGGTCGTCGCGCGCAAAGCTGACGATCGTCGACTGGCCTCGCTCGGGCGGTGGGGCGCCAGGGCTGTTGAACGTGTCGAGCGAGACGGCGCTCTCCTTGAACCGCACGCGGATGCGCACGATCGCCCCCAGAAAACTCACCTCTTCGATGGTGCCGCGCAGACGATTCCAGTCCCCGTTCGCCTCCCGCAGCGACACGGCTTCAGGCCGCAGCGCGACCGAGCGCAGTTCGCCCGCCTTCGCACCGTTGAGCCCGCGTGAGGCGACGATCTCCTGCTCGTCGATCATGATCGTTCCGCGGGCGGGATCGGCGACCCGGCACTGCAGGATGTTCAATGTGCCTACGAAGGAGGCCACGAACCGGGTGCGCGGGTAGTTGTAGATCTCAAACGGCGTACCGATCTGCTCGATGCGACCCTCGTTCATCACCACCACGCGGTCGGACATCGACAGCGCCTCCTCCTGGTCGTGTGTCACGAAAATCGTCGTGATGCCAAGATTGCGCTGGACCGTCCGGATCTCCTCGCGGAGCGAGACGCGAATCTTGGCATCGAGCGCCGAGAGCGGCTCATCGAGCAGCAGGATCTGGGGCTTGATGGCCAGCGCCCGCGCCAGCGCGACCCGCTGCTGTTGCCCGCCCGAGAGCTGGTAGGGATAGCGGTTGCCGAGGGCGGGCAACTTGATCAGCTTGAGCATCTCCTCGACCCGCGCAGCAATCTCGGACTGAGGCCGATGCGCGACCTTCAGGCCAAAGGCGACGTTGCCCGCAACCGTCATGTTCGGGAACAAGGCGTAGGCCTGAAACACCATGCCGACGTTGCGCCGGTTCGGCGGCAGGTCCGTCACGTTCTTGCCGTCGACACGGATGGCGCCGGACGTCGGCCTCTCGAAGCCGGCAATCATGCGCAAGACCGTGGTCTTGCCGCAGCCGCTCGGTCCCAGGAACGAGATGAATTCGCCGCGCTCGACCGCAAGATCGAACTTTTGCACGACGCTTGCCGCGCCGAATACCTTGCGCAATTCCTGGATGCTGAGAAACGCCATGCCTGCCCCTCGTGCTAGCGCGCGGGTGCGGTGCCGCGGGCGCCGCTTCCAACGAGATTGATCAGTCCCATGCACGCCCAGGTGACCGCAAACGCGATGATGGCAAGCGCGGCGGGCTCATAGGCCCGATTGGCGCCGATCAGCTGCAGGTAAGGGCCGAAGGCCGGCCGATCGAGGAGGCTTGCCAGGGTGAACTCGCCGATCACGATGGCGAACGTCAGGAAGGCGCCGCTCAAAATGCCTGAGCGGACGTTCGGGAAGATCACCCGGAAGAGGATCGCCGGCCATTTGGCGCCGAGGCTCTCGGCTGCCTCCGTCAGCGTCCGCACGTCGATGGCACGAAGACCCGTGTCGACGGCGCGATACATGTACGGCAGCGACAAGCTGACGTAGCCGAACATCAAAAGGATGTCCGTGCCCCTCTCGCTTGCGGTCAGCGGCAGCCAGGACGAGCTGTTGTAAATACGCAGATAGCCGAAGACGAGAACGATCGCCGGAATGACGAGCGGCAACAGCGTGATGAATTCGACGAGCGGACGCAGCCGGCGCAACCGGAGCTCGACCCAATAGGCGGTCGGCACGACGAGCAGAACGCCGACCACGATCGTCGCCAGCGCGAGGACCGAGGAATAGAGAAACGAGGCCTGGAAGCGCTGATCGCTGAAGACGACCGCATAGGCATCGAAACTATGGGTGCCACGCCGCATCCTCAGTGAAAATTCGAAGGTCGCAATCAGCGGCACGAAAAAATAGATCGCGCCGATGGCGATGGCGACCCACGACCAGACCCTGCCGCGCTTCACTTGAGCCACCTCTCGCTGCGCGCGCGAAGCCAGATGTAGAAGATGTTGGAAGCCCCCGTAAGGACGATCATGCCGAGCGCAAGCGCGTAGCCGAGGTTCTGATCGTGCAGCACGTCGCCTCGGATCTGGGCGTAGAGCAGGATCGTGACGATGTTGAGCGAGGAGCCGGTCAATGCGTAGGCCGTCGCGATCGCACCGAAGGAATTGGCAAAGAGCAGGAGTGCCGAGCCGAGGAAGCTCGGCCAGAGGACCGGCAGCGCGACGTGGCGCCAGTATTGCCACCGCGTCGCCCCGAGAATTGAAGACGCTTCGCGCCATTCCTTCTTCAGGCCGTCGAGCGCCGGCGTCATGATCAGGACCATCAGGGGGATCTGAAAATAGAGGTAGGTCAGCGTTAGACCCCAGAAGCTCAACAGGTTGAACCCGGTGCTGCGCAGGCTGAAGTTGAAGAAATACATCAGCAGCACCGTCACGAGGCCGGTCGGACCCAGCGTGGCGAGAAAGGCGAAGGCGAGCGGCACCCCGGCGAAATTCGAGGCGACACCCGACAACGTCATCAGGGTCGGGCGCAGCCAGCGCGGCAGCCCGCCCCCGATCACGGCATAGGCGAGAAGAAAGCCCAGGAGCGCGCCGAGGAGCGCCGAGGCAAAGCTCACCTCGATGCTGATCTTGTAGGCGTTCCAGATCGTCTCGGTGAAGAGATTGCGGATATTGTTGAGCGTGAAATAGCCGTCGGCGTCCTGGAAGGCGCCGACCATCAGAAGTCCGGTCGGCAGGAGAAGGAACAACGCCGTGAAAGCGAAGAACGGCACGACGCCGAGCCAGCTCCACGACAGCCGTCGGCGCGGCGCGGCGGCGATGGGCGGAAAGTCCTCGACGATGGTTTGGACGACCATTGGCGCGGCCTCTCGAAGCGGGGGCGGGCCTCGTTACGGGGCGACGGAAGAGGCGATTTGCGCCGGCCAGCTCTTCCTGCATCCGCCCGCCCCTGCCCGCCCTTCTCCCGGCGGGAAGGCGGGAAGAAGGGGGTGCAGGTCAGTGGCTATTTCACGTTGGCGCCGACGACTGCGTCCCATTGCTTGGTGATGACTTCCTTGGCCTTGCCCTGTTCGTCGAGGGTCGGAAACACCGCCTTGGCGTAGGCTTCCGCCGGCGGCAGCTTCGCCAGCACGTCGGTTGGGATCTTCTTGTTGTTGGCGAGATCCTGGAAGCGGATCGGGTGGCAATAGCCCTTGAGCCAGCCGAGCTGGCCTTCGTCCGAATAAAGGTATTCCATCCACAGCTTGGCGGCGTTCGGATGCGGCGCATAGGCGCTGATCGCCTGGACATAGACGCCGGCGACGACGCCGCTCTTCGGCACGACGACATCGACGTCGGGGTTGCCCTTGAGCGTGTCGCGATCGGCGAGCGCGTTATAGTCCCAGCGGATGATGAGCGGGGTGGCGCCCTGCGCCAACGAGGCGACCTTGCCAATGACGGGGACGAAATTGCCGTTCTTGTTGAGATCGGCAAAGAACTTCAGGCCCGCCTCGCCGGCCTTGGCGATGTCACCGTTGGCGCCGGAGAGGCCCGCCGCGAATACCGCCTGGATCGCCTGGTTCGAGGCGCGCGGATCGCCGGCGACCGCGACGGCATTCTTGTAATCGGCCCCCAGCAGATCGGCCCAGTCGGTGGGACTCTTCTTGACGATGTCCTTGTTCACCTCGAAGGCGAGCACCCCGTAATAATCGCCGTACCAGGCGCCGTCGGCGTCCTTGGCGCTGGCAGGGATCGTGTCCCAGGTCGACACCTTGTAAGGCGCGAGCAAGCCGTCGGTCTTGGCGGTTGGCCCAAACGAAAGGCCCACGTCGATGACGTCAGGCGCCTGCGGGCCCTTGTTGCTCTTGTTGGCCTTGATCGCCTCGACCTCGTCTCCAGAGCCTGCGTCCGGGTTGAGCTCGTTGACCTTCAGGCCGTATTTCGTCTTGAAGCCATCGATCAGCGCGCCATAGCCACACCAGTCGCGCGGCAGGGCGATGACGGTCAATTGCCCCTCCTGCTTGGCGCCGGCGACGAGGTCGTCAATCGAGGCGGCGCTGGCCATGCCCGTCGAGGCGCAAATGGCTACGGCCGCGACCGTGCCGAGGTATGCCCAAGTCTTTTTCATATTGTGACCCTCCTGATCTGCAGCCCGTGCGAACTTCTTCGGTGAAGCCGATTGGCGGCGGTGGCTAGCATGGCTTCATGACGCTTATGTGTGCCGTGGTTTGGTAGCATTCCGGGCCAACCGAGGCCAGTCAGGGACCGGCCGCTGCAGACAAGTCATCATCTTGGGGCTGCCTTGGTCGGAATGCGCGAGAGGATCAGCAACATCGCAAGCGTGCTCGCAATGAGGAGCATGGTCAGGGCCGAGCCCTCGAACACGTCGCCGCGGTCGGTCAGCGCGAAGATGCCGACCGGCATCGTCACCCACCCTGGCGGATAGACCATGATCGTCGCGCCAAGCTCGCCCATCGACATGGCAAAGCTCAGGCTCAATGCGGCCAGCATGTACGGCAGGACGAGAGGCAGGGTCACGCGGGTGAGCCGATAGAACGCCCGCGCGCCGAGGCTCTCGGCCACCTGCTCGTAGTCCGGCGGCAGGCGCGCGAGGCCGGCCGACAGGTTGCCGTAGGTGAACGCCGAGATGAGCACGAAATGGGCAATGAAGACGATCGTTGTCGTGCCGTTGAGAAGGAGGGGCGGACGGCTGAAGGCGACGAGCAGCCCAAGTCCGACCGAGACCGAGGGAACCGCGCTCGGAATGAAGAAGATCACGTCGAGAATGCGCCTTGGCAGAGGAGCCATCGCCCGCAGCGCAAGTGCGGCCCATGTGCCGAGCCCCAGGGCAACGAGGCTCGCGACGGCTCCGGTGATCAGGCTCGCCTGCAATTGCTCGCCGGAGGCGCCGCTCAAGGCGCTCGCATAGTGCTCCAGCGTCGGCTTCGTGGGCAGCACGCCGTTCCACTCGCCGGCAAGGCTCGCCATCGCGATGATGGCGAGCGGCGCCGCGTAGACGATGCCGATCAGCAGCCCCGCAAATGTCCAGACGAGCGCCCGACCCGACTTAGACCAGACCAGCACGACGGCCTCCCAGCCTTCCCACGAGCAGCCGGTAGACAAAGTAGAGCGCAAGCGACAGGACGACGTTGATCAGGGCGATGACGCAGGCCGCCGTATAGTCGAATTCCTGGATCGCCTTGTCGTACACAAGAAGCGGCAGTGTTATCACCCCCTTCGCGCCGATGAACAGGACAATGCCGAATTCGTTCACCGTGAGCAGGAGACACAGGCTGCCCCCTGCCAGAAGCGCGGGGACCGCTGCAGGCAGGATGACTTCGCGCACCACCCGCCAGGGCTTGGCGCCAAGGCTGCTTGCCACCTCGATCTGCGCGATGTCGATGAGCGAGAAGGTCGCGAGCAGCGGCCGCAGCACGAAGGGCGTGTACACGGTTACTTCGGCGAGGATCACTCCCCAGGGCGAGTAGAGGAAGTCGATAGGGGGCGTCTCGAAATGCAACGCCCCTATGAGTGCGCCGTTGAGGACGCCCGCCGAGCCATAGATGAAGGTGAACGCGAGCGCGATGAGGAACGTCGGCAGCGCGATGAACGTGTCGATCAGGCGCGCCACAACCCGTGCGCCCGGAAAGGGCGCGAAGGACAAGACGAGTGCGATCACGAAGCCGAGCAGCAGGCAGCCGGCGCTGGCGGAGATCGAAATCTCGATCGTGTGGAGGAGCGCGCTGCGAAAGACGGCAGAGCCGAGGACCGCGCCGAACTGCGTCAGCGAGACCGGGCCGGTGCCGTTGGTGAACGCCTGCGTGGCGATCAGCGACAGCGGGTAGAAGAACAGCACAGCAAGGACAAGAAGCGGCGGGATGACCCAAAAACTGTCCGTCTGCACCGATGGGCGCGACAGTCGGGCCAACGTCGCGTCAGCCACGGTTCGGCGCCTCGTCGGCAATCAGCGTGGCATCCTCGGCGGAGAAGCAGATTTCCACCGCGGCGCCGAGGTTCGGCGGCTCGCGCAACGGCGTCGAGACGAGGCGAACAGGTGTCCCCAGGCAATCGAGCGTAATGGCGTGATGGTCGCCCTGCCACTGCACCGCCTGCACGATCCCCGAGAGCTGGTTGCCGGGGCTGCCCGGCGCCCCCAGGCGGATGTCATGCGGCCGGATGCACACGACGCGCTCCCCCGCCGCGTCCG
>JAFAME010000349.1 GCA_019233695.1 Methylobacteriaceae bacterium
CGCCGTTGTTGATAACCTGGATGACAGTCGAATCCGCGATGATCGGTCGGAACGGCTCCATCATGTCGAGCGCAAGCGCCGGGCGCCCAAAGCGGGGGCGGTGGTAGAAGCCGAGATAGGGATCGAAGCCCACGGCCGAGAGCACGCCGAGCCAGCTGCGCATCAACAGCGAATAGGCAAACGACAGCATGGCATTGACCGGATCGGCCGGCGGCCGGCGTGAGCGCTTGTCGAAGGAAAATTCCGGAAAGCCCGCCGCTGCCTCGCCGAACATGGTGGAGAACAGACGAAAATAGCGCGCCGCCGCCTCCCCCTCATGGCCGAGGAGCTCGGCCTCGCTCGTCGCATGCGGCACGCGCTCGGCGACCCGGCCGAGCGCTTCGAGGGTGCCGTCGCGCTCGGCCTCGTTGCCCGCCTTGAAATTGCGGCGCAGGAACACGCGGCTGTTGCGGATCTTCGCCGCCACCAGCGTGCGCGCGAAGGCAAGGCTGCGCCGCTCGTCGAAGGCGGCGCGATATTGCCCGATGCGGATCGAGACGTTGCGGTGGCCGGTCGAAACGGTGTGGCCAAGCACCCAGCCGCCCGAGGAGGCATAGGTGATCGGCGTTTCCTGGCGCAGGAGCGCGGTGAGCGCCGGCGTCGTCAGCGAAATCGGCCCGTGCAGCACCAGTTCGGAAATATCACCGAGCGCTACCTCCGTCTTGCCTGCCTCGGTCTCGATCGCCAGCACCTCGCCCGATTTGGTGACGCGGGCGCCAGGCTCCTGCACGTAAAGCGGCAGGGCCGTGTCGGCCGAAGGGTTCAGCGGGCGCGGCGCAAGGCCGCGGCGAAAGAAGGTCACTTCGTCGGGCAGGCAGATGCCGGCCAGCGAGCACTTGGTGCATTTGGGGCTGTCGACGAGCGGGGGCGGCAGCCGGCCGGCGGCGGCGGCAAGCCGCAGCGCCGCGATCGCCTCGCGCGTGCGGGCCCGCAGCTCCGGCTCGAGCGGGATGCGCACGCGCTCGCGCGAGGCGGCGTACCAGATCACCCCCTCGGCGACGCGATAGCCCGCGTCCTCCAGGATCAGCGCCTGGGCGCACACCTGCACGCGCTCGGGCTCATAGGCGCCTTCGGCGACATGCGGGCGCTTGCCCTTCTTGGTATCGACCGGGGTGACGGCGCCGTCCTCCCCCTCGATGAGGTCCATTTTGGCGACGATGCCGAGCGTCTGCGAGCCGAGCGTCACCGAGCGGGCGATGAAATCGGGCCGGTCCTCCGTCGCCTCGGGCGCCGGCAGCCGGCCGCCGCCAGCATCGACCCGCACATGCGCCCGCCTGCCCTCTTCCGTATCGCCGCTGTCGGCCCATTCGCCATCGACCCATTCGAGGAAGGCAAGGCGCGGGCAATAGACCCACTCGTTGACCATTCGCACCGGGACGAGCGGCGTCTCATCGCCGGCGGGCGGGGCGGGCAGTTCCAGGCTGAGCTGGGCCGGCGCGACAGGGGGCGGCGCCGCAGGAAAAGCCATACGCCACAATCCCCGGTCGTGGACGCAACGAATGCCATCAAAGCGGGAAATGCGAGGCTGGTCCAGGGGAATTCTGGGGGCGAGCACAGCCGGACTGCCGATTGCTTGCTGCCGCGGTTTTCTTGCGAGGTGCACGCCAAGCGAAGTACGACGCAGCTGCGAATTCACGCCACGGAAGGAACCCGCCCGGAGTTTCGCTTGGTCCCAACGCTCACGGCCTGGTACAGGCACGTCAAGACGGCGGATTGGGCCAGACCAGCCGACGTGAAGCGGGACATGCGTTCCGCCAGTATTCTCAGGGATGGTCGAGCCATATTCAACATCGCCGGCAACAAGTATCGCATCGTGGTGTGTATCAACTATCCATACAGGGTGGTTTACATCAGGTTCGTAGGACGCATGAGCAAAACGATGGATCCCGCGCAGACCGTCTAGTGGTGGGAAATGGGACGTCGCCTGATAAGCAAAGTTGCAATATGGCAGCCTTGCCGCAGCTCAGTGAAGCCAATGGATATCGCACCGATCAAGACCAAGCGGGACTACCGGCGCGCCCTCAAGGAAATCGAAGGCTTGATGACGGCCAGACGAAACACGCCCGAAGGCGACCGCCTCGACGTGCTGGTCACGCTGGTGGAGGCCTTCGAGCCAGGCACTACCCGCTCGACCTGCCCGACCCGGTGGAGGCGATCAAATATCACATGGAGCAGAAGGGCCTCGCCCCGCGCGACCTGATCCCCTATATCGGCGGGCGCAACCGGGTTCATGAAGTGCTTTCGCGCAAACGCCCCCTGACGCTCGCCATGATCCGACGCCTGCACGAAGGTCTGGGAATTCCCGCCGTGTCGCTGATCAAGGCGCAGGCGGCCGCGTGAGACGCTCGGCGCCTGTCACGATTTCGATGCGCTCGCCGGCGGATCTTTGCGCGCGCCCCCAAGCCTTCGCCCGCGGGGGACATTGACGTCCACATCGACGACCTCGATGCAGAGCTGGGTCCTGAGGTGACTGCGGCCCTCATGCCAGGGCCCGTCCCGGATGTCGGCCTCCTCGACCTCGGCCAGCGCAAGGCAGCGCCATTGGCCGCCCGGCGGCAGACCCTTGGCGCTCTCGCCCCCGAACTGAAAGGCAAGCACCTTCTCCTCCCCACTCGTGTGGCCGAGGATATGCGGGCAAAGCTCCCGGCGGCGGCCGCGGTAGGTGCACACGACCTGCCTGCGAGCGAGGATGGCACGGCGGAAGAGGAGGTAGGTGGGGGAGGGCATTGTTCGTCCGGGTTCCCTTCCTGGCTCAATGAGGCCGCGGCAACTAGTGCCGCGGAATATTGGTCTTCCGCCCTACCCCGCAGCTTCCGAGAACGGGCTTCAAATAGGCCACGATATAAAGACCGCGGATACGCAGGAGAAGTGTTTGCGTCCATTGATTGCCTATCGGTGCGGTCGCTGCTACTATTCTCTCACCGTGGACGCGGAGGGAGTGGGATTCGAACCCACGCAGGGTCTTCACCGGCGAAGCGAGTTCCCTGTACCGCTTGCAAAGCAGGTTGCCTTCAACCTCTCGGCCATCCCTCCACGGTAGTCGTCGATCCGCTCTCAGATTCCGATCCGAATCGGGAGCGGTTCGATTCATGCCAGCCACATAAGATATAGTCAACACCGAATTGTAGGCGGGATGTTGCCGTACCGGCAACATCCGAGAACGGAAAGTTTGCAATCGGCACTGCACTGGCAGACGAGATTTTCAGTCAACCGCCCGAAAGAGCCCCAGGCCGTAGTGGCAGCCGAAGCCAAGAGCGATCGGGCCCGGGATCGGCTTGGCAAAAGTTAACCGAAGCGCGGCGCCAGAGCGGTCGGGCTGCACAAGACCACGCCTGCTTCGGAAGCGATGAAAGTGTAGCACGTTTCGTCGGCCGCCGCGGATGGCAACACTGCGCCCGAGACTCTCTTGATCGGGATCGAATTCCGCTTTGATGATTGGAAGACCGCGCCGGCGGCACTCCTCCCCCGCCATCCTCTCCGTCTCAACTTCGGGCGGGCTGAGCTTCACATGCCATGGCCGGAGGTAGGGCGTGACGCTGAGCCAAGTGGCGGAGCTACGGAGCACGTTGCTGTCTCGAAAGATTTCAGGATTGCCGTAACCTTCAACTGCGAGCCGCCACTCCTGCCGACCGTCGTCTTCGAGGGAGTCATCAGCAGCCCGCGAGCTTCGACGGTCAGAGATCCAGAGGCGGCGCAGGTCTTCGACGCCACGCCGGATCGAGCGTTCCAGTCCATCGCGGACAAAGAGCACCAAGTGGTCGATGAAGCCGTCGCCATCGTCATCCTCCGGCAAAAAAAAAGCATGACCGTGGCCGGGGTCCCGAAGGGGTTTGCCGTCCTCGCCACGCCCGGTGATGACCGAGGGAACCAATCCTTCTGATCTACTGATGCGGTAAATAAGCGCCTGACGAAAGATCTCTCCAATTTTTACGGCATCCTCGATTCGGGGCCGCGGGCGCCCGGCAAGCAGCAGACGGGCGACGGTCGGTAGCTTATCGTCGCGCTCGATCGAACGACGACGCCAACGACCCCGTGCCGGACGCGGACCGACTTCCGGTCGCGCGTACTGGACGACACGGCCCGCCGGCGGCCTGCTCCAGCCCACCGCTTGGATTTGTGAGGTCTCCGCCTCGAGCGCTTCAAGTAAAGAGGGCGGCATGGTCGCTTCGAATGCGCGCCGTCGCGTCGAGCCTGCTCGGTCGGAGTTCAGTCCGAGAAGGTCCGTCCGGATGGTCGCGTAAGCAGAGGCGGAAAGAGGCGCAAGAACATCGATCATTGTTCGCCCGGGTACCGTCTCTCCAGGAAGAATTTTGTCTGCAGGCTCCGACAAAATTTCTTGATCGGAGGCCCTCACGGTCGCAAGCGATTCGGCACGCCCAAAATAGCCGATGCGCTCAGCCAAATGCCCCGCGAGCGCGAGCAGGTCGGGCGCAAGCTCAACTTGAGGCCACGCGGCGATCAACTCCGCACCGGGATCGACGCGGTAGAAGGCATCAAGGACAAGCTTGGTATCTTCGCGTCCGCCCACAAGTTTACCCTGCGGCATATAGTGTCTCGTATGCGCATGGATGGCCTTAGGTAGATGGAAGATCGGATCGGTCTCCGCCAGCGCCTCTACAAGTCGAGCGAGCGCCGCTTTGTCATAGGCGGTCCTGTCCGCTTTCCGGTACCAGGTAGCGATAAGTGTCCGAAGAATGCGATAAGGCTCGGGGGGCCAAGCCACGTCTCCCTCGTTCACATGCCGGCCCCAGGGGGTGGCGTGATACCGCCCAGTGGGGAAGCGAAAAATGAGCGCGAACATCCGATATCTACCTCTTGCTGTAAATCACGGTTGTCACTCTCGGCTCTGCAAACAGGCCCTCGGCGGCGACCGCAGAGATAAGCGCTGGAAGTTCTGTCTCCAATTTGTCAAGCTGTGGGAGTTGAGAGCCCGTCGGAGCTGTCATTGTCAGAGGCTTCGCCAGCATCAGGTCACAGGCGGTCCGAAGCCTTAGACTGCGCGCAAGAAGAGCGCGGATCTTGAAAAGCGCGAAGGCGACAAGAAATTGCTCAGCAATCTGGCCGAGCCCAAAGGCGCGGATCTGAACGAGGTCGAGATTAAAGTACGCGACGAGCCGCCTAGCGGTAAACTCGTCTCGGGCGAACGGAACATTGCCAAATCCTTTGGCTGTATCCCCTCTAGGATCGACGATGTCGTTCTTGACGCCACCACTCGAAGCCACGTGAATGCCTTCGGCCTCGACAAACGCCGAAATCACCCTCGGCAGGCGCAGACGCCCGCCGGCAAGTTCTTTCTTGGCGAGGAAAACCCCGTGCAGTAACGAGTTTGGATCCAGCGACAACAACACCCGGGCCAACTCGCGCAGATCGACGCGGCCCTGCTCCAGAGCGGCCAGCCGCGTCTTAAGGATGTTAAGTACGCTGAGGTCCTTGCCCTCCAGAATATAGGGCGAGTTCAATCGGTGCGACTCAAGCACCGAGTTGGTCAACGCCTTGCCGGTCGAATCGGTCACTTTGACAAGTGGCAGCCCCCGCAGTGCCGGAACCCAATCGTCGGCTGGCTCGTCCCAGCAAACCGTCTCCAGTCGATTGGCCATACTTTGAGCCGACTCGACCAACAAAAACTCTTCTCCGCTATCCGGTCCAGCGTATCTCGCGGGCCCGAGATTTGGGAAACCTGTTGGCTGGAAGCGAGCGCCCTGCAGTGGCTTCAATTCTGCCTCGATCAGGAGGCGGGGGGCGCCATCCAGGGGCGCCAGATCAAGCGGCATTGTCAGTTTCCTCCTCATCGAGCGGATAGGCTTGTTCGAAACATGAGCGCAAGACACCGTCCGCAACCGGGACGATCAGCGTCGCCAGAAGACGCTGGCCAAAGCGCATGTCTGGGCGCCGCGCCGTGCCGCTTCGGCGGCCGGAAAGAAACGGAGTCGGCAGACCCGAGGCGCGAACTCGCTCCTGGCCGAGGCGGATTGCATCCTCCAATTGGCCCGCCATCAACAGACCGGGAAGAGCTGCGGGCATTGGTAAATCCAACGACTCGTATCCAAGCCGTATGAGAGCAGCGCGCGGGACGAAAAGAGGCTTCAGTGCCGCGTAGGAGAAAGGCAGCGGTGCGACAAGGCGATCTCCACGCCAAGGCGCAGGTCTGACCCAAACAAGCCCGGCCAGCAGTGCGGCAATCCGATTGTCGAAACTCCCCGACGCGTCAAGAAAGTCTGCAATCTCGCCGCTTGCTACCCCGAACGCAGCGTCAAAGGGCTTGTCGGGTAACGCCGAGCGCGTGTGCTCGATCGTACGTCGCTGGGCGACTGCACAAAGATTTCTCACCAAACCGCCGGCACCCCACACATAAGCCGCGCCGCCTTTCTCCGCGCTCCAAGCCGGATGGTCGGGATTGGCCTCCGGGTCTAGCGGCGCGAAGTGCTGCCGCATATAAAGTCCAAAGCGGCCACCGCCTTCGCCAGAGGACTCCTCCAATAGTCTCGCTCTCACTCCCGCTAACGAAACCGCAAGGCGAAACTCGGGAGATTCATCGTCGGCCGCCGCTATCCAAGCCCCGGTGAGTCTGGGTGGGGGACGAACCGGTGGGACGGCTTCCCAGAGCTTTGGTCGTTCAGCCGAGCTTCGTACTATTCGGCCGACGGCGATCAGTATTGCTTGGACTACGAGCGGATCTCTCGGGCGAGCCACCAGATCAAAGAGGCTGTCCTCCAGTTCCCGCACAGAACCGCTCAACTCGGCGGATGCGTCAGCACCAGTGCCCTTACCGCGCACCGTATCGAGCCATCGCCCTCTATCCAGCTCGCTTACTAACTCCCCAGCCGGATTCGGCCTCACAAGGCGGCGGCCAAGTGGGGTGGCAAGATAGGCGAGACCCTGTCGTTTGACGAAACCGTAACGTTCGAAAGACGAAATACGCCGGTCGGCGCCTAGGCTGGCGATGGCACGAGCAGCGTCCAAACCGTCGCGTGCTAAGCGCGCGCCCACCGACAGTCGCCCTTCGCGAAACAGAGCGCGCACTTCGGCCAGAGTTGCCGCCCGGCTCCAGAGTGGCGCCCAGAGCTCCCCCCGCGCCTCGGCCTGTTCCTCGATCGAAGCTGTTCCGAACCCTGCGCCCGCCGCGCGAACAGTGAACGGATAGGAAAGATAGGCCGGATCTGCGCCTTCCAATCTTCGTGACACGCTTCCCGCAAAGACTAATGCGCCTTCGAGCATCAAAACAAAATCCCAGCTGTTGACCCGTGCAGACCCCTCATAGCCAGAGGTGCTGTTCGCTCCGCCGGCGGCACCGGGCGAAAACTGGCCGACGGCGGCGGACGAGAGCCCGATAGCTGGCAAAGCGAAGAGGGCATCGTCGAGCAGCGCAGCTGCTCCGGCCCGCGCACCTCCGGTCGCGACATCGATCAATTCAGTCAGCCGCTGCATGAAGTTGTTGGTGAAATCCAGTCGCCCATCGTTACCTCCCGTTCCAAGCAGAGGAGGAAATGCCGTGCGATCGACGGTCAGAGCCACGGCGGCGTCTAGCCACGCCACTGTCTTCTCATCGCCTTCCGCACGCACAGCGGCAATCAAGCCAGTTTTGGCGGCATCGGTCGGCCGCTCGCCTAACCGGCGTTCGGCAATTAGTCGGCCGCAGGTCGCGATTCCGCTCCTGTAGTTTTCGAAGCGATCTGAGGTGGATTCTTCGATGGCCGATATGCCGTCCTTGGCATCCTTTGGATAAAATCCGCTGCCCCCGTTCCACGGCGCCACGATCGATGTCGGTGCGTAGTCCTCCAGAAAGAATCGGCGTAGACTGTCGGGTTCAAGCGTTGTTTTCAGGTGGAAGCGCTCGTGTTGCCAGAACCCGCGGGCAGTGTGGTCCTTCTGTTCCGAGACCAGCCGCAACACACCCAATGCCTTGAGATAGTTCGCTAACGGCGTCGGGCGGCAGCCATCGAGAGTCAGGATCTTACTCATTGTCGAGTTCCCCACTTTGCTCGGCATTTGAGGCCCGCCAGTCCGCCATGCGGAGCAAAGCTTCGAGATAGGCCAGACGGAAGGGGCCGTATTCGCCTAGCAGAGCTTGCGTCCGTGCGCCCCAACTCGGTCGACCGTTCTCATCCTCGCCCATTTCCATTAGACTGAGGTCAAGTCTTCTTGCCGTGGAGATCTCCTCTCCGCAGGCAACTTCCGGTAGCTCGTCGCCGTCTTGCACCCCGCGTGCGATCCGTGCTTCCGGTGGGTCGGCCTCTTCCCCTGGGAGCGCCCGCAGGCCCATGCGCACCTTGCCGTGGTGGGCAGCGATCAGGAAGGCCGTGAGGTCGGCGTCGGGCTCGCGATCGTGTTGATCGAGGAACGCGAGGGCGGATGCGAGTTCATGGCGAAAATAGCGCCGCAATTGGTCGGGGCCGTCCGCGCGTACCGCTTTATCTTCCCGATCGCCTCTGTCGGCAAGCCTAGACTTCGCCAGCAGGGGGCCGTCGCCGGCGCGTCCGAGCCGGGCCTGGAACGGGCCGTAAGCCTTGCCTACATCGTGCCACCGAGCGGCCCGAGCCAGGACCCGAATAGCACCCTCGTCGAGCCCAGCCGCGCTTGCGATTTTCCGAACCAGCGTCTCGTCATGCCGCAGGTGGCGCTCCAATGCGACGTCATCCTGACCGATCGCCGTGAGGGGATCGCCGTCCGTCGTCTCACCGACATCGGCATCCGTCGAGAAGCTGCCCCCTGAGGCACTCTCAACGGGCTCGAGGACGACAGGCTCGACTTTCGCGGAAGATAAGCCGCCAACGAATCCCAGCTCGGCATCGTATCCACCCACCCTGACGTCGAGCATCAGAACAAGCCCGGGCCGAAGACGACGTTGCGCCGTATCCAGACGTATCCAGCCGGCATTGTTCCGTCCGTTAGGATCTTCGACATAAGCAAGCGGAGCCCTGCCGCCACGGCGATCACGGAGCCATTTCTCTAGCTCTTTTCCGAGCGGTGCCGAGCAGAGCTCGTCGCGGCCAGGGCGAGGCGCATGGATTCGCACGTTACCGTCGGTCTGGCGCCAGAACACGCTCACAGTCGTTTCATCGGCGTCGCGGATATAGGCTGAAATATCAAGATCGTAGCCCGACAGATCGCTATCAGTGTCGAACAGCTCCTCGAAGTCCTTGGCGCGGATGACCTGCTCTGACAACGGAGGAGCCTCGGCCGGGGGCAAATTCCGAGGAGCCGCGTTGGGCAACAAGGCCATCGTCTCACGCGCACCGCACAGCGTACTGATGTCGTAAGGTGCGGCCGACCCACCGGTCTCGCTCAGTTCGATGTCGATCCAGCGGACCTCCGCCCCGCCCTGGACGTTCAATTCGCCGGCGCGATTGCAGCGCCCGAAGCGCTGGACGAGCGATGGCCAGGGCGCCAACTCGGTGAAGAGCACCGCCGAAGTCATGTCCACCCCGGCCTCAACTGCTTGGGTCGCGACGATGATGCGGTCCGCGCCCGCTTCGCACCGCAGCCGCTCCTCCAAGCGCCGTCGCTCCGGCCGCCGGAAGCGGGAGTGAAGGAGCAACAGGCCGGCGGCGTCCCGACCGGCCTTTCTCAATGCGCTGTAGAGCGCTTGCGCGCGACGGACGGTATTGACTATCACAAGCGTCGTTCGCCCGTCCTTGTGCGCCTGCATCACCTCGGCTGCGAGCGCTTTCGCATAGGCCTCCGGCTTCTTGTCGTGTTCTGCGGTGAGCACCGTATCGGCCCTCGTCACCGCCTTCGTGGCATCCAGGCGTGCGCTCAATCCGGACGGCTCCGGCGCACCTCCATCATTCCAGCGGAGGGTGCGAGGCGTTCCGACCTCTCGGCGATAGTCGATGGTGGCTAGCCATTCGGGTTCAAGGGTCGCGGATACCCACAGGCTTCGTGCCGCTTCCTTGCAGCGCCACCCAGCACGGCGTCGGAACGCTTCGACCTGGGCTGAAGTGGAAAGCCCGGCCCCCATCAGCTGCACTTCGTCAAAGACCCACAACGCGTCTGAATGCAGAAGGCCATAGTCGATCGACCAGCCGAACCGGCTCATACCGTAGCCGCGCATCAGGGCTCGCGACAGCAACATGTCCTGAGTACCGACAATGATCGCAGGGTACTCCGGATGCAGACGCCAAGTATTGGATGCCATTCCACCCATCAGAACATGAACTTCCGGGGCGTCTTGGCCCGCTTGTTCAAACGTACTGTTAAGCCCGATCAGCCACCCTTCAGCTTCGCGGGCGATTTGTTCGACCAGCGTACGCATAGGCAGGCACCATATGAGCCTGCGTGGGGTCTGGCTCGGCTGGGTAAGACGCCGCCAGATCCAACCTAGGATCACGCCCGCCGTCTTGCCGAGGCCAGTCGGTGCTATCAACACATCAAGATCGGCGTCCGTTGCCAGCGTTCGCTGGAAGGCATAGGGAACAATTTCCCGCCCGTAGGCACGGCAATAGATTACGTCCAACGAAATGGTTTCGGGGCTCATCGATACATACTCGTCAATGATTTCAGTCGCCTCAGTGAAATCATCTTCATTTCGAATCCCCTCCCAATCCCTCTTCAACCGGAATCCACGCACTATAACCCCTGGTTGCAGCGCGTGACAAATGCTGCCGTCGGCCGGCCGAATCAGGTAGAGATAATCCGTCGTGAAAGTCGATCGGATCAGTTGCTGGGTGGTTCCAGAAACGCGATGGTAATCAAAACTAGATGGATCTCCTGCCGCTTGTCAAGCTCCGCGGAACTGGCTGTGGATGGCGTGCGCCCCTTCGGCCGGTTGCGCCGTGGCATGCCCGGTGCTGCGGGAGATTGGCAGTGGGCAGTCGGCAGTCGGCAGGGCCCCCTCGGTCGGCTGCGCCGACAGCTCCCCCGCGTCGCGGGGGAGCATCCGGCCCGGCGAGATCAGCAGTCGGCAATGGGCAGGCGGCGGTCGCCCCCTCAGTCGGCTGCGCCGACAGCTCCCCCGCAGGCGGGGGAGCATCCGCCCAGGCGCCCGTCATGAAGCGCCCGACGCCGCCTCGCTCCACGGCCACCGCACCGGCGCGCGCCTCCCCCTCCCTCTCCCCAGCCTCGCCCCCCACCCCGCCCTCCCCCGCCCTGCGCTGGGGCGTGGAGCAGCGGCTTGCGTTCGTCGAGGAGCGGCTGTTCTGGCTCGGCGAAGTGAACCGCGCCGATCTCGTCGCCCGCTTCGGCGTGTCGATGAGCCAGGCTTCGGGCGACATCGCCCGCTACCTTGCCCGCAACCCGCCGGGCGTTGCCTACGACAAGTCGGCCAAACGCTATGTCGCCGGGCCGGATTTCGCGCCGGTGCTGGCTCCCGCCGATGCCGGGCGCTTCCTCGGCGAATTGCGGCTCGTCGAGCTTGGCGTCCTCGCCGCGAATGACACCATGCTCGGCGCCCTGCCGCCCTTTGCGGCGGCGCCCGTGCCGCAGCGGCCGGTCGATGCGGTGCTCTTGCGCGCCGTGCTTGCCGCGATCCGCGAGCGGCACGCGCTCGAAGCGCTCTATCAGTCGATGAGCCGACCGAGCCCGATGCGGCGCGTCATCGAGCCCCACGCGCTCGCCTATGACGGCTTCCGCTGGCATGCGCGCGCCTTCGATCGCGAGCGGCAGGAGTTCCGCGATTTCGTGCTCGGGCGGCTGTCGAAGGCGGCAGCCGCCGGGCCGGCGGGATCAGACCCGCGCGAGGATGCCAACTGGCACGCCATCATCGAGCTCGTCGTCGCGCCGCACCCAAAGCTCACGCCGGCGCAGGCCCGCGCCATCGCGCTCGACTACGGCATTCACCGGGGCGAACTGCGCATCCCGGTGCGCCGGGCGCTGCTCTTCTACGCGCTGAAGCGCCTCGGCCTCGATGTGACGCCCGATGCGCGGCCGCCGCACGAGCAGCACATCGTGCTCCTCAACCGCGCCGAGGTCGAGGCGGCGCTGATTGCGCGCGGCGAGACGTGAGCGAGGGCGCGGGGGCGCCGGCCGTCACAGCGCCTGCTCCTCGGAGTGCCTTGATGCCGGCCCCGGCTCGAGGCGATCGGGGAAGACGCCCGGATCGGCGAAGTGGCAGGCGACGGGCCATGGCCCTTCCCCGGCGGCGAGTCCCGGCGCGGTGTGCCGGCAGAGGTGCTGCGCCTTCGGGCAGCGTGGATGAAAGGTGCAGCCCGGCGGCGGCGCCAGCGGGCTTGGCAGTTCGCCCTGCACCGCCGGACGATCGAGGCGGTGGGCGGGATCGAGCTGCGGGACGGCGGCGAGCAGCGCCTTCGTGTAGGGATGGCGAGGGGCAGCGAAGATCGCGGCGGCCGGACCGATCTCGACGATGCGGCCCAGATACATCACCGCCAAGCGATGGGCGATGTGGCGGACGAGCCGCAGGTCATGCGTGATGAAGACGAGCGTCAGGCCGAGGCGCGCCTGCAGGTCAAGCAGCAGGTTCATGATCTGCGCCTGGACGGAGACGTCGAGCGCGGAGACCGGTTCGTCAGCGATAATGCAGGCGGGCTCGACGGCGAGAGCCCTGGCAAGGCCGATGCGCTGGCGCTGGCCGCCCGAAAACTCGTGCGGATAGCGCTGCGCCGCATCGGGCGGCAGATGCACGAGCTCGATAAGCTCGGCGACGCGCGCCGGGATGCGTGCAGGCTCGACGATCCGATGCACCGACAGGGCCTCGGCGAGGCAGGCGCCGACGCGCAGGCGCGGGTTGAGCGAGCCATAGGGATCCTGGAAGATCATCTGGACGCGCCGATTGTAGCGGCGGCGTTCCTCGCCCGAGAGCGCCTGCACGTCGCGGCCCTCGAAGCGCAGGCGCCCGTCATCCGCCTCGAACAGCAGTACGAGGAGCCGCGCCAAGGTCGACTTGCCGGCGGCCGAGGGGCCGATCACGCCGACCGCCTCGCCCGGCTCCAAGCGGAACGAGACGCCCTTCAGCACCGGCCGGTCGACGCCGGGCGGCACGAACACCAGGCGGTCGACGACGAGGCCGCCGGTCGGCCGCGGCAAAGCGATCGCCGGGCGCCGTCCGGCGGCGCTGGTCAACAGCGCGCGGGTCCGCTCGAACGAGGCGCGGGCGTTGATCCACTGGCGCCAGTTGATGACCAGCTGCTCGTACGGCAGCAGCAGCCGCGCCAGGATCAAGGACGCCGCCATCATGCTGCCGGGCGAGGCGTCGCGCCCCATCACCAGGACGACGCCGACGGCGATCATGCCGCCGGTCAGCAACAGCCGGAACGCGCGCGACGTCGCCATGAAGGCGGCGGCCTTGCGGGTGGCGCCGCTCACCAGCGCCGCGCTCTCCGATTGCCGGGCCTGCCAGCGCCGCGTCAGCGCCGGCAGCATGCCCATGGCTTCGACGACCTCGGCGTGCCGCACCGTGGCGCCGGCCTCGGCCAGTGCCCGGGCGCTCGCTTCGTTGGCATGGCTGATGATCGGCCGAGTGACGACGTCGTTGACGACGTTGATCGCCACCAGGGCCGCGGCGCCGACCATGGCGAACAGGCCGTAGCCCGGAT
>JAFAME010000108.1 GCA_019233695.1 Methylobacteriaceae bacterium
CCCTGTTGCGTTGGCCCGACCTTCACGTAATCGGCCTCGGCATAGCCTTGCCATCGCACGGGATCGGGCTGGTTGGCGAATTGCCACCATGCGACCGCCCCGATCGCGAGCAGGGCGACGAGAATGATGAGCGTTCGTCTGCCCAAGGCCGCACCCGCGATAATGCAACGCACCGTATTCGTTGCATTATGCTCCGCCCGAGTGCATACTGCAAGGGCGACATCGTCGCATCCGGGCTTGCGCAACCCGGCCAAGGTGGTTTGTCATTGCAGCCGAGGCGGCCGCTGCCTGCGGGCTCGCGGCAGTGCAATCAAGCGTACGAACGGACGGGATGTCCCTGGAAGGCAACGAATCGAAGAAATCGGCGCGGTTTCTCCGCGGTCCGGGCGGCCGCCCGACCAGGGCCGAGGCGGAGCGGCGTCATCTCCGGCTGCTTGCCGCGGCCACGCGGCTTTTCACCGCCAAGGGGCTCGCCGGCATCTCGATCGATGCGATCGCCGAGGAAGCCGGCGTTGCCAAGCGCTTCGTCTATGCGCGCTACCGCGACAAGGGCGAGCTCTTCGTCGCCGCCGTGAAGCGCCTGATCGAGGAGCGCGTCGGCTTCGTGATGACCTATCAGGTGAGCGAGGCGCCGGTCGAAGCGGGGCTCCTCGCCTTTGCCGAGGAGCTGGAGCGGGCCGCCGTCCATCCCGACGCCATGGCCATGCACCGCATCATCGTCACCGAGCTGCACCGCTTTCCGGCGCTCGGCCGACTGTTCACGGAAAAGACCCGCCAGAACGTGCTCGGCGGCATCGTGCGCATCCTGCAGACCTATGAGGCGCGCGGCGAGATCAAGCTCGACGATCCGTTCATGAGCGCCGAGCTCTTCTTCATGCTGATCGGCGGCAGCGCGCAACGCCGCGCCCTCATCCGCTTCAAGCAAACGGCAGCCCAACGCCGGCACCGCACATTCGCGGCCGTCCGGCTGTTTCTCGACGGCGTGCGGCCGAGGGGGTGAGGCGGCGGGTGGTGGGGCGAATAGGGAATAGCGAATAGCGGCAGTCGGCAATAGGCAGTCGGCAGTGGCGCGCTGTTCCCTTCCTTGCGGGGAGGGGTTAAGGGTGGGGGTTGTGCAAGATCCTACGAATGCGATTTTTTACAAAACAATTTCAAATAAACCCTGGAATTTCAATGATGCCGAATTTTCACGCTTCCGCCCGCTCGGCTGCCTCGGTCAGTTCGAGCCATTCCTTCTCAGCCGCGATCAGCGCCCGCTCAAGTTCGCCGCGCTGCTGGGCAAGCGCGCTCGCCTTGGCTTGGTCCTTGGCGAACGCGTCGGGTGCGGCAAGCGCCGCATCGACGCGCGCCAAGAGATCATGGAGGCGCTTCATGCGCTCGTCGACCGCCTCCAGCCGCCGGCGCAGCGGCGCCGTCTCGCGGCGGCTGCGGGGGGGTTCCCGCCTCGCCTCGGCCTTGCCGGCCCGCGATTCCTCCCGCTCTTCGCGCTCCCTTGCTCCCTGGCCGGGGCTTCCCGCAGCAGCCAGCACGCGCCGGCGATAGTCGTCCATGTCGCCGTCGAACGGGCGCACGGTGCCGTCGGCGACGAGCCAAAGGCGGTCGGCGCAGGCCTCGATCAGGTAGCGGTCGTGCGAGACGAGGATGACCGCCCCCTCGTAGTCGTTGATCGCCTCCATGAGAGCGGCGCGGCTGTCGATGTCGAGGTGGTTGGTCGGCTCGTCCATGATGAGGAGATGCGGGCCGGCAAAGGTCGCAAGCCCGAGCAGGAGCCGCGCCTTTTCGCCGCCCGACAGCTCGGAGACGCGCGTCTCGGCCTTGCCGCCCGAAAACCCTATCCGCGCGCAGCGCGAGCGTACCTGCGCCGGCGCAGCCGCGGGCATGAGCGGCGCCACATGCGAATAGGGCGTGCCCTTGGGATCGAGATCGTCGATCTGGTGCTGGGCAAAGAAGCCGACGGCGAGCCGTTCCGAGCGCCGCACCTCGCCCCCCATCGGTGCGAGCCGGCCGGCGATGAGTTTGGCGAAGGTCGACTTGCCGTTGCCGTTGGCCCCGAGGAGGGCGATGCGGTCGTCGTCGGCGATCGTGAGGTCGAGGCGCCGCAGCACGGGCGTCTCGCCATAGCCGACGCTGGCGCCCTGAAGCGCAACGATCGGCGGGCGCAAGGGCCGGGCAGGAGAGGGGAAGTGGAAGGGCAGCACCTCGCTGTCGACGATCGCCGCGATCGGCTCCAGCTTGGCGAGCATCTTCAGCCGCGATTGCGCCTGGCGCGCCTTCGTCGCCTTCGCCCGAAAGCGATCGACGAAAGCCTGCATGTGCCGGCGCTGCTCTTCCTGTTTCTTGCGGTGCTTGAGCAGGATCGCCTGCTGCTCGCGGCGCTGGCGCTCGAAGCCTGAATAATTGCCACGGTAGAGCGACAGCTTTGCCTGGTCGAGATGCAGGATGTGGTCAGCGACTGCGTCGAGAAGATCGCGATCATGGCTGATGACGAGCATCGTGGCGGGATAGGTCTTGAGATAGTCGATGAGCCAGAGCGTGCCTTCGAGGTCGAGGTAGTTGGTCGGCTCGTCGAGGAGCAGCAGGTCGGGGGTCGAGAACAGCACGGCGGCGAGTGCCACCCGCATGCGCCAGCCGCCGGAAAAATCCGAGAGCGGCCGGGCCTGCGCCGCGTGGTCGAAGCCGAGGCCGGAGAGGATGGCTGCGGCGCGCGCCGGCGCGGAATGGGCCGAGATGTCGGCAAGCCGCGTCTGGATCTCGGCGATCCGGTGGGGGTCCTGCGCGTCCTCTGCCTCGGCGAGGAGGGCGGCGCGCTCACGGTCGGCCGCAAGGACGAAATCGACGAGTTTTTCGGGGCCCCCCGGCGCTTCCTGCTCGACCTGGCCGAGCCGGGCCTGCCGGGGCAGGCCGATCGTTCCGCTCTCCGGCGACAGTTCGCCGCCAATGATCCGAAAGAGCGTCGTCTTGCCGCTGCCGTTGCGCCCGACGAAGCCGACGCGCGCCCGCGCCGGGATCGCCGCCGTTGCCTTGTCGAAGAGCGCGCGCGGACCGAGCCGATACGTGAGGTCGCTGATGTGGAGCATGCCGGGCTTGTGGCCCGGCGGCGACGGCAAAGCAAGCGCCGATCCGGTGGGGCGCTGGCTCTGTCAATCCCAATTCTGGCGGCTCTTGCACCCGAGCGAACGCAGCAATCGGATCGGAGGCAAATCTGGCGGTTGCCCGTCCTTGCCAAGACGCGCCAGTTCCGCCCGTTGACTCCGTGTCGAAAAGTGGCCTAGTATTTGTTCGGATTTATTTTGGCAGATGGCCGCTCTCGCGCGAGGGGTTACTGCCGGTCGAAATGAGATTCTTGATTTCCGCTGGAGTTTTTGGGGGAGAGACAGAAAACCTGGTCTCAGGCTTGATGGCGGCGGAACTGAGAAGGTTCAGGCCGTCAAAGGATATTGACTGCCGGTAGGTAGTTGTCGCGAAGTTCAGACATTGTCGGCGGCGCGATGCTGTGGGCATTCGCGTTGCTCGGAATATCTCTGTTCGTTCGGAGTCAATACATGAGTTGGCGGGCGTTCGCTTGGCGGGGCACGGCTCCTTTCGATTTCCGGCGGCGGGGTTCGCAAGAGAGTGGGGGAGGCTCAGCCGGGGCGAAGAGAACCGCGACTTGGGGCTCTCTGCGCCGCCTCGCGGTGGCTGCGATCCTCATCGGCTCAAGCTCCGTCCTCGGTTCGTGCTCGACGGTCGAGGGCTATCCTGTCGATCCGGAAAACACGAGCGCGGTTCTGGGCTCCCTGCAGGCCTATTTCGATCCGGCCATGGATGCGCAGTACAACGCCAGCTTCGATCCGGTCTTCCGGCGCCAGCTGAGGGATACGATCGTCCTCAACAGACTGCGCGCCTACGACATCGAATACGATATCTTCCAGCGCAAACTGTTCGGCGACAGCAACGCGCTCTCCGTCGGGGGCGACCTCGTCGTGCTTGCCCTGAACGGCGCCGGGGCGACGACCGGCGGCGCGGCGACGAAGGCAGCGCTTTCGGCGGCATCGGCAGGGATCGTCGGCGCCCAGGGCGCCATCAGCAAGGATCTGTTCTATCAGCGCACGGTGCCGGCCCTCATCGCCCAGATCGACGCTAACCGCGCCAACGCCAAGATCGCGATCCTTACCGGCCTCAACAGTCCCGACGACGTCTATCCGCTCGCCCGCGCCTATGTCGATCTCGAAATGCTGAAGAATGCCGGAGGCCTCCCCGGCGCGCTCTCCAACATCACTCAGCAGGCGGCACTGGACCGCCAGTCCGCCGAGTGGAGCCTTTCGGCGCTGAGCTCGATCAACTTCAGTACAAGTCCGAGCAAGCTCACCATCGAGGGCTGGCTTTTTCGCAAGGACGCAAGTGGTCGCGCCATTCTGGTCCCTGCCAACAGCCGGGCGCTCAATGCCTGGAAGAAAAGCCAAGGGGACCCTGTGTTGGCGAATATCCCGATCGCGACTTTTCTGAATAGCCTCAATCCAAAAATGGAATCGTTCAGGCGAAAGGCCATCGTTGATTTAATCGGGCGCTAGGGGGAGTACCACAATGACGTGCGGCACTTTCACGATCAGTCGTGTTCCGGCAAGCGACGTCGATCAGGTGATGCAGGAGTTTGAGGCCAGCGACTCGCCGCCGAACAGTGTCACCAAGCAGGCCGACAGCTCCGGCACCTTCACAGTGATTGCGGTTTTTCCGCCCTGCCCGCCGAATACCACCCACGACGCGGGGCCACCCGCCGCTCCGGCCGGTCAGGGACAGCCTCAACCGGCACCGACCGGGCAGCCCCATCCTGCCCCGCCTGCGGCTCCCGCCGGTCAGGGACAGCCTCAGCCGGCGCCGACCGGGGCGGCCCACCCGGCCTCACCGCCTTCTGCCCCGCGGCCGGCCGGCGCCGTCGGGGTCTTTCCGGCCGATGTCGTCAGCGCGGCGCAGCTCTCACACGGGAAATGGGAGGTGCCGGCCTCGGTCACGCTGGCGCAATGGGCGCTCGAGAGCAATTGGGGCAAAGCGATGCCGGCGGGGAGCAACAATCCTTTCGGGATCAAGGCAAGCGCCGGGCAGGCCTTCGTCGAGGCGAGGACCCGGGAGGTGATCAACGGCCAATCCGTCGTCATCATGGCCGAGTTCCGCAAATTCGCGTCCCTCGACGAGGCTTTCGACCAGCACGGCCGGCTGCTGGCAACCTCCTCCTTTTATATTCGCGCGATGGCAGTGCGCGATGACCCCAATGCGTTTGCCGATGCACTCACCGGCGTCTATGCGACGGCGCCGAACTATGGAGCCGTGCTCAGGGGGCTGATGAAAAGCTACAAGCTCACCCGGTTCGACTAGGGCCGGATCGATCTGTCCGAGGTCGACAAGGACGCTGGGGCAAAAGCAGACCCGTCTTCCTGATGCTCTGATCTGAGCCGGGCTGTCCAGCCAGGGCGCACCCTTCTTGGCACGGCGGAATTGCGGCCGGGTCCGGCTTTCGTCTGTCAAGGACGCGGCTGCGCCCCGCCGCCTCCGGTGGTGGGCCGAAGGCCCATCCTTGACAGACGAACCGACCCGGCACGTCGCCGCCGTCCAAGCAAGACGCGCTGCGCAAGCCGGCCGGCCGACGTGGCATTTCCCATGTTCGCCATGCCGCTTTGCTGCTGATGTTCGCTTTCTACTTCGCATGGCGATGGCCTTGTCCCCCTTTCCAGCCATCGCTATAAGCGCCTGCCCTACCCAAAACAGCGGAAACCGCGAGCCCATGGCGATCGAACGCACGTTTTCCATCCTCAAGCCGGACGTGACGGCGCGCAATCTGACGGGTGCGGTCAATGCCCGGATCGAGGCAGCCGGCCTCAGGATCGTGGCGCAGCGCCGCGTGCGCATGACGCGGGCCCAGGCGGAGACGTTCTACGCCGTCCACAAGGGCCGCGGTTTCTTCGAGGAGCTCGTCGCGATGATGAGCTCGGCCCCGGTTGTCGTCCAGGTACTGGAAGGAGAGGGCGCGATCGCCAAATACCGCGAGGTGATGGGCGCGACCGATCCGGCCAAGGCTGCGCCCGGGACGATCCGCAAGGATTTTGCCCGCTCGGTCGGGGAGAATTCCGTGCATGGTTCCGACGCCCCGGGGACCGCGGCGATCGAGGTGGCGCAATTCTTCGCTGGCAACGATATCGTCGGCTGAGAGGAGCTGCAGAGCATGAGGGCAGTCGGCGATAGGCAGTTGTCGGTGCCGGCCGGCCAGTCGTCGAGCCAGGGGTCCGCCGCCACTCCCCTCCCACTTGCGGGCGTTGTGGGGGAGCGCCCAGAGCGGGGCTTTGGGGGTGGCAGCCCCGCCGCGCAGGGAGGAGGGGAGCTCGATCCCGACGCCCATGCCGAATTGCAGGGCGGCGAGCGCCCGACCACGCTGGTGATCGCCTGCGGCGCCCTTGCCAAGGAGCTGGTCGCGGTAATCCGCCGCAACGGCTGGACGCACATGGCGGTGACGTGCCTTCCCGCGATCCTTCACAATCGACCTGAAAAGATCACCGACGCGGTGCGCGCCAAAATCAGGAAGAACCGCCGCAAATTCACCAACATCCTTTGCCTCTACGGCGACTGCGGCACGGGCGGGGCACTCGACGCCATGCTGGCCGAAGAGGGGATCGAGCGCATCGAGGGCGCACATTGCTATGCCTTCTACGCCGGCCTTGGCGACTTCGACGCCATGATGGAGGAGGAGGCCGGAACCTTCTTCCTCACCGACTATCTCGTGCGCTTTTTCGATCGCCTGATCGTTGAGGGCCTCGGGCTCGATCGCTTCCCGCAGCTGATGCATGAGTATTTCGGCAACTACCGGCGCATCATATGGCTGGCGCAGATGCCGGACGCTGACCTCGAGGCCCGCGCCCGCGCGGCGGCAGATCGGCTCGGCCTGCCGCTCGAGATCCGTCGGACCGGATTTGGCGGCATGCACGCCTTTCTCGCGCGACAGGCGGATCTTGGGGCACATCGTGATGGCGACGCTCACCATTCTCTATTGGCGTGACATCCCGGCGCAGGTCATCGCCAAGGCGGGCCGGGTAAACGCCAAGCGCGAGCTGACGGTGCGCTTCACCGAAGCAATCGATGCGGCCGCTATGAAGAGTGGCGCCAGCGGAACGGATGCCTATCTCGCCGAGTGGCGAAGGGGCGAGCCCAAAGCCTGCGGCGATGATCTCGAAGCTGCCGTCGCGGCCGCGGCCGAAGAGCTCGAACGCGACTATGATCGGGCGCGGCTTGTAAAGCTTGCCGGCAACGGTGGCCGCGAGGGCTGAGCACGATGCGCGTCCCCGCCGCATTCGAGCCCGCCGGCAAGCCGCCCCGGACTCGTGGGCGGTTTGCGCTGCGATTCTGGAGCGTGCGCCACGCCCGTCTTCTCGAAGCAATCTACGCCGGTTTCGAGCGGGGCCTCGTGCGCCTCGCTCCCTGGTTCGGGAGAATAGGCTGGGGCCGCATCGAGCGGCCGGTTGCGGCAATCGAGCGCATCGCCAAGGGTGCGCTCTTCGATTGCCGGATGTGCGGGGCGTGCATTCTGTCCTCGACCGGCATGTCCTGCCCGATGAACTGCCCGAAAAATCTGCGCAACGGGCCGTGCGGAGGCGTGCGCGGCAACGGCAATTGCGAAGTCTATCCCGAGATGCCCTGCGTGTGGGTCGAGGCCTGGAACGGCAGCCGGACCATGCGCGCCGGCGATCGCATTGGCGAGGTGCAGCCGCCGGTCGATCATCGGCTGAAGGGGATGTCGTCGTGGCTCCGTGTCGCCCGGGAGAAATCGCTGGCTGCGGGGCAGGGGGCCGCTTCGCTCGCACAGCCGCGCCGATGATCGGGCCGCATCCCGACGATTTCGGGCCTGATCCCGCCGCGCCGCTTCCGGATCTGCCGGGCCATTCCTCGCGCGGGCGGCTGGAGCGGGTTCTGCGGCGCGGCGAATTCGCGGTGACGGCCGAGCTCAACCCGCCCGATTCCGCCGATCCGGACGAAGTCTACCAGCACGTCAAGGCGTTCGAAGGCTGGGTCGACGGCATCAACGCGACCGATGGCTCCGGCGCCCATTGCCACATGTCGAGCGTCGCCATCTGCGCGCTTTTGACCCGCGTCGGCTTTTCGGTCGTCCTCCAGATTTCGTGCCGGGACCACAACCGCATCGCCATTCAGGGCAACGTGCTCGGCGCCTCGGCCCTCGGCGTCGCCAATGTCTTATGCCTGACGGGCGACGGTGTGCAGTGCGGCGACCATCCCGAGGCAAAGCCCGTCTTCGACCTCGATTCGATCTCCCTCCTGCAGACCGTCCGGCGGATGCGCGACGAAAAGCAGTTCCTCTCCGGACGCAAGATCACCGCGCCGCCGCGTCTCTTCCTTGGGGCGGCGGAGAACCCGTTCGCGCCGCCCTACAACTACCGGCCGCTGCGGCTTGCCAAGAAGATCGCGGCCGGCGCCCAGTTCATCCAGACACAATACTGCTTCGACCTGCCGCTGTTCGAGCGCTTCATGGCGCGTGTCCGCGATCTCGGATTGGACCGGAAGTGCTTCATTCTGGCCGGCGTCGGCCCGCTCGCCTCGGCAAGGACCGCGCGTTGGATGCGGGCGAACGTCGCGGGCGTCCATATACCCGACGAAATCATTGCGCGGCTCGAAGGGGCCAAGGATCAGAAGGCAGAAGGCAAGGCCATTTGCATCGAGATGATCCAGCGGCTGCGCGCAATCCAAGGCGTTGCGGGCGTCCACGTCATGGCCTACCGACAGGAAGAATTCGTGTCGGAGATCGTGCACAGCTCCGGCGTGCTGGAGGGACGTACGCCGTGGCGGCGCGACTTCATCGCGCCGGCAGTGCCGGTCGAGCAGCTGCAGGCGCTCTGAGCGGCGAGTCCTTGCGTGCGATCAGAATGCGACGGTCGGCGAGGCAGGAAGCGTTCGTCTGGCCGGCGCTTTTGCCGCCAAGCGCAATCCAGCGCAAAGAAGCGCGTCTTTGGCATTTCCATGGTTCGATGGCAATCGGACGTTAGCTGCAGCGTCGCATAGTGCGGCGCAGAAGCGCGCTGCGCAAGAAGCGAAGTCCCCCTCCCGAGGATTGCCACATGGGCACGACTGCCACCTCTCTTCACCTCTTGATCCCTGCCTCTGTGGTGCCGACGGCGCTCTTCGCATCGGCAGGCCCGACCGCGGGCCCTCGCGACGTCGACCGGGCGATCGAGAAGGGCTACGGCAAGCTTGGTTATGCGAAGGCGCGAAAGCCCGACGATGCGGCCCCCAAACAGGTCGCCATTGTCCACGACGGGGGGGCGAGTTTCGTCTCGATCTACGACGCCGACAACGACAAGATCGACAGCGGCGAACTGAAGGATCTTGCTGCCTCGCTGTCCAAAACCCTCAAGACGCTCGCCATCCTGACCAGCGTCTACGACAGCGATTCCTTCGAGTTCATCATGTATCATCGCGGCAAGCAGGTCGATGCTGCAGTCAGCGCCGAAGATGCGCACGCGGGCGGGCTGAATATGCTGCGCGGCAAGCGTCGCGCCCGGGCTTGGGACAACATCTTCTTCGAGCGTGACGTCACACGCGCCAGGCGACCCGGCGCACCGCCCTTCTCGCTGCGCCAGCGCCTTGCCGATTTCGAGGAAGCCGTCAGGCGCGCGGAACGGATCGAGAGCGCTTTCGCCGAGGACGGGCTTGGCGCCTGGTGCAGCCTCGCCGGGCTCGATCCGGGCGCGGCGCTCGCCAACTACAGCGACAAATCGCAGCCCGATATTCCCAACCGCACATTGCTTGCGCTGCGCCGCACCGGCGTCCCGCCGGCAAGGAAACCGCAACGGGGCGAGCCGGGAGGAGGCGTGACGCTCGCGTACGTCCGCTCGGATGACGACCATCCCTACCATCGCTTCTTTCCGGCGGCCTGGCCGGTCGCGGCCGAAGCGGCTGCTCGGTTCAGTTGGGCCGTGGTCAGCTCCGGCGCCGGCTTCAGCGGTTTGAGCCTGGCTCTGCATCTTGAAAGAACGTCGGGGTTCGCGATCGGCGGAATATCGCTTCGTGCGTTTCCCTTCTACAACGGCCAGATCACGTCTGCGACGGCGCTTGCCTCGTTCGATTGGCTGGCGCCGCCCGACGCCGCAGCCTCTGCGCCCGATCTGGCGGTGGAGGCCACGCCCTTCGCCTTGCCGGATCTCGACCCACAGAGCCGCAAGCAATTCATCGTCCTGATTGCAGTAGAACTGCGCGCGCCCGCTGCAGGCGCGATGACGATCAGGCCGTCGCTTCGCGTGGCGGAGGGCGGGGACGCGCCGAGTCTTGGCCTGCCGCCGCTGCGGCTCGCCGTCACCCGGCCCACCTGGCGCCCGCTCGTTGCCGACTGGCAGAAGCCGACACTGACCCAGGCCGAGGCTCTACTGCGTCTCAATGCTCCTTCGGTGCTCGCCATGGTAGCGGTGCTGCCAGACGACGGAGACGAGGTGCGCCACCGCATTCGTCGTCTGGCCGAACAATGGCTCGCTTTGCTTGGCGCGGGCGAGCTCTTTGCGACGATCGAGACGCAAAAGCACATGACGCCGAGCTTCAGCGTGCCGAAGTCGAAATCGAGTTTGCCGCTGCCTGAGGTCACGCGCGCCAAGATCTGGCCAAAGCTTTTCGAAGTCGCCAACCGCTATCAGACAGTGATGGTGGGCCTCGGGCCTGACGGTTCTTCTTACCCGCTCGCCGGGTTCACCATGCAATCGGCGCTTCTCGATGGGAGCGGGGCGCCGGCCGGCCACGCGCGCTCGAGCGGACCCACGATCAGCGTCGCGATCTGGCTGGTGAACGAAGCGGCCGCCTTCGAGCGGCTTGGCGTCGATCCTGACGCGGCGGAGGCCGCATTTTCGGCATGGGTTGAAACTCTCGTCCCGGTCCAGGCCTGGGTCACACGTTCGGCCTGGATCCCGGAATTCGACTTCTACGAGGACTACATGATGACGCTCTACGAGAGCGCAACGAGCGTCGACTGGTTCCGCGGAGCCCTGCAAGGCACCCTTACCGACACGGCATGGTCATCCACGCGGCTGCGGTTCGTGGCGCCGAAATTGTGGCTGGGCCCGGAGCTCGCCGCGGCCGTCGACCTTGCTGCGCTTGCCGGCGTTGCTACAGTCGCCACATCGGGACCTGTCACGCGGATCGATCTGCCCCCAGGCGCTGCGCTGGAACAGCTGGAGCAGGGGTTGGCGAACATCCTTCCCGTCGTGCTTCGACCGTAACCTCAAACCCGCCCGCTCGCATTCGGATTATGAGCGAGGGGCGGGCGTGGACGTGATGTGCCCGCGTTCGCCCTTCGGCCGCGGGCGAGCGACAATTTCCACGTCTCGGTCAAACGTTGTCAGAAAGCCGATCAGCCGTTCAACTGAATATTCCCGGAAATTGCCTTTGAACATTCGCGAGACCTCGGGCTGACTGATGCCCATCAACGCGCCCGCCTCGCTCTGAGTGAGCTTTCGTTCGTTCGTCAGCCGATACAGCTCGGCCACGATCCGAGCCTTGAGGTAGAGCCTGTCGGCATCGGGCGAACCGAGGTCGGCGAAGATGTTGGGCGAACTTTCGTAAATGTCGAGTGTTTCGGTCTGGGAGTTGTCATGCGTCATCGTGGTGCCGCTTCTGTGCTGAATGCTTGACATTGAGGATCACAATCTCACCGGCCGCTTCATCAACGATGTAGTAGACGAGATAGGGGTATCTGAGGGTCACGATCTTGCGGATACTTTCGGTTGCCTGGCGTCGTCCGGCGTAGGGGAAAAGGACCAGATTTTGAAGCGACTGATAGATACTGGCGCGCACTCGGCGGGCTGCCGTCGGGTTGCGCTCATGCAGGTAAGCAGCGATGTCGGCAAGATTTTCGAGCGCGCGCGGCGTGAACCGCAGCCTCATCGATCGAAGAGCTTGAATGCAGATTCGATCTCTTGGTCGGTAGCAAATTGTCTACGGCGGGCCTGCGCAAGGCTCTCCAACACGTCAGGTAGATGCGCCGGATCAATGTCCTCCACCTCGCCTTCGTCGCTCGCCAGAGTGAGCATCGCCCGCGCAATTTCGTCCTGACTGTCCGGGGGCAGGCGGCGCACGATCTCGACTGCTTGTTCCAACAGCTTGGTCATCGAATCAGCATACTCTCACTTTGTTCACCCGCGAAGGGGTACGGCCTCAGCTATCGCGCGGTGATCGATTCGCGTCGCTTGCAGGATAGAAGGGCCGCGCGAACGCCCGTATCTCGGGCCGGTTACTCTGCGTGCAAGCTAGCGCACGCCCCTCCGCCGGAATCCTCGATGACCGACACCATCCTCACCTCGGAAAAGCAGAAGGTCGTCATCGGCTTGGAGCGTCGTTTCGTCATCATAGGCGAGCGGATTAACCCGACGGGGCGAAAACTGCTCGCCGAGGAAATGGCCCGCGGCGACTATTCGCGCGTCGTCGCCGACGCTCTGGCGCAGGTCGAGGGCGGGGCGCAGATGCTCGATGTCAACGCGGGCATTCCGCTCGCCGACGAGCCGAAAATCCTCGCTGAATGCGTGAAGCTCGTCCAGGACACGGTGCCGGTGCCGCTCTCGATCGATTCCTCGATCGTCGAAGCGTTGGAGGCGGGCCTTGCGGTCTACAAGGGCAAGCCGCTCGTCAATTCCGTCACCGGGGAGGAAGAGCGGCTCGAACGCGTCTTGCCGCTCGTTGCCAAATATGGCGCCGCCGTGGTGGCAATCTCCAATGACGAGACCGGCATTTCCGAGGATCCGGACGTCCGTTTTGCAGTCGCCAAAAAGATCGTCGAGCGCGCCGCCGACCACGGCATCACACGCGAAAACGTCGTCGTTGACCCGCTGGTCATGCCGGTCGGCGCCATCAACGATGCCGGCCGCAAGCTCATGCATCTGCTGCGCCGATTGCATGACGAACTCAAGGTCAACACCACCTGCGGCGCCTCGAACTTCTCCTTCGGCCTGCCGAATCGGCGCGGCCTCGGCGCGGCGTTCCTGCCGATGATGATCGGGGCCGGCCTCACCTCGGCGATCATGAACCCCCTGCATCCCGAGGACCGGCAGGCGATCCTCGGCGCCGACGTGGTGATGGGCCACGATCCCAACTGCATGACCTGGATCAAGCGCTTCCGCGAGCCGTCGGCGGAAGCCGCGGTGGGCGAGGCGGGCGGGCGCGGGCGCCGGGAAGGGCGCCGTCGCGAGCGGGCGTGAGGCTGCCGTGGCGCGCGAACACGCCATCGTCTTTTCTCCATCGGGCAAGCGCGGCCGCTTCGCCGAGGGCACGAGCGTGCTCGACGCCGCCAGACGGCTCGGGGTCGACCTCGATTCGGTGTGCGGCGGACGGGGCATCTGCGGCCGCTGCCAGGTGCTGGTCGGCGAGGGCATGAATCCGAAGCTCGGCATCATCTCGTCGAGCAGTCACGTATCGGCGTGGAATGCGGTCGAGGAGCGCTATGCCGACAAACGCGGTGCGCTGGCGCCAGGCCGCCGCCTCGGCTGCCAGGCTCAGGTTTGCGGCGACCTTCTCATCGACGTACCGCCTGACAGTCAGGTGCATCGGCAGGTCGTACGCAAGCGCGCAGAGGCGCATCCGATCACCATCGAGCCGGTTGTCACCTTGCACTATGTCGAGGTCGCCGAACCCGACATGCACGATCCGGCGAGCGATTTTCGCAGGCTCTGCGCGGCGCTTGACGCCCAGTGGGGCCTGCGCGGCATTCGTGCTCCGCTTGCGGTGCTGCGCGGCCTGCAGAAAACGCTGCGCGCCGGGGCCTGGAAGGTCACGGCCGCCGTCCGCCGCGGAGGCGATCTCGTGGCGCTCTATCCGGGCTTCAAGGACAAGGCCTATGGCCTCGCTGTCGATGTCGGCTCGACGACCATTGCCGCGCACCTGTGCGATCTTGCCACCGGCGACGTGCTGGCCTCGCAGGGCATGATGAACCCGCAGATCCGCTTCGGCGAGGATCTCATGAGCCGGGTGTCGCATGTCATGCTGAACCCCGGCGGTGACGCTGACCTCACCGCCACGGTGCGCGAGGCCCTGGCGACGCTCATGGCCGCGGTCGCAAATGAGGCAGGCATTGCCCCCGAAGACATCGTCGAGATGACGCTTGCCGGCAATCCGATCATGCACCACCTCTTGCTCGGTTTTGATCCGACCGAGCTCGGCGGGGCGCCCTTCGCGCTGACCATCGATGCCGGCTACGATGCCCCGGCGCGCGAGCTTGGTCTTGGCATCGCCCCCGGGGCTTTCGTTTATGCGCTGCCGTGCATCGCCGGCCATGTCGGGGCAGATACCGCCGGCGTCGTTCTGTCGGAGGGACCCTATCTCACCGAGGAGATCACGCTGCTCGTCGATGTCGGAACCAATGCCGAGATCGTGCTCGGCAACCGGCATCGGCTGCTTGCCTGCTCGTCGCCCACGGGCCCGGCGTTCGAGGGGGCGCAGATTTCGGCCGGCCAGCGCGCCGCACCGGGCGCCATCGAGCGCATCCGCATCGACCGGACGACGCTCGAGCCTCGCTTCAAGGTGATCGGCTGCGCACTCTGGTCGGACGAGCCGGGCTTTGCCGAGGCGACTGCGGGCACGGGGGTTACCGGCATCTGCGGCTCCGGCATCATCGAGGCGATCGCCGAACTCGTGCTTGCCGGCATCGTCACGCCGGACGGCGTCGTCGATGCGGGGGCCGCCGCACGAACGTCGCGCGTCGTGGGCGATGGCCGCACCTACGCCTACGTCGTCCAGGCGGAGGGGCAGGGCGGGGGGCCGCGCATTGCGGTGACGCAGGCAGACGTGCGGGCCATCCAGCTCGCCAAGGCCGCGCTTTATGCCGGCATAAAGCTGCTGATGGACCGCTACGGCACGACGAGCGTCGACCGCATCACGCTCGCCGGCGCATTCGGCAGCCATATCGATGTCACTTATGCGACGGCGCTTGGCCTCATCCCCGATTGCGATCTCGCCAAAGTCGGCTCGGCCGGGAATGCCGCTGGGACCGGCGCTCGCATCGCGCTATTGAATGCGGGGGCCCGCGCCGAGATCAGCGAGGTCGTGCGGCGCATCGAGAAGATCGAGACGGCCCTGGAGCCGGCCTTCCAGGCCCATTTCGTTGCGGCGATGGCCATCCCCCACAAGCGCGACGCATTTCCGCATCTCGAGGCGCGCCTCGGCGTCTCGTTTGCCCGTGGGATCGAGGCGCCCGAAGCCGGGCGGGACCGACGTCAGCGCCGCGGGCGCGGCCCGGCTCTCGACCGCTCAGCCGCCGAGTAGCAGGCGACGGAGGGACAGATAGCAGACCGGCGAACGGATACATTGCAACATCCGCCGTCCGTCTTCTGTGCTCCGGTCTCTGCTAGTGGTGCCAGAATAGCGCGAGCAGCAGGATGATCGGAATCGGAATCCCGAGGAGCCATAGAAGAATGCCGCGTCCGAAACCCATAGCTATTCTCCATCATAAGTCTTCCGACAGAGAACGTAAGCTTGGCAAAATTGTTCCATTCACAATGAAAACCATCTTCACCTTGGCCTGAGCGCTACGCCGCGGCCCGCCTCGGGCGGAAGCGGCAGGCGAGCGTGTACAGTCAGGATCGCTTCGAGCGCCGCTCCGGTCCTTGATGGAAAGGGTGATGACTTAGGGGTCTCACCCGATTGGTCGACACATATCAGGACCTGCTCGCTTGTCGCCAGCAACGGTCCCGTCGACCCGAGCGACATGCGCGCGAAGATGCGAAACCGCTTGGCGTCATGTTCGAGGAGGTGGCCGGTCACGGCGAGCATGTCGCCGATTTTCGCCTCCTTGAAGTAGTGGATCATGAGCTGGAGCGTGTAGATCGTGAGCCGCGTCGCCTTGCGAACCGACTCGTCGAGGCCGATGCGGTCGACGAACCGGTCCACGGCGCGGCTGAAGACGAGGGCATAGGCGGCATCGTTCATATGCCCGTTGAAGTCGATCCAGTCGGCCACGACTGGCGTCTCGATGAGGGGCAGGGGAGCTTCGATCATGTCGGCCTGGGAGCGGAGGGTGGGAACGGTGCCAGGGTTCGGGAGGCTTACCACACCTGCCGAGGATGGCGCGTCCGGGTGCTTCGCCGCGTGCGGGAGCTGTCGGCGAGGCCGACTGAGGGGGACGCGTCCGGCGGCCGGCTGGCGCTGAGGCTCGCCTTTGCCCCCTCCACCGCCTGCGGTGGTCCCGGTCCCCCGCTACGCGGGTGAGGAACCGGCGCCCGGTGAGGAGCTGTCGACGAGTTGACTGACCCCAATCCTCCAAGCGGCAGAGGTTCGCCACGGCTGACAGTGCGCCGACGGGCGGCTATGTGTCCTTCCGTCTTGCGGCGGCAGGGGATGGCATGGCGGCCATTGCAGGGAGTGAGCATCGGCGAGGCGTTGCGCTCGTCGCGGCCGGCGCGGTGATGTGGAGCACCGCCGGGGTCTTCATGCGGATGCTCAGCCTGGATGTTTGGACGATCCTTGCCTGGCGCGCCTTCTTCGGCGCCCTGTTCCTGTTTGCTTGGCTCGTCATCGAGCATCGGCGCAACACCTGGCGTGTGATCGGAAGTCTCAGCCTCGCCGGTGTGCTCGCCGTCCCCGCGGCGACCGCGGTCATGATCAGCTACGTGACGGCATTGAAGCTGACGACCGTCGCCGACGTTCTCATCGTCAACGCCGTGCTGCCGTTCGTGGCAGCGGGCATCGCCTGGCTCTGGTCGGGCGAGAGAGCTGAAAAGCGCACCCTCGTTGCGGCCGGCGCGGCGCTTGCCGGCGTCGTCATCATCGTCGGGGATTCAGCGCTCTCGGGTCGCTTCCTCGGAGACCTGCTTGCCTTCGTCACGACATTGATCTTTGCCGCCGTGATGGTGCTGGTGCGTCGGCAGCCGCAGCTGTCGGTTGCAACGATCAACGGCTTCGGAGCACTGCTCTGCGCAGCCATCTGCTTTCAGTTCGCGCCTGGCGAGACAGTCGGGATCCGGGATATGGCGGTCATCGCCGCGTTCGGGTTTACCTCGCTTGCCTTCGCCCTGCTGCTCTTCCTGGCGGGCGCCCGGCTCATTCCCTCGGGCGAAGCGGGGCTCATCAGCCTCCTCGAAACGGTCCTCGGACCGCTCTGGGTGTGGATTGCCTTCGCCGAGACGCCGACGCCCGCTGTGATCGTCGGCGGCGTCGTGGTTCTCGCCGCCGTCGCCTGGCACCTGATTGGCGATTGGTGGCGGGAATCCAAGATTACAGATCCCAGTGCCTTGCGTGGCTAAGCCCCCAGTGCCCCGTAGATCACAAAGATCCCTCCTGGCCCCAGGAATTGGCGTTCTTCGGAAAACCGGGACGCTGCACCCGTACGACGCAAAAGCGCTGGCCGGTGGGCGCCTGCATCACCACCCAGCGATCCAGCCGGTTCGTTACCTTGGCGCCGAGCTTCTCCAGGCGCGCCACTTCCGCCGGGATGTCGTCAGTCTCAATGTCCAGGTGGACGCGACTCTCGTGGTCTACGCGCTGGATCTGCACGATGAGCTCGTCGGGCGGGGTCTCTAGCATGCGATAATTGCCGCGGCTGCCCGGGTGGTCCTTATCCAGGGATCGGCCCAACGCTTCGCCCCAGAAGCGGGCGGCCTCGTCCACGTCGGAGGTATTGCAATCGATCAGGACGGCGCATAGGCGGGAACGGTGCATTTTAACGCCTCTCAGGCGAGCCCGTTGACCTTCATACTGAGAGAATTTCTAAGATGATAGTGAGTCAATGCCTCCCGAGGCTCACTGCAGCTCTTGTTCCCGTGGCGGGCCCCCATCAGCCTGGGTGCGATCTGTCGGACTTGGTCCACCAGAGCAGGCCGCTTAGCGCGCCGCCGGCAGCGTCGTGCGCCGGACGCCGGCGAGCGCCATGCCGATCACGGCGGCGAGGACGATGGCGCCGCCCAAAAGAGTTGTCGGCAGCGGGACTTCCGCGAAAAGGAGCCAGACCCAGATCGGCCCGAACACGGTTTCGCTCTGGGCCAGCACGCTCTGGCTGGCGGCGGGAATCTCAGGTCCGCCGCGCACGAAGAGCGCGAATCCGAGGCCCATGAAGAGGAAGCCGCTGCAGAAGCCGGCCAGCGCTTCGAACGGCGGCACGAGCAGCGATTTTCCGGCCGCCAGCGTGATGATGGCGCAGATCGCGGCCGTCAACGCGGCGTAGCTCACGATCGCCGGCGTGAAGTCCCTGGAGGGAGCCCAGCGCAGGCATATCGTCGTTACCGCAAAGCCGAGGGCCGAGGTGAGTGCGGCGATGTTGCCGACGAGCTTTCCCGCCTCTAGTTCACCCGCCACCATCACCGCAAGGCCGCCGAGGCCGAGCCCTATCATAGCGACGCTCCAGGACGAGAGCTTCTCCTTCAGAAGAACGGCGCCGAGAATTGCCGCAAGCAGCGGCGCGCAGGAGTTGAAAAAGAGGGCGTTGGCGACCGTCGTCGTCTTGATGGCGAAAATGAAGCCTGCCCCGGCAATCGTCCAGGAGAGCGTCATTACCGCGCCAGCCGGGCCGAGGGCGAGAATCCGCCGCAGCGTTGGGCCGCGCCCCTGCCAGTAGCCGTAGAGGCTCATGGCGGCGAGGATGCCGATGCAGCGGAAGAACAGGAATTGCCAGGCATCGAGCTGCGGGGCAAACCGCATGATCGTGCCCGTGGTGCTCCACAGGAGCCCGGCGGTGAGGACGAAGACCGCACCCCGAAGATAGCGGCTGCGCTGCTCATGCGCCGCGGCGAGCGTGCTCATCAGGGCGCTTCCCGCGGCATATAGGTCCGCATCTTGCCGGGGTTGAGGAGGCCACGGGGATCGACCTCGCCCTTGAAGCCGATCTGGTCGGCCTCGGCGCGCTTGTGGCGGCTGCCCTCTTCGAGGGTGAAGACGTGCGGATTGGCGATGAGGACCCCGTGCGCCTCGAAAGTTGCGATGATCTCGTCGAGCCGCCGCGCCGTGGTGAACCGCACGATCGGCAGCGCGCTTGCCGTCACGCGGCCGCCAAAGCGGATAAACTCGAGGTGCGGGAGCACCTCGTCGCCGAACAGATCTTGCATCTGCCGGACAGAGGCGAGCAGCCGGTCGTGCGGAAAAAGGCACTGCAGATAGGTGATGCCGCGACCGGCCTTGAGCACATGCAATGTCGTATGGTTCCAGGTGTATTCGTAGAGCGGTGTCACGCCGGGCGTCTCGTCGTTCTGCGCCTCGTAGGTGATCTCGCCCCGGCGCCCGAGCAGCGCCTTGAAGATCTCGAGCGAGGGTTCGGCGAGCATGGCAAAGAGCAGGCTTTTTCCTTGCGGACAATGCGGCTTCAGTTCGCTGAAATAGGACGGCAGCGGCCAGATCATCGGCGTGATGAGCTTCTTGACGATGCCGTCGGCGAGCGCGGCCGCATGGCCAAATTCGAGCGCCTCGATGAAATCGTCGAAGGCGACGATGAGATCGATCCACGGCCAGGCCGGGGCAAGCGGCATTTCGAGCATGGTGATGATGCCCGTCGTGCCATAGGCGCGATTGACCTTTTGGGCGGCGTCGGCGCGCAGCTCGATTACGCGCGGCTCGGCTTCGAGCGTCACGATGCGTGCGGCAAGGATGTTGCCCGGCTCGCGCAAGCCGCCGTAGGTGACCGAGCCGATGCCGCCGGAGCCGCCGGCGACGAAGCCGCCGATCGTCGCGGTGCGCTTGGTCGAGGGATGCATGCGCAATTCCCAGCCCTTCGGCCGCGTCGCGGCATCGATGTCGACCATTTTGGCGCCAGGCTCCACGCGAATGGCCCCCGGCCTCTGCCAGGCGACCGCATGCATGTCGGTGAGGTCGAGGATGATCCCGCCGTCGAGCGGCACCGCCTGCCCGTAGTTGCCGGTGCCGGCACCTCGCGGGGTGAGGGGGATGCGATGGCGCGCGCAGGCCCCCGCCACGCGCAGCACGTCGGCTTCGTTGCGCGGCACCACGACGAGATCGGCCGTCTTGCCGTGCAGTTGCGCGTTGAGAATCGGGCTGTACCAGAAGAAGTCACGCGAGCGCCGCCTGACCCTCACCGGGTCGCGGATTGTTGGCACGCCGTCGATCGCATCGAGAAAGGCCGAAAGATCGCGATGCGGCGTGCGCATGCGGGGCACCGCAGGTGCCGGATTCGTCATGGTTCGTTTCCAAGCCGGTAGCGCCCATGCGCATGCCATGGAGCGGCCGCGGCGGCAAGACGCGTGGGCTGACGGAGAAGAAGGGGCGCCCAGGGCTTTGCGGTGGCGGGCAGGGGGATCGGAATGCCATAAGGGCGTTCGCGCCCCGAGGAGCCCATCCCTTGCCGCCCATGTCGCACGAGTCGCGCCTGGCGTGGCAGCTGAAGCTCCTGCTGCTGCCATCGGTCCTGCTGCTCGGCGCCTTCGTCGTCTATCCGGCGCTCTATTCGATTTATCTGAGCCTTACCAACGAGGCTCTTGTCGGCCCAGCCGCGCTGCATCCGCGGTTCGTCGGCACGCGCAACTTCGAGCGGCTCTTCGGCGATGCCAAGTTCTGGCATTCGCTTCTCGTCACCTTCGGCTTCGTCGTCGGCTCCGCCGTGATCGGCCAGTTCGTGCTCGGCCTCATCGCGGCCATACTGCTGCGCCGGCCGCTGCGCCTGCGGGCCATCCTCAACGCCATCATCCTCCTGCCCAATGCCGTGCCGGAAGTTGTCGCGGGCTTCATGTGGGTGTCGATGCTCGCCGGCGGCGAGCATGCGACCGTCAATCGGATCCTGGGCGCCTTCGGCATCCCGCCGCAGGAGCTGCTCCAGAGCTTTCCGTTGACCATGATCATCCTGGTCAACACCTGGCGCGGCATCGCCTTCGCCATGATTCTCCTGACCTCAGGGCTCAGCGCCATCTCCGAGGAGGTCTATGAGGCCGCACGCGTCGACGGCGCCTCCTCGCGCCAGATCTTCTGGAAGATCACGCTGCCGCTCATCATGCCGACGATTTTCCTCTATATGCTGGTCTCGACCGTAACCACCATCTCGATCTTCGGCCTCATCTACGCGCTGACGCGCGGCGGTCCGGGCGAGGCGACCGAGATCATCGGCATCTATATCTACGACCAGTCGTTCTCGGCCTATCAGCTCGGCTATGGCGCGGCAGTTGCAGTCGTCACCCTCGGCATTTCGCTTCTGATCGGCGTCTTCTATGTGCGCGCCCTGAAGGTCGAGGTGTGAGGATGGCGGCGCTCCCGACGACAGCCATGGGCGGCAGCCGGCCAGGGGAAGCCGGCGCCTACAGCGTCCTCATTCTCATCGCCGCCTACTGCGCCATCCCCTTCCTGTGGGTGCTGATCGCCTCGCTCGATTCCGCGCCGAGCCAGTTCCTTGCCTGGCCTCGCGGCTGGACGCTCGACAATTACATCGGCATCTTCACCCGCCAGGAGGGCCTGCGCTGGGTCCT
>JAFAME010000122.1 GCA_019233695.1 Methylobacteriaceae bacterium
TTCCTGTCGCGTGGGTCCCGAAATGAACGCACCGAGCCGCCCCCTGCCCGCCCCCGTCGCGCTGCGTTTGACGGCGCTGCGCAAATTCTTCGACAGGCCCGCGGTCGACAATCTCGACCTCGTCGTGAGGTCAGGCGAGCTCTATGCCCTTCTCGGTCCGAACGGTGCGGGAAAGACGACGACCCTGCGCATGGTCGCGGGCCTGGTGCGGCCGGATGGCGGCGCCATAGAAGTCTTCGGCATCGACGCGCTTGCCTCGCCGTTTGCCGCAAAGCGCATCATCGCCTGGCTGCCCGACGAGCCGATGCTCTATGACAAGCTCACGCCGCTAGAATATCTCGAATTCGTTGCGGGGCTTTGGGGCGTCGACCCACAGCGGGCACAGAAGAACGCGCAGGAGCTCCTTGAATGGCTTGGCCTTTGGGAGAGCCGCGAGGTGCGCTGCGAGGGTTTCTCGCGCGGCATGAAACAGAAAGTGGCGCTCGCCGGCGCTTTGATCCACGAGCCGAAGCTGCTGATCCTCGATGAACCGTTGACGGGGCTAGATGCCGCCGTCGCCCGCCAGGTCAAAGACCTTTTGCAGGAACGCGCGAGGCAGGGAGCAACCATCATCCTGACCACGCACATCCTCGAAGTGGCCGAGCGCCTCGCCGACCGGATCGGCATCATCCAGGCCGGGCGCCTTGTCGCGGAGGGCACTCTCGCCGACCTGCGCAAGCAGGCCGGATCGGGCGGCCAAAGCCTTGAGGACGTCTTCCTGCACCTCGTCGCGCCCATGCCGGCCGTCGCATGATCGATCGCACGCCGGGCAGCCTCTTCTGGCTGTTGCGACACGAACTGCGACTGACCTGGCGCGGCTATCTCGACGCCTGGGGCCGCGGCGTCAACGAACGCCGCGCGCGCCGCCGGCTGATCTGGATGGGCGCGGCGCTGCACCTTGCCGCCGTCCCGGTGGCGCTCTTCGTCTGGATGTTCCCGCCGCGGGAGACGCCGTCGGCCATTCTGTCCTTTACCGGAGGGTTGCTCCTGGTCGGCAGCCTCATGCTATCGCAGAGCCTCTATGGCGTCACGCAGGCGCTCTATATGCGCGGCGATCTTGATCTTCTGCTTTCCTCGCCGCTGTCGACACGCAAGATGCAGACGGTACGCGCGTTGGCCATTGCCATGAACTCGGTCAGCGCCTGGGCGCTTCTCGCGCTCCCGTTCGTCAATCTCCTGATCCTGTTCGGGCAGTTCCGCTGGATCAGCGTCTATCCGATGCTCGTCGCGCTCGGGCTGACGGCGACCGCCTTCGGCCTCGTGCTGGCGATGGTCCTGTTTGCGCTCATCGGGCCGGCACGGACGCGAACCGCCGCGCAAGTCATGGCAGCCCTCATCGGCGTGACGGCCTTCATGCTGAGCCAGGCACAGAATTTCCTGCCCGGCAGCGCGCGGGCGGCGCTGTCGGCATGGCTCGTCGGACTTGCCGATCGCACCCGCTTTGATGCTTCGAGCCTCGCCTGGGTGCCGGCCCGTGCGCTCTTCGGCGAAGTGGCGCCGCTCATCCTCTGCCTGACGGCATCGCTTGGCATTTTCGCGCTAGCGATCGCGGCTTTCGGCCAAGCCTTCGCATCAAACGCCACGGCCATCGCCGGCCTTGCAACGAAGGTGCCGGGAGCGACAGCCGCCGGACGGCCGATGCGGCCTTTTCGCAGCGGCCTGCGGACCTCCCTGTTGCGCAAGGAATGGCGACTTCTGGTGCGCGACCCCTGGCTGATCTCGCAGGTGCTGATGCAGATCCTCTATCTGCTGCCGCTTTGCCTGATCTACTGGCGCCAAACCAACAGCGACAGGGCGGCGCTCGGCGGCCTTGCGATGATGGCGGTAGTGGTGGCGGGGCATCTCGCCGGCGGGCTGGTGTGGATCACCATCTCGACTGAGGATTCGCCAGATCTTTTGGCAGCTGCACCGGTTGCCGCGCGCGAGGTCCTGCGCGCCAAGCTCCTCGCGGCGCTTTCTCCCGTCGCCTGCATTCTCGCGGCGCCCCTCATCGCCATCGCCTTCCAATTGCCCGCGGCCGGCGCGTGGACGGTGGCGGGCTGCACGGCAGCGGCGGTTTGTGCGACGCTCCTCGGCCTTTGGTATCAAAAGCCGGCCCGGCGACGCAATTTCATGCTGCGGCGCAAGGGGTCGGCGATCGTCAACCTCGCCGAAATGATCCTCAACTTCTGCTGGGGCCTTGCAACGGCAAGCGCGATTTCGGGCTCGCTTTGGGCGCTCGCCTTCGCCGGGGCGGCGGTCGCGGTCCTCGGCGGGCTGCGTCTCATTGCGCCCCCGACGCCGATGCTCGCGATAGCGTGAGGGGCCCGCCCTCACCGAAAGCCAAGCCGCCATCGTATCTCGTCGGGCTTGACGCCTGCCTCGCGCAGCGCCCGCAAGCCTTCCGCGGCGGTGCTTTTCGAGAGCTTCTCCCCGGCCTCGTCTCGCACCAGCGCGTGGTGCCGGTAGCGCGGCGCGGGATAGCCAAGGAGCGTCTGCAACAGGCGATGCAGGCTGGTGGCGGCGAAGAGATCGCGGCCGCGCACGACGTCGGTCACGCCCTGCCGGGCATCATCGACGACAACGGCGATGGTATAGGAGGCCGGTACATCCTTGCGGGCGAGCACGGCATCGCCCCATGACGAGGGCTCCGCACGCACCTCGCGGGCCTCGTTGCCCTCGCCATATTCCTCCCAGCCGAGCCTGACGCCGCAGAGTCCGAGGGCGACATCCATGTCGAGCCGCCGCGATGCATACCGGCCGGCTGCGAGCCGCTGTCTCACCTCGGCCGGCGACAGTTGCTTGCAGGTGCGCGGATAGAGCGGTTCGCCGTCCGGATCGCGCGGCCAGTCCGGCCGGCCAGCGATCGCCCTGGCGATATCGCCGCGCGAGCAGAAGCATGGATAGAGGCAGCCCTGGGCACGCAACGCGTCGAGCGCAAGCTCGTAGTCGCCGAAATGCTCGGACTGGCGCCACACCGGCATGTCCCATTGCAAGCCGACCCAGGCGAGGTCCTCGTAGATCGCCGTCTCGTAGGCGGGCCGCGCCCGCGTCAGATCGACGTCCTCGATGCGTAGCAGGAAGCGTCCGTTGCTGCGTCGAGCCAATTCGAAATTCTTGAGAGCGGAATAGGCGTGGCCAAGATGAAGATGGCCGTTCGGGCTCGGCGCAAAGCGAAAAACAGGTTGTGTCGGCGGAGCGGCCATCGTTCACTCGTCGACGCTAGACATGGGGATGCATGTGCAAAAGCCCAGATCGAAGGCAGGCTTTAGAAAGCGCAAGCCTGCCGCAAGACGAGCCGCGAAACGAAAACCGGATGTGAAGCGCGCCATCGCTGCCGTGCGCCCCCGCCGGACGCGAAACGGACAGGCGGTCAACACCTATCATCCCGGCCCTCCGATTGACGGAGAGGCGGCGCTCGACGCCGCGCTGAACGCGCTCGTGGCCCGCGATCCGGAGACGATCGGCAACATCCTGGCGGTTGCCGGGCCGCCACCCCTGCGCCGCCGGGAGGCGGGCTTTGAAGGACTCGTCTCGATCATCATGTCGCAGCAACTATCGGTGGCAAGCGCCCGCGCGATCTCCGCCCGGCTGCACGAGCGATTGGTGCCCTTCACCCCGGCGACCGTTTGCGCCGCGAGCGATGCCGACCTGAAGGGTTGCGGCCTCTCGGCGGCAAAGGTCCGCACGTTGCGGGCCTTGAGCGAGGCGATGGTTGCCGGCGAACTCGCCCTCGACCGGCTCGGCGAAATGGCGCCCGAGGAGGCGCATCGTGCGCTTGTCGCGGTCAAGGGCATCGGCCCGTGGACCGCCGACACTTTCCTGCTCGCGTGTCTCGGCCATCCCGACGCCTTTCCGGCGGGTGACCTTGCGTTGCAGGAGGCAGCGCGCCTGGCGCTGAAGCTCGAGACGAGGCCCGACACACGTGCTCTCATAGCGCTCGGCGAGCGCTGGCGCCCGCACCGGGCCGTCGCGGCGCGGCTCTTATGGGCATACTACCGGGCAGCCAAGGGCGGGCGCGAGGGCATGCCGCTTGTAGGCAAGCCTTAGCCAAATCGCCCTCCGGTCGCGCCACTGGGCCGACGCGCGAAAAGCCACGCGCGTTGGCCGTCGCCATCCTCGGCCTTGGCAGCCGAGAGCCGCAGCGCTAGGCTGCCGTCTCTCACACAATCGATCTCTTGCTTTTTGCGCCTTTTCACCGACGCAAGCTCGGCAGGACGGAGAAACGCCTATGAGCGCCGGCAATCCGACGACATCGGCACGACCGGGGCGGCGGAGTGCGCGAAACGCTGCAGCGACCACCCGACGACCGCAGCACCCGCCCGGTCCGCCGCGGGATTTCTATGGCTACGGCCCGAACCCGCCGTATGCCCGATGGCCGGGCAATGCCCGCATTGCCATCAACCTCAATCTCAACGTCGAGTCCGGCGGCGAGCATTCCGTGCTGGAGGGGGACGA
>JAFAME010000128.1 GCA_019233695.1 Methylobacteriaceae bacterium
GTCCGCCTGCCGAAGCTCCTGGCTATCGCCGTGTGACTACCAACGCTCGGATTCCGCTCGCCCCTCCGGGCGAGGATACGAGCCCTATAGGACCATCAAACCCCGCATCTCCAATGGCGATTCTTCCTCAGCCTGCTAGAAGCAGACGTCCGCGACCTGACCATCTCGCGGCAGATCTTCGAGACTATGAAGACCGTCAAAGCGCCGGAGCGGAATACGGGCCACATCCTCGGCTTGCGAGGCGCGGATTGACGGCGATCCTCGTTCGGCGGTCCACTCCATCGGCTGCAAGCTACGAGACCACATCAAGCCCCGTCTACTGACCTCAGATTGGTGTTGCGATCTGCCGTATTTGTGATAGCCTTCATATTCCCCTTATTGGAGGGACTATAAATGAAAGTTTTTCTTGGAACCATTTTTTGCATCGCAGCATCGGTAAGCTCGTCAATTGCGGCGAAATGCACGGTCGAGAAGCATGCAAGCTGCACGATCTCGTGTCCCGCTGGATGCCAAGCGATATATTGGGAGCCAAGTGGGCCTTGCCAAGCATCGTGCTCTGCGGCCCCTGACCGGTTTTCAACCTTGAAGTACCTGTCTGTGGACTCCAAGGATTGGCCTGCTGCGGCTTTTCAGAAGCGCCCGACCCCGCAGAATTGACGTGCTCCATAGTGATCAACTGATACTATTGACACAGGGGACACAAAATGCCGCGCTTCAAGTTGATTTTTATCTCAGGCTTTTTTCTCATCATCTGCAGCGGGTCGGCGTCCGCTGGGTTCATTGTATGCAACAATACCGGTATTGAGGTAAGCGTCGCTGTCGGATGGTTCGAAAATGATGCTTGGAGTTCACGAGGGTGGTATAATGTGAAGCCGCGAGACTGCGAATTGGCGATTGCCGGACCGATGACTAACCGCTATGTGTATTACTACGCCGAGGGCGGCAGTATGAAATGGGAAAAGGGTGAGGATTCTGGTTTTTTTTGTGCAAATTATACTAGCCAGTTTTACTATGCCCTTCCCACCGATCCAAAATGCGACGGATATTCCTTTGAGCGTGTGGACATCGGGGACAATCAAGAATACATTATAACGTTAACGGAAAGTCGGACTGATCCCGCGACGGCAGCTTTGAACTGCGAAGAAAAAATGAGCGAGGGTCGCGATGCATTCGTGGCTTGTTGGACGCGCCAGGTTGCAACAGGAAAAACAGCGCCAAATATTGGATTGCGTCCAGCGTACTAATAGCCCTTCGAGTTTAGCCATCTGCGCTAGTAAAGGGTATGTCAGTGATGACATCAAAAAAGTGGCCGATTGCTCCTTAACCTATTCTAAGAATAACTCTCCCGCTGACTTTGCTAGGTGCATATCCGCCGGTCAATTGGATTCAAAATCCGAACAGCTCGTAAACTGCGCTATAATTAACCGAGGAAGCTACGCAGCCATGGCATCTTGTGCAGCGGGGGCGGAACTTACCCCCGATCAGCGGCGGCTTTATGATTGTATCGCCCAAAATTTCAATGACTATCGGTCCGCGGGTCTTTGTGTTGTTGGAACTCAGCTTTCGCCGGAACAGCGGCGCATCGCAAACTGCGTTATGCAGAACACCGGAAGCTATATTCAGATGGGAGTTTGTGCCGCCGGAAGCAGTTTGACTCCTGAGCAACAAGTGTTTGCGCAGTGCGCGATCTCGACTGGCGGGCAGCCCTATGCCTTTGCCGGGTGTGTCGGAACTCAACTGACCTTGAACGAGCTGCAGAAGTGTCTTGACCAAGGAATTGGCGGCACTGGGTGTTTCGGGGACAATAACACTGCCGTAAAGTTCGTGAACAACGCCTGGAAGGACGTTACCGAGGGGCCGGGTCCGAGTAATGACTTGTTAGGTAGAGACGGATTTCTTGGACGGACATTAGAGAACGCGCGAAGTGACCTGGAAAATGGGCCGGGCGAAAACAATGACTTGGTTGGGAAAAATGGCTTTGTGTGCCGCACGTTCTTTGGTGGGTGCTGACGCACTGGCATGTTTGCTGCACGACTAGCCGTGGGGCTGGACGGTGAAGGACGGTGCAATCTTGGCTTGTTTCGAAGAGCGCTGGGCGTCTCACTAGGGATCACGTTATGGAGACTAGGCTTAGGCTGCGTGGGGTGACGTGGAACTCGCGGTCAATGCAGGCATCGCGGAGCCGAACTACGCATCAATATCGTGGAGGAGGCCAAAATGAAAATTGTTGCGATCCTAGCAACCGTTGTTTCGGTCGCGTTAACCTGCCCGCCTGCTCGTGCATGCAATCCTGACGAGGGATGCAATGTATGCATTGTACCCAACCCGTTCGGTGGGTGTGTCCAATACGGGAACGATCCAACATGCGAAGCACGAAAAGCAATCTGTCAACAGTGCGCTAGCATCAAAGCGACCGCAACTGGAGCGAGCTACGCGTGCGCGGCTTGTGTGATGATTAGCGGTCCGGAGGATCCTGCCTGTATTGCAGTATGTGGCGGCGCGGCTGAGGCTCAAGCTGTCTCTGCTGCGGGCAGTTGTGATTGAGTTCTTTCGCGAGGCCCAATCTATAGAAGGCTGGCGGTACTTGGCAAGCTGAGTGCGTATCAGGTTGTTTATAGGTTCTGGGTTATTGCGAAGAGAAGAAGAGAAGTTTATGTTGAAAGTAACTTTGATCGGGTTCATTCTCGCTATCTCGGCGACCGTAGGCGCGAGCGTTGCGTCAGATCTGGATCAAATTGCCGCTGCCGCTGGCACGAAGATTGCCGCGTGCCGTCCGCCAGGAGCGCTGCCGCCTGGGTCGTACCAGGGATCGTGCTCAAGATGTGTAGTGCAGGATTGCGATTGGCTGATATGCGCGCCACCACGCCGTGGCCGGTCAGCCAGCGGGCCGCTCCTTCGAGATAGCGCGCGTTGTCAAGCCTGAGGCGAGCGCTCCTGGATTTTGAGCTCCTCCGCGCAGACCTCTTTCAGAACCGGACGGTCTGCGTGCACGAGCTTCCATAGGACCGGTGCGGCAATGCTCTCGTCGTTGTGCCGAAGCACATTGCCGATTCCTGCTACGTTTTGCCACAGGATTTCCGGATGGCGAGCTTTCAATTCGTCGGCAAGGCGGCGGCTTGCTTCAGAAATGATCTCGACACCGCGCTCGACCAGCCATTGCTGCTGCCAATCGAGCTCGAAGGCATCGAGAGATGTGTCTCCCAGGACAGCGTGAATGCGTTCGATCGCCTGGACGATATCCGTGAGACCGGGGACGGACGAACGCGCGGTCACTAAAACACGCGCAGCGCCGTCGCCTCAATATGTCGCCGCAGAGTTCTGTGAATACCGTCGCGTGTCATGATGTCTGTCCTGGCATCGAGGATTCTTGCGGCAAAGGCCTTCACGTCCATGAGCTCGAAGAGTCCAAGCTTTCCCCTCTCGTACTCAAAAAACAAATCAACGTCCGAATCATCTTGAGCTTCCCCGCGCGCGGTCGAGCCGAACATGTAGAGATGCTCCACGCCGAGCCGTTTCAATTCGGCCTCGTGTTCCTTCAATCGACTCAGGGCTTCTTCGCGCTTCATGGATCGAGCATAGCACAGAGGGAGTCGGCTGCCACACCTGGAAGGAAGCGCGCCGACCTCCTCTCAGCCGCCGGCTCGGGCGTTCGCCACGGCTTCCCGGGCGCCGGCAAGCAGCATGCGGCTGTCGAAGCTCACGCATTGCAGGCGAAAGCCGCGCTGCGCCCAGACGGCGGATCGACGCGGATCGTGAACATAGACGCCGAGCATGCCTGCCGCGCCGGCGCGATCGGCGACCTGCGCTGCCGCCTCCGCCACGCGCGGGTTCTCGACGTCTCCGGGTATTCCTAGCGCCTGCGACAGATCGTAGGGCCCGACGAAAAGCCCTGACACTCCGGGAACCGCGGCGATCTCGGCGCAGTTCGCCACACCTTCGCTCCCCTCGATCTGCACGACGACGAGAATGTCGGGATCGACGGCGACCTGCGGGCGGGGGAGCTCGGCAAAACCGATCAGGGGCGCGAGGCCGCGCTCGCCGAGCGGCGCGTAGCGCGCCGCCTCGATGATGGCCTTTGCCTGCCTTGCGGTCGAGACATGCGGCGCCATGATGCCGTTGGCGCCGGCATCGAGAACCTTGGTGATGAGGCCTGCATCGTGCGATGAAACCCTCACCAGCACGGGCAGCCGCAGGAGATGCGCTTCGCTGATCAGCGCCGGCAGGCTCTCCACTCCGAAGGACGAGTGTTCGAGATCGAGGATGGCGAAATCGAAGCCGGCCAGCGCCAGCGCCTTGATCGTCGCCTTGGCAGGCAGTTCGATGAGGAAGGTGCCAAGCACGGTGCGCTGCTTATAAAGATCAAGGACGGCGTGGCCGAGCCCCAGGGCTTCGTCGAGCCGGGCGGAAGCTTCGCCATGAGGGCCCTCGCCGCGCCTCGGGGGTCTGGTGGCAGGCATTGTGGCTCCTGATGAAAGGTGCACTGCCAGGTGAGGGCACCGGGCGGGTCGAAGTTATGCGAGCCTGCAGCCGGAATCGAGTGGGGACGTCGGCCTTGACCCGCCCGCTACTCCTGCCGCTCGCCGGCCTCGCCCTGCCGATCGTGGTCTGGGGACTTTCGGTTCCGCTGACCAAGCTCGCGTTGCGTGACTTTGGGCCCTTGACCCTGATCGCGCTGCGCTACCTCGTCGCCGCGCCCTTCTTCATGCTGTCGCTCATCGGTCGGCCGCTCCCGCCGCGCCGAGCGCTCGCTGCCATGGCCGGCCTCGGCGTGCTCGGCATCGACATCGGTCAGGTCGCCCAGGCGCTCGGCGTGCGCGCAACCTCCGCCTCCGTCGCAACCGTGATCGCCGCAACCATTCCGCTTTTCGTCGTCGCCTTCGCCGCTCTCTGGCTCCGCCAACCGATCCGCCTCACCCATTTCGTCGGCCTTTTGACCGCGCTTCTCGGACTGGCGCTTGTTACGACGAGCGGCTCGCCGGGCGCGGCGTCCGTCTTGCCCGCGACGCTTGGCGGAGATGCCCTCGTGCTTCTCTCAGCCATCAGCATTGCGCTCTACTACGTTCTCGGCTTCGCGCTCGCGACACGCCACTCGGCTGTCGTGATGGCGGCGTGGAGCTCACTCTTTGCCGCCCTTCCCCTGATCCCGATTCTGGTGTGGGAGGTCGCCGCCCATCCGATCCGCCCCGGCTATCTCAGCATCGGCATCGTCCTCTACCTGGCGCTCCTGGTGACCGTGGCCGGCATGTGGATATGGCTCAATGCCTTGCGTGCGCTTCCCGTGCGGATCGCGGCAGGGACGCAATACCTGCAGCCGCTCGTCGGCGTCGCTGCTTCGGCCGCAATCTTCGGCGATCGGATCAGGCTGCCATTCGCCATCGGTACCGCACTGGTGCTTGCCGGCATTGCCCTGTCCGCGTCGCCCGGGCGGAACGCCAAATAGGCTCGTGGTAGACCCGCATCCGCTACTCCGAGCGCCAGGAGCAAACCATGAAGATCCGCGCAGCTGTGCTCGAATCCTCGGACGTCGCGCCGCCCTACGAAGCCTCGCTCCCCATGAAGCTGCGCGAGGTCGAGCTCGCTCCGCCGGGGGAGGGCGAAGTCCTCGTGCGAATCAGGGCGGCGGGCATCTGCCACTCGGATCTGTCCGTCATCAATGGCGACCGGCCTCGGCCGGTCCCGATGGTTCTCGGCCATGAGGCGGCGGGCACGGTCGAAGCGCTCGGGCCGGGCGTCGATGATCTTGCCGTGGGCGATGCGGTCATCAGCGTCTTCGTGCCGAGCTGCGGTCATTGCGGGCCCTGTACGCGCGGCAGGCCGGCGCTCTGCGAGCCTGCCGCCGCCGCCAACGGCAACGGCACCCTGCTTGCCGGCGGGCGCCGCCTGTCTCGAGCCGGGACGCCGCTCAATCATCATCTCGGCGTCTCGGCCTTTGCGGAAGCTGCGGTCGTCGCCCGCCGCTCGCTGGTCAAGATCGGCGCAGACATCGGCTTTGAAGAAGCCGCCCTCTTCGGCTGCGCCGTCCTGACGGGCGTCGGCGCGGTCGTCAACACCGCCGGCGTCGCGGCAGGTTCGAGCGTGGCGGTCGTCGGTCTCGGCGGCGTAGGGCTTGCCGCCGTGCTCGGCGCCATCGCCGCCGGCGCGAGCCGCGTGGTTGCAGTCGATCTGTCGCCCGAAAAGCTTGCCTTTGCGCAATCGCTCGGCGCAACCGACATCGTCGAGGCCAGCGACAGCGCGGCCGAGCGCATCCGCACGCTCACCGGCGGCGGCGTCGAGACCGCGTTCGAGATGGCAGGTTCGGTGGCGGCACTCGATCTCGCCTACCGGATCACGGCGCGCGGCGGCACGACGGTCACGGCCGGCCTGCCGAACCCCGCCGCCACCTGGTCGCTTGCCCCTGTCAGTCTCGTTGCCGAGGAGCGCACGGTGAAGGGCAGCTACATCGGAACGAGCGTCCCGGCCCGCGACATTCCGCGGTTCATCGCGCTCTATCAGAGCGGGCGGCTGCCGATCGATCGGCTGCTCACCCATCGCCTCGCGCTCGATGCCATCAACGAGGGCTTCGAACGCCTGCGCCTCGGGCAGGCGGTCCGCCAGATCGTGCTGCCCTGATGCAGGCTGCGTGCGATGATTCGGTTGCGAGCGCGGACACCCTATGTCATGCGAGCCGAGGGGACACGCAAACGCTCATCCAAGGCAGTCGCGATGGATTGCTCCCGTCCACGTTCGCCCGCAACGACATGGCGCGCCGGCAGGGCCTTCGCCTGGCCGGCGGCCTGGAGCAGCTGGCTCGTCCTGCTCTTCTCGGGTCTGCCCCTTCTGATCGCGATTTCCGCGGCCATGGCGGCCGAGCCCGCCGAGATCAAGATCGGCTACCTGCGCCAGCCACTGGAGAAATTCACGATCTCCTATCGCGATCAGCCGGCCGAGAACGATGGCCTCGCCGGCGCGCTCGTCGCCATCGACGACAACAACACCACCGGAAAATTCCTCAACCAGAAGTTCACGCTGGAAGACGTCAAGCTGAAGGAGGGAAGCGATCCGGCTGCCGCCGTCAATGCGTTCGCCGACAAGGGCATCCTGTTCGTCGTGGCGGACCTGGAGCCCGATGCCCTTCTGAAAGCGGCAGACGCCGGCAAGGCGCGCGGCGTGCTGATGTTCAATGTCGGCGCGCCCGATGATCGCCTGCGCGAGGAGGATTGCCGCGCCAACGTGGTGCATGTGGCGCCTGCACGCTCGATGCTCGCCGATGGGCTGGCGCAATATCTCGTCTGGAAGAAATGGCGGCGATGGCTCCTTGTCACCGGCTCCCACGACAAGGACAAGCTGCTTGCCGACGCCTACCGGCGCGCCGCCAAGCGTTTTGGGGCAAAGATCGTCGAGGAACGCGAGTTCAAGGATACGGGCGGCGCGCGGCGCACCGACAGCGGCATCGTCCAGATCCAGAGCCAGATGCCGGTCTTCACGCAGGAGGCGACCGACTATGACGTGCTGGTCGCCGCTGACGAGAGCGAGGTCTTTGCCGGCTATCTGCCGTATCGCACCTGGGACGCCCGGCCGGTTGCTGGCTCGGCCGGGCTGGTGCCCACGAGCTGGGACGCCTCGCACACGCAATGGGGCGCCATCCAGATGCAAAGCCGATTCACGAAGAAATTTCCGCGCTTCATGACGGCCCTCGACATAGAGGGCTGGACCGCGGTGCGCATGCTTGGCGAGGCCGCCGCGCGGACGCACACGACGGACGCAGGGAAGCTCGTCGACTTCATCAAGAGCCCGGAGTTCTCCGTCGCCGCCTTCAAGGGGCAGAAGTTGACGCTGCGGGATTGGAACCTGCAGCTGCGCCAGCCGATCCTTCTCTCCGACGGCCGCACCATCGTGTCGGTATCGCCGCAGGAGGGATTTCTGCATCAGGTTTCGGAGCTCGACACGCTCGGCTACGATCGGCCCGAAACCAAATGCTCGCTCAAATGATCGCCAGGCGGCGACACGCGGGCGATGAACGGGAGAACGGGAGGAGTTCGATGCGCAGGCTTGTTGCAATCCCGGCTTTGGTCCTCATGGGCTCGGCGGCTTTCGCCGCCTCGAAGAGCACCCAGTTCTGGAATCTCACGGCCAACACCATCACCAGCTTCCAGCTCGCCCCGGCAGGGAGCCAAGCCTGGGGCCAGGACCAGTGCCAGAACGATAAGGACGGCTCGGTCGATCACGACGAGAGGCTGAAGATCACCGGCGTAAAGACCGGCATCTACGATGCCAAGCTCATCGACAACAAGGGCCGCACCTGCATTGTCAAGAGTGTGGCAATCAAGGAGAATGCCATCTTCTCGATCGACGAGAAGCAGCTCAGCGGTTGTAGCAAATAGCGGGCAGGCGTTCCCCGGAGACCATCAGACCACCGCTCCTTCCATGGTGAGCGCGGTCAGGTCGAGGCCGCGCATTTTTGTGGCCGCCTCGAGCGCGGCTTCGAAGTCGGCAAGCGCGAAGCTGCGGACGTTCACCTTGCCGAGGTCGAGGACGCCGGCAGCGCTCATCGCCGCAAGGCGCGCGAGCGCGTCCTTAGGGTACATGAAGCAGCCCATCACGTGCCAATCGTTGGCGAGCATCTCACCGACGCTGAGCGCGAGGGGCTGGGTGACGCTGCCCATCAGCACGAGCCGGCCGCCGCGCCGCAGCGCGTGCAGGGCCGCATCGGTCGATGCAGCGCTCTCGGCCCGCCCGACGATGTCGAGCGCCATGTCGACCACCCCGCCCGCAGCCTCGCGCAGGGCGGCTGCGTCCGCCGCGACATCACCGGTCATGGCGACGGGAACGGCCCGGGGACCGGCGGCCTCGACAAGCGCGGCAAGCGCGGTCCGATCGCGGCCCGCAGCGATGACGCGCACGGCCCCCATCGCCAGGGCTAAAACAACGCCGGCAGCGCCGAAATAGCCGGTCGCGCCGTTGACGATGATCGTCTCGCCTGCCTGCAGGGCGCCGCGCAGCAGGCCGCCGAACGGCACGGCGAATTTGCTCAGGGCAACGAGGCGCGCGGCGGCCATGCCGTCGAGGGCCGGCGGCAGCGGCGTGACCACTGATGAAGGCATGTGGGCGATCTCGGCAAACGTGCCGTCCCGCCACGCCCTTTGCAACGCCAACCCCGGATCCCCGATCCCCCCGAAGCGCGAGGAGCCCATCGCCGTGAGCCCGATCAGCAGCTGTGCGGGGACCGCGACTCGCTCATCGACCACAAGCCGCGGATCGACGATCACCCGCGCATTGGGTTGCAGGTGCCAGACGCCGCTCCCGACTCGTTCGATGACCCCAATGCCGTTCGTGCCCGGAATGAACGGCGCCGACGGCAGCGCGTAGCGGAGCTTGCCGTCGAGCACCTGCCGCAAATACGAGAGGACGGGCGCTGCCTGCATGCGAACGGTGACGCCGCCCGGTGCCGGCTGCGGGTCGGGCAGGGTTTCCAGGACGCGCCGTGCATCTGCGTGAACCTGCCAGGCGCGCATCGCAATCTCCGTTCACCGTGCCGGCGCAGGCCCGTCTGGCGCCTTGCCGCTACTTCGGCTGGCCTTTGCGGGCATAGACCGCCGATACGCCAATTGCGGCGAAGGAGAGCCATTTCAAGGCAGTGATGATCGGACCGGCCTCGATGTTGAAGGCGATCCAAAGCAGTGTCCCGGGCACGAAAAGGCCGCACATGATCACGGTGATGCGGTTGATCTGGAAGGCGACCTTGCGGGCAAGCGCGGCATCCTCAGACGCCGGCACCAGCTCGCGCATGGCAACATCAGCCGACATCGCGGAGGCAAGCCGCATCGAGGCCGGCAGGCCGAGACCGATGACGAGAAGGGCGGTTGCTGCAAGAAGGAGAACGAATTGCAGCGCTGGGGTGTCGGCCGGCACCGGAAAGAGCCAAGTGGCGAGCGGCAGGAAAATCCCCACCATCGCGATGGCGGCAAGCGCGATGAACGCGACGGCCGTGATCGTCATGAACCGAGCGAACGGTCCCTCGCCGACATTCTTTGCAAGACCTGACAACCGGGCCCATTCGCCTGCCGTGTAGGAAAAGCCGGGCCATGACACCTGCGGGCTGCTGACCAGCGTGATGTTCCTGACCCAGAACGCGAGGCGCGCCATCGCGCTCGGTCCCAGGATCGGCTGTTCGCCGGTCATGCTCTCACCTCCGCCCTTGAAACGCCTTGGCCCTCGACCGACAAACCGTCAGGCGCTCGCCGAGCGCCAGCCCTTAGGCCGCCGACTCGGGCAATTCGAACATACCCTGCGGCCGCATAGAGGAGTGAAGCTTTCTTGTTCAGCCGCCTCGATCGAATGATTCGCCGCCTCAGAACCCAACGCGCCTGCCTCGACTGGGCGGTCGGCGAGATCGCCAACCTGCCCGGGCCGATCCTGGAATTCGGCCTCGGCAGCGGCCGCAGCTACGATCACCTGCGCAAGCACCTGCCCGAGCGCGACATCTTCGTCTATGACCGCGTCGTCGTCGCGCATCCCGATTGCATTCCTCCGGACGATCGGCTGGTGGTCGGCGAATTTGCCGAGACGCTGCCCGACGCCGCGGTCAGATTTGCCGGCGCCGCCGCCCTGATCCACGCCGATATCGGCAGCCATGACGGGCCGGCGAGCCGAGCGCTTGCCGCCGAGCTTGCCCCGCTCTGGGTGAAGATGCTCAAAGGCAACGCCGTGCTGCTGTCGGACCAGCCGCTGACGATAGCGGGCCTGGGCGAGCTTCCGCTGCCGCCGGAAGCGCCGGGGCACTATTTCCTGTTCCGGCGCGCGCCGCTCGACGAGCCAAGTGCGTAGGGTTGCGGCAGGCAGGAATCTTGGGCCATGGCCGGCTAGTTCCACTCTATTGACAAGCCGTCAGCCTGCGTTAGGTCGATGAAACAAACCCGTACGCGGGGAGGAAGATGCTGCTGCCCGAAGGCGTCGTGATCGACACGATCACCGGCACCGTCTCCCCCTCGACGAGCAGCTACGTCAAACGCGTGAGCGAGCTGCGCGGCATCTATCGCGATGCGGCCGCGCTCGACGATTTCGTCTCCTGCAACGGCGACGTCGTCGCCTATGAAGTGATCGACTACCGCAAGCCCGAAAGCGATCTTGCCTTCGGCACGACGATCATGTCGCCCGGCAAGATCGGCGATGAATACTTCATGACACGCGGGCATTTCCATGTGCGCCGGGACTGCGTCGAGCTCTATTACACCCAGGTGGGTCACGGCACCCTGCTCCTCGAATCGCGCGACGGCGAGGTTCGCACGGTCGACATGAAGCCCGGCGTCTGCGCCTTCATCCCGCCCGACTGGGCGCATCGGTCGGTCAATACCGGCGCCGGCAAGCTCATCTTCGTCTGGGTCTGCGCCGCCGATGCCGGGCATGAATACGGGGGGATCCTAGAACGCGGGATGCGCCGCTTCGTCGTCGAGCGCGACGGCCGGGCCGAGCTCGTTCCCCATCCGAAATACCCTGCGTGAGCGGCGCGAGTGGAAGGCTGACGGCGAGCGCATCGGCTGACCCGGTTCGGAGAGGCTCCATGGCAGACCTGTTGCTCTATCACGCCGCTCCCTCGCGATCCGGAACGGTCCGGTGGATGCTGGAGGAGATCGGCGAACCCTATGACATCCATCTCCTCGACCTGAACAAGGGCGAAAACCGCGAGCCGGCCTACCTGGCTGTCAATCCGATGGGCAAGGTGCCGGCCTTGCGCCATGCCGGCGTCGTGATCACCGAAGCGGCGGCGATCTGCTGTTATCTGGCCGACCGTTTTCCTGCGGCTGGCCTCAACGTATCGATCGAGGAGCCGCAACGCGGTCCCTATCTCAAATGGCTGTTCTTCGGGCCAAGCTGCTATGAGCCGGCGATCATCGACCAAACGCTAAACCGAGAGAGACCCCCGCGACGAGCGGTGGGCTGGGGCGATATCGACAGCGTGATCGGCGTGCTCCGTCAGGCGGTTGCCGGCGCGCCGTTCCTGATGGGCGACCGGTTTACCGCCGCCGATGTCGTCATCGGCTCGTGTGTGCGCTTCGGCTTGATGACGAAATGCCTGCCGGCGCTTCCCGAGTTCGCGGCTTATGCAAAAAGGCTCGAAGACCGGCCGGCGCTCCAGCGGGCGACAGCCAAGGACGGCGAACTGTTCGCAAAACAGCGCTGAGGCACGCCGAGGGTGCTTGCAACAATGTCACCATGCGCCATGGTCCTACTGCACTGCAACAAAATCCATTGACAGTCCGCTCGATCGCCCGCATATGAGAGGCACACAGCGTCGGCCAGCGGCTCTTCGGGCTGCGTGAACGGAACCTTCTGCGGTTCCATCCTGCCTCAAATCCGACACCCCTCAGACGATCGCATCACGCACGATCCGTCCCCATCGAATGCTTGCGACCGCGGACCGGTCATGAGCGCCGGTGGCGGCCGACGCAGCGATTCTGTCCACGTGAAAGCATCCAAGTTGTCGAATTTTTCCGACCTCGGCCTCATTGCGCCCATCCTGAAGGCGCTCGCCGCCGAGGGCTATGAGACGCCGACCCCCATCCAAGCCAAGGCTATTCCCCACCTCCTCGCCGGACGCGACATCCTCGGCGTCGCCCAGACGGGGACCGGCAAGACCGCCGCCTTTGCATTGCCGATCCTCCAGCATCTGGCCAAGGATCCGAGGCGACCGCAACCGCGCAACTGCCGCGTCCTGATCCTCTCGCCGACGCGCGAGCTCGCAAGCCAGATCGAGGCGAGCTTTCGCACCTATGGGCGATTCCTGCGGATCACCTCGACCGTCGTCTTCGGCGGCGTGCCGATCGGCAAGCAGGTGCGCGCCTGCGCGGGCGGACCCGACGTCGTCGTCGCGACGCCCGGCCGGCTCCTCGATCTCATCAATCAGCGCGCGCTGACGCTCGCCAGCCTCGAAGTGCTGGTGCTCGACGAAGCCGACCGCATGCTCGACATGGGCTTCATCCACGACATCCGCCGGATCGTGGCGCTGCTCCCGCGAGAACGCCAAAGCCTGTTCTTCTCGGCCACAATGCCAAAGGAGATCGCCGATCTCGCCGCCCGCCTTCTGACCCGGCCGGTCGAAGTCGCGGTCACGCCGGCCGCGTCCACCGTCGATCGCATCGCCCAGCAGGTCATATTTTGCGAGGGGCGTAGCAAGCAGGCCGTGCTTCAAAACCTCCTGCAAGACGCTGCGATTGCGCGGGCGCTGGTGTTCACCCGCACCAAGCACGGGGCCGACCGTGTGGTCAACAACCTCGACAAGGCTGGCATCCTTGCCGAGGCCATCCACGGCAACAAATCGCAGGGCCAGCGCGAGCGCGCCCTTGCGGCGTTTCGTTCGGGCCGGTCGCGGCTGCTCGTGGCAACCGATATTGCCGCGCGCGGCATCGATGTCGACGGCATCACGCATGTCATCAATTTCGACCTGCCCAACATGCCGGAATCCTACGTGCATCGCATCGGCCGGACCGCCCGCGCCGGGGCGCACGGCATCGCCATCTCGCTGTGCGATCGCGAGGAGCGCGACTATTTGCGCGACATCGAGCGGCTGATTCGCCAGCGCGTGCCCATGCGGGACAACCCGCTCGGCGCCGACGGCGCTGCCGCGCCGATGGCCTCCGCGCAGGTGGCCGGGCCGCATGGCCAGCGCATGCAGCAGAATGATGGTTCCGGCCGCGGTCGGCTCGCGCACGGCCCGCATGGCAAGGGCAGCAATCGGACCGGCCATGGTGTGCACCAGAAGCCGGCAACCGCCGGTCAACATGGTCCTCGCCGCCCGGGCAGAGTGCCGAACGGACATGCAGCCGCCAAATTCCGCAGCGATCGAGTCACTGCGGGGAGATGGCGATAGCGAGCGGCCTCGCCCGCGCGCCTCAAAGATTCAGGCGCTTTGGGCCGCTGACATAGGGCGAGCCGCGCTGGTAGAAGCGAAGGACGCGATCGGCGGCTCGCGTGAGGCCGATACGTGTGCTCGCGCCGATCTCGTTGGGGGGCGTGCCATCCTCGGCGAGCCAGAGCGGGCCAGGCACGCAAAGATCGATGCCGTCGAGTTCGGGGCCGATGCGCAGTGCGCCCGCGAGCCGCCCCGGACCGCGGGCGAGATCGCGGTTGTTCATTGTGCCCCGCGCCGCCTGCATCAGGGGGATGCCTTCCAGGGGTTCGAGGGCGCGAACGAGCACGCCGGCGCCGACGCCTGCCGGCCCGCTCGACACGTTCAGCATCCATGACGTGCCGTAGGCGAGATACACGTAGGCGTGGCCCGGCTCCAGAAAGAGCGATCGATTGCGCGGGGTCAGGCCGCGAAACGCATGACCGGCCGGATCTCCGACCAGATAGGCCTCGGTCTCGACGATGCGGCCGATTGCACAATCCGCCGCGAATTCCCGGACGACGAGTTTTCCCAGAAGATAGCGGGCGAATGCGGCCGTATCGACAGGAAAATCGGCGCGTGCAAGCGGGCGCAGAGGCTGGCGCGCCGGCGCGTTGTCCGTGGCGGGCGCGGCGACCGATTTGCTCGTCCTGCGCGAAGGGGATGCGCGGCGTTTTGCCGCGCCGACGGTGTCTGCACCGGACACCCGCCGAGCGGCCATTCCCTGGCTGTCATTCACCTCAGCTTCCCGTCCTTTCCGGATCCGATCAACGACCGGTGCAGCAGCGAATCACGGTTTCGATCGAGGCGTCGCGACGCACGGATCCTGGAGGAGTCGTGCCGCCATGCGCGCCGACCTTTGATCATTCCAAATGAACGAGCAACGGGGCAGCGACAGACGAATCAGGCCGGCTGTTCCCGGCCCTTTTTGGGACGGCAAAAAGGCGGAACGATTTCATCGCGAAACGCACCTCGACCGTGTCGCGCCGGGCTGAGCGCGGGTGGCCGTTGCGGCTGTGCTGCAGCGCCCAGTTTGTCTTTGTCAAGGCCTTGCGGGAGCGCGCCAAGCAGTCCTAACATCGCTGCATGGTCGAGACCCTCATCACGATCCGCCCTGCCAGACCCGGCGATGCCGCGGCGATCGCGAACGTGCATGACGCGGCTTGGCGCGATGCCTATCGCGGCATCATTCCGGGACGCGAACTGGAGCGGATGGTCGCCCGGCGCGGGCCGAAATGGTGGCATTCGGCCATCACGCATGGGTCGCGGCTGGCGGTGCTCGACTTCGACGAATCGATCTGTGGCTACGCCAGCTACGGACGCAACCGCGTGCCTGCCCTGCCCTACCGGGGCGAGATCTTCGAGCTCTATCTGGCGCCCGAGTTCCAGGGTCTCGGATTCGGCAAGCGCCTGTTCGAATCGGCCCGCAAGGACCTTGCCGATCACGGCTACGCCTCGACGCTCGTTTGGGCCTTGGCCGACAACGAGCGGGCGCTCGGCTTCTATCAGCACCTCGGCGGCAAGGTCGTGCGCCGGGCGCAGGAGCGTTTCGGCGACGAGGTTCGCGGGCGCGTGGCGTTCGGCTTCGGCTGATTTCCGATCGAGCGCTGCATTTGCGTCGCGCGCGACACCCGCGCCGGCTCGATTTCGGGGCGCCCTGACCCATGGACATCAATGCTGTTGCGATCGGCCGCGATCCGCCACGCGAGGTCAACGTCGTCATCGAAGTGCCGATCGGCGGCGAGCCGATCAAATACGAGCTCGACAAGGCCTCCGGCGCGCTCGTCGTCGATCGTTTCCTCTATACCGCGATGCGCTATCCCGGAAACTACGGCTTCATCCCCCACACCCTGTCGGGCGACGGCGATCCGTGCGACGTGATCATCGCCAACACGCGCGCGATCGCGCCGGGCGCAGTCATGAGCTGTCGCGTCGTCGGCGTGCTGCTGATGGAAGACGAGGCGGGCGGCGATGAAAAGGTCGTCGCGGTTCCCTCGTCGAAGCTCACTCGCCGCTACGACAAGGTCGGCAATTACACGGACCTGCCGGACATCACACTGAAGCAGATCGAGCATTTCTTCGAGCACTACAAGGACCTCGAGCCGGGCAAGTGGGTCAAGGTCGTCGGCTGGCGCGACGCGGACGAGGCGCACCGCCTGATCGCCGAAGCCATCGAGCGCGAAAAAGGCGCACGCCTGAAGGCGTCGGGCCGGACGTGAGAGCCTGCATCCGAATTACTTGCCGACTTCCTTCCGCCAGCTCCACCGCGGCTCGTAGCCCAGCACGCGCCTCGCCTTGTCGATCGAGAGCAGCGTCTCGTTGCGGCCTAGCTCCTTGCGGATCGGCACGCCCGGATAGATCTCGGCCATCAGTTCGGTGCTCGATCGGCTCATCACCGTGTCGGCATTGGCGATGATGAAGACATGTGCGCCTTTCAGCGAAGACTCCAGCGACCTTCGGATGGCCTGGGCGGCATCGCGCGCATCGATGTAGCCCCATAAATTCCACTTGCGATGATGCGGGTCGGCGTCGAAGGCGGGGAAGCGGGCATAGTCGTGCGGCTCCATAACGTTGGAAAAGCGCAGGCCGATCATCTTCAGCTCGGAGTCGCGGCGGCAGAATTGGCGCGCCATTTCCTCATCGAGCACCTTGGTCAGCGAATAGGCGGTCTCCGGCCGCGGCGGATAGTCCTCATCAACCGGCGCATAGGGCGGCGGCACATCGAAGGGAAGGCCGAGCACGGTTTCGCTCGAGGCAAAGACGATGTTCTTGATGCCGAGGCGCCGCGCCGCCTCGAAGACATTGTAGCTTGCCGCCGTGTTGTTCTTGAAGGTGACGGAGTTGGCGCGCAGGCCCGGCGCGGGGACCGCCGCAAGATGCACGAGCGCATCGACGCCGCGATAGCGTCCGTCGATCTGCGACAGGCCTTCCATCACCTCGCCGAAATCGGTGAGATCGATCTGCGTGAAAGAGCCCGCCGCCTGCCGCGGCGGGACCGCGTCGAGATTGACGACCTCATGGCCGTGGTCCGCAAGATCGGCCACGCAGGCCCGCCCGACCTTGCCGCTGCCGCCCGTCACGACGATGCGCGTCATTCCGCTCCCCTTGTGCCGATGAATGTGTCGCGCCGGCCCGACAGCGAGCTAGGTGGACGGACGCCAAGGGATGTCAAGCCACGCTTCTGACTACGACCGCGTGCCCATCGTCCAGCCACTCTGCAACGACTTCCCGCCCGCGGTCCTGCGATGTCCTCGCGAAAGCCGTCGCGAGTCCTTTACTAGCGCTTGCCCACCTAGTGCCGAAAAGGGACGGCTGCCGACCCCCGGCCTTTCGGGACCATTGCTTTCTTAGGTCGCTTGGCAAAGGACAATGCCCGAATCAAGGAGACACCGTTCTCCCGCGGATTTCTTGACGCAGTCCGCGAGGATCCGCTGGGCTCGCCGCCCCCTCCCCGCGCTCACGCGGGTGAGGATCACGCCGACGATTGGTTTCATCCAATCGATGGTCTAGGCTTTGGCGGGATTTGCCGGGAACGCGCCCAAGCGCGCCCGCAAGGCAGGGAGGAAGGCCAGTGAAGCTTGGTATGTTCACGATGCCGCTGCATACGATGAAGCTCGGCTACAAGGAAATGTACGATCAGGACATGGAGGCAGCGCTCCTCTGTGACCGGCTCGGCTTTGCCGAATACTGGCTCGGCGAGCACACCGCCGCCAAGGTCGAGCCCATCTCGGACGCGCTGCAGTTCATGTCGGCCCTGATCCCGCAGACCAGGCACCTCGTATTCGGCACGGGAGTCCTCAACCTGCCGCAGCACTTCCCGCCGAAGGTCGCAGCCGACGTCGCCCTTTTCGACCACATGTCGAACGGCCGCTTCCTGATGGGGGTAGGGCCGGGCGGCCTGCCGTCCGATTTCGAGCTTTACGGCACCACCGACAAGCCGCGCGGCGAGATGATGATCGAATGCGTCGACATGATCCACAAGATCTGGGCGAGCGACCCGCCCTATGAGCTTGCCGGCAAATTCTGGAATGTGCGCATCCACGACAGTTTTCAGGCCGACCTCGGCATCGGGCCGATGCCAAAACCGTTCCAGACGCCCTACCCGCCCGTCTACACCTCGGCGATGAACCCGAATTCCGGCATGGCGCGGCTCGCCGGGACGCGCGGCTGGGGCCTCATCTCGGCAAACTTCAATGCGACCTGGGTGCTGCGCACGCACTGGGAAGGCTATGCCGCGGGCGCCGAGCAGGCAGGACGGCGTCCCGACCGATCGAAATGGCGTGTCGCCCGCTCGATCCTCATCACCGACAGCGAGCAGCAGGCGGCCGACTACCTCGCTACGCCCGGCAACACGATTCGCGACTACTACAACTACCTCTTCGTACAGTTCCAGCGCAGCAAGAACCTGCAGATCTTCAAGACGGCGCCCGACCTTGCGCCTGAGGCTGTGACGCTCGAGGACGGCATGGCGGCGATGGCGATCGTCGGCACCGCCAGGCGCGTGACGGAGCGCCTCGTGGCGCTCGTCGACGAAGTCGGCCCGTTCGGCGGCCTGTTGATGGCGTTCCACGAGTGGGACGACAAGGCGCTGTGGCAGCGCTCGATGCAGCTCCTCGCCGGGGAGGTGATGCCGGCCCTGGCGCGGCACGCGGCCGCCAAGCTCGCGGCGTAAGCCGTCCGGGATGCTCCCCGCGTGCGGGGGAGCTGTCGGCGAAGCCGACTGAGGGGGCCATGTCCTGGTCACGTGTTCGCCCTTGGCCGTGCCCCCTCCACCGTGCTTTGCACGGTCCCCTCCCCCGCTGCGCGGGTGAGGAACCCACGGAGATTGAAGGATGCCCGACAGAACAGCGGTGATCTTCGGCGTCAGCGGCATCGTCGGGCGGGCGGTGGCCGACCACCTGCTTGCGGAGGGCGGCTGGCGTGGCGCGGGGCCGGCCGGAAGACCTCGGCAAGGTCGAACACGTCGGCTGCGACCTGACCGATGCTGCGGCAACCAAGGCCGCGCTCGCCGGCATCCCCGCAACGCATGCCTTCTTCGCCACCTGGAGCCGCCAACCGACCGAGAGAGAGAACTGCCGCGTCAACGGCGCCATGATCGCCAATGCCGTGGAGGCAATCGCCGCGGGCGGGGGCCTCAGGCATGTCGCGCTCGTCACCGGCCTCAAGCACTACCTCGGATCGTTCGAGAACTACGCCAGGCAGGAGCTCGACACGCCCTTCACCGAGGATCTGCCGCGCGTGCCGGGGGACAATTTCTATTACACACAGGAGGACATCCTGTTTGCTGCCGCGGCAAAGCGCGGCTTTACTTGGTCGGTGGCGCGTCCGCACACGATCATCGGTTATGCGCCGGGCAATGCCATGAACCTCGGCACCTCGCTCGCCGTCTATGCGAGCCTGTGCAGGGAGACCGGCTTGCCCTTCCGCTTTCCCGGCTCGCCGCAGCAATATGCCGGCCTCGTCGACATGACCGACGCGCGCCTCCTTGCCCGCCACCTCGCCTGGTCGGCAACGACGCTGGCCGCCGCCGACACGGCCTTCAACGTCGTCAACGGCGACGTCTTCCGCTGGAAGAAGATGTGGGGCCACATTGCCGGCTGTTTTGGCCTCGCGCCGGCGCCCTATCCGGGCACGGCGAGCCCGCTTGCAGCGATGCTCGCCGATGCCGGTACGGACTGGAACCGCATCGTGGCGCGCCGCAACCTGAAGCCCTATGCGCTCGAACGCATCGCGCCCTGGTGGCACGTCGATGCCGACCTCGGCCGCACGCAGGAAGTGATGGCCGACATGAGCCGCAGCCGCGAATTGGGGTTTTCCGCCTACCAGCGCACGGCCTCGTCCTTCACCGCGCTCTTCGACCGGCTGAGGGCGGAACGCATCATCCCGTGAGGCGCGCCGAGGCGCCGGCCGTTCCTTTGACAATCGATTGGACTTCTCTCATCGTGCCGGGCGCAGAAACCAGGTCAGGGAGGAGTTGATGACCGAACATGTCTTCGGGCGGCTCGCATATGCTGCGGCGGCGGGCGCGCTTCTTGTCGGCATTGCGTTCGGCGCGGGCGCGCGGGCCGACAGCTTCACGATGGGCTATTCGGTCGGCTTTCTCACCGATCCCTTCCAGGCGATCCAGGTCGATCTCAGCATGCAGGGCGCCAAGGCGGCGGGCCTGAAGACGCTTCCCGTCGCCAACGCCAACGGAGATCCCGGCAAGCAGATCACCGACATCCACAACCTGATCGCGCAAGGGGTGCAGGGCATCATCCTCGTCCCGACCGACAGCGATGCCATCGTGCCGGCCTTGAATTTCGCCGCCAGCAAGAACGTGCCGGTTGTGTCGATCGACATCGGACCGGCCGGCGGCAAGACGGCGATGATCGTACGCGCCAACAACCTGCGCATGGGCGAGGACGCCTGCAAATGGCTCGCCAAGGCCGTCGGCGGCAAGGGTACAGTGTTGTCGATGATGGGCGATCAGGCCACCACCAACGGTCGCGACCGCACCACCGGTTTCGATGACTGCATGAAGAAGAACTACCCCGACATCAAGGTGATCGAGCAGCCGACCTACTGGAAGACCGACAAGGCGACTGCCGTCGCCCAGACCGTGGTGACCTCGACGCCCGATCTTGCCGGGATCTACATGCAAAGCGATTCAGTCATGCTCGCGGGCGTGCTCAACGTGCTCAAGAGCGCCGGCAAGCTGAAGGCGGTCGGCGAAACCGGCCACATCTTCCTGATCTCGATCGACGCCACGCCCTTCGCGCTTGAAAAAATCCGCGAGGGCATGCTCGATGCCGCGGTCTCGCAGCCGCTGAACCTCTACGTGAAATACGGCCTTGAATATTTGCAGGCGGCGGTCGCCGGCAAGACCTTCAAGCCGGGTCCGACCGACCACGACAGCACCATCGTGGACTACAAGGGCAATCCGATGGACCTCTTGCCGGCGCCCGTCGTCACCAAGGAACAGGCGAGCGATCCGGGCCTGTGGGGCAATCAGGTGAAGAAGTAGCCCGCCGGCCGCGCCCGCACGACCGTGACGCCGGCCAACGCGGTCGCCGGTGACAGGGCCCGCGACAGCACCGCGCTTGTCGCAGCGACGCGCGGCGTCTCCAAACGGTTCGGGGCGAGCCAGGCCCTGAACGATGTATCGATTGCCATACCGGCCGGCGACTCCCGGGCGCTCGTCGGCAGGAATGGCGCCGGCAAATCAACGCTCGTCGGCGTTCTCACCGGCATTCTCGCGCCGGATGCGGGCGAGGTGCAGCTTGCCGGCGAGCCGGCGCCCCCGATGTCGGAGCCTGGCCGATGGCGCACGCGCGTTGCCTGCGTCTACCAGCGATCAAGCGTGATCCGCACGCTGACGGTCGCCGAGAACCTGTTCCTGAACGACCATCCGACGATTGGCGGAACGATCATCAGCTGGGCAGGCCTGCGGCGACAAGCTGAGCGCGTGCTCGCCGACTGGGGGCTCGACATCGATGTCGATCGCGACGCGGCCGACCTTACAGTCGAGCAGCGCCAGATCGTCGAGATCGCGCGGGCGCTGCGGCAAGGCACACGGTTCATCATCCTCGATGAGCCGACGGCGCAGCTCGAAGGCCGCGAGGTCGTTCGCCTTTTCGACCGCATCCGGCGGCTGCAAGCGAACGGGGTCACCTTTCTCTACATTTCCCATCACCTCGAAGAGATTTACGAGGTGTGCCGCAGCGTAACGGTGCTGCGCGACGGCAAGGTCGTTGCCAACGCGCCGCTGGCCGACATGCCGAAGGAGGCCGTGGTCGCCGCGATGGTCGGCGAGGTTGCTCGCCAGGTGAGCGTCCGCAGCGGCGGAGCAAAACGCACTGCGGGCGCAATTCCTGCCCTTTCGGTGCGGGGGCTGCGCATCGACCGCTCGGTGGACAGCGCCGATTTCGATATCGCACCGGGCGAGTGTGTCGGCCTTGCCGGGCTTGCGGGCTCCGGCAAGGAGCACCTGGCCGACGCCGTGGCGGGCATCCTCACCGCCGACTCAGGTACGATCGAGATCGCCGGCACGAGGCTTCGGCCCGGACAGGTGGCCGAGGCGCGCCGGAAGGGCGTGGGATACGTGCCGCGCGACCGCCACGCGCGCGGGATCTTGCCGCAGCTCGCAGTTGCCGAGAACCTCACCCTTACCATCGTCGAGCGGCTCGGGCCGGCGGGGATCATCGTGCCCGCCGAGCGCGACCGGCAGGCCCTTCAGCTGATCGACAAGCTCGAGATCGTGGCCGCCTCCACCGAGCAGCCGATCGCGGAACTGAGCGGCGGCAATCAGCAGAAGGCGGTGATGGCACGCGCGCTCGCCTCGCAGCCGAAGGTGCTGGTGCTGGTTTCGCCGACGCAGGGGGTCGATATCGCCTCGAAGGCGGCGCTTTTTGCCATCGTCGAGAAGGCGCGCGCCGGCGGCGCGGCGGTGCTGGTCGTCTCCGACGACCTTGACGAGCTCGTCGTCTGCGACCGGGTGCTTGTCATTTTCAAGGGGCGGCTCACCGCGGAGTTCCCCGCCGGCTGGCGCGATGAGGACTTGGTCGCCGCCATCGAAGGAGTGGGTGCCCAGTGACCGAGACCGTCAGCAAGGCGCCTCCGCCGGAGCTTGGCGCCGAGATGCGGCGGCGCGCCGCGGCTTTCCGCTTCCGCGAGCTCACCCTCGTGCCGGCGATCGTGCTTGCGATCATTGCCGGCGCGTTCATCAGCCCCGCCTTCCTGACGACCGATAATTTCCTCAACGTCCTGCAGCAGTCCTCGGAGCTGTCGGTCCTGGTGATCGCGCAATCGCTGATCCTGATCGCCGGCAAATTCGACCTGTCGCTCGAATCGACCGTCGGGCTTGCGCCGATGACCGCCGCCTGGCTGATGGCGACGGACACGACCTTCGGCGGTTCCGGCTTCGGCCTCAATGTCTACCCCGCCATCCTGATCCTGTTTGCCATCGGCGCGGTCGTCGGCTTCGTCAACGGGTTTCTGGTCGTGCGGCTCAGGCTCAACGCCTTCATCGTGACGCTTGCGATGCTGATCCTGCTGCGCGGCGTGACGCTCGGCGTCACCAACGGCAAGACGCTCTTCGACCTGCCGCCGGAGTTCCTCTATCTCGGCACCGCCAAATGGCTTGGCGCACCGATCTCGATCTGGGTTGCGGCCGTCCTCTATCTGATCTTCGGCCTTTTTCTGCGCTACCATCGCACCGGCCGGGCACTCTATGCCATCGGCGGCAATGCCGAGGCGGCGCGCGTTGCCGGCATCAGGGTCGAGCGCATCACCTGGGGCGTCTATGTCGTTGGCGGCCTTCTGGCAGCGCTCGCCGGCCTGATGCTGACCGGGCGCATTGCCTCGGTGGTGTCGAGCCAGGGCCAGAACATGATTTTTTACGTGTTCGCGGCGGCGGTGATCGGCGGCATCAGCCTGAACGGCGGACGCGGTCGGCTCCTAGGAGCGCTGACCGGCGTGCTGCTGCTCGGCTTCCTGCAGAACATCCTGACGCTCGCGCAGGTGCCCGCCTTCTGGATCGATGCCGCCTACGGCGCCATCATTCTCGTCTCGCTCATTCTCGCCCGCATCACGGCGGGCGGCGTACGGGAGGCATGAGCCTCCCCGGCCCGGTCGGCCCAAGAAGTCTGGTTCTTCGGCAGGCGACGATCCGGGTCGCTGACCGACACCCTATGGGGCAAGGCATCGCCCCACGACCACAGGACGAGGTTGATGTCGTCCTTGGTCGCGCCGGGGGCGAAGCTTCCGACCAGGATGCCTGCGCTGTCGGCCGCGATCAGCCGCTGCGCGATCATCCAGGACGGCACCGGCTTGCCGTCGGCGGCCAGAAGCTTCCAGGCACAGCCGAGATCAGCAAGCGCAATGGCGAGGCGGGCTCGCTCGCTTTCTGACGTCAGGTCGACGATGTCCTCGCAGTCGACGTCGTAGGAGCACAAGGTCAGCGGATCGAGCTTGCGCGCGAGCCCCTGGGTCACTTCCTTGAAAAGCGTCTGCAGCGTGAGCGACGTGTAGAGGGCGGGCAGACCTTTCGGATTGAAGCGCCCGCCCGTCAGTTTCGCGCCCTCGCCCGAGAGCGGCGAGAAGGCCCATTTTGGATGATGCGCCCGATAGACGGTGCCTTGAAATCTCAAGCAAAGCCGCCGAGCGCGATGCCGTCGAGATATTCGCGCACGGCATCGGCCTTCCCGGCCCTGACAAGCGCCTCGGCCGTCTGATCGCCGAACGCGGCGATCGGCTGGCTCCGATACCACGCCATCGCCTGATCCGGACCGCCGGCCCACCCGGCGATCCGGCCGAGGATTTCGAGCATCTCCCTGATCCGGCGCTGCGTCTTCGGCGCCAGCATCCGCGCACGCTTGTGAACCGACTCGGCCGGCAGGCCCAACGAGGACGCTATCTGCGCGGACGACAGCCCGAAGGCCTGCGCCACATTGCCGACGATGACCATCCCGTTCTCCTCCATGAGGGTGTGCACGAGCGGGCCCTCAGCCTGCCACGGGGTTCCGGCCTCGGCGAACCCCGGATAGGCAGGCGCAGCCGACTCGGAAGGGTGCCGATATCGCACCGATGCCGAAGCATTTTTGATCTTGCTCATATGCCATCTCCGATGCCCAGTAAATATGGCATCACATCGGGCAAGTCAACCCCTCGACCGCGCGCGCTATTGCACGACGTTGCTCGGCTTTCCGGCCCAGAACGCCTCGATGTTGTCGATCAGCTGATCGGCGAGCCCTTGGATCGCTTCCTCGCTCGCCCATGCGACATGCGGGGTCAGGATGAAATTCGGGCGGTCGAGAAGGCGCATGAACGGGTGGTCGGGCGCCGGCGGTTCCCGCGTTAGGACGTCGAAGGCAGCACCGGCAATCTGTCCCTTGTCGAGCGCCTCGCAAAGCGCCTCCTCGTCGACAAGACCACCACGCGCCGTGTTGATCAGGAGAGGCTGCCGCCGCATCATGGAAAATTCCGGACGGGCGATCAGGTTGCGCGTCGACGGCATCAGCGGCGCATGAAGCGTGATAACGTCGCTGACTTCGAGCACTTCCTCGAAGGGGGTATAGAGTGGCCCCATGCCGGTCGTTCCCTTATAGGTCGAAAACAAGATTTTCATGCCGAAGGCACGGCCAATGTCGCCGACCGCACGGCCGAGTACCCCGTCGCCAATGATGCCGAGGGTCGCGCCGGCAAGATCGCGGATCGGATAGTCGAAATAACAGAACTGGCTCGCCTCGCCCCAGCGGCCGCGGCGCACCGATTCGTGATAGGCGAGAATGCTTCGCCGCAGCGCCAGCATGAGCCCGAACGTGTGCTCGGGAACAGTGTTGATGGCATAGTTGCGGATATTCGACACGACGATGCCACGTTGCGTGCAGGCTGCGATATCGACGATGTCGGTGCCGGTGGCGGCAACCGCGATGAGGCGCAGGCCGCTCGCCCCGCCGATGGCGGCCTGCCGAACGGGAACCTTGTTGGTGATGACGATGTCGGCCGCAGCGATTCGCTCGGCGACCTCCCGCGGCGCCGTCCGCTCGAAGGTGATCCATTCATGCTCGAAGGACGGCGCTCGCAGCCGCGTTTGCGCGGGAAGCGTTTCGCGATCGAGAAAAACGATGCGCGGACGCAGCGGCTTGGTGTCGGTGTTCATGCCAACAGACTCCCCGAATTTCGAGCGAGCTTTCCTGAGCGAGGGAGGCGAGGCTTGCCTTTGCCCGACGCATACTGGCTTTGCACGCGAGCTGCGACCGATGATCCACGGACCGGGATTGCGCCGCCTGTTTGCCGACCTTCAGCCTTTGCGCCGATCGGCCGAATGTCTCGCCAGGATGTTTGCGGCCTCGGAGGCGGTTGGAAAGGACGATTGGGTGCCCCTTCGCGTCACGGCAAGCGAGGCAGCATCAACGGCGATGCGAAGCGAGGCGGAGCTGTCGCGACCGCCCGCCAGAGCCGCGGCGAACGCCCCGACGAGCGTATCGCCGGCGCCGACCGTGTCGATGGCGTCGACGACGGGTGCCGGCGCACGCATCAACTCATCCTCGATGAGTGCGGCCCCCCGGGCGCCGAGCGTCACGATCACCCGCGACGCCGCCCTCTCGTGGATGGCGCGCCCGGCATCGAACGGATCGGCATGACCGCCAAGTTCCCGCGCTTCGATCTCATTGACAATGACGATGTCGGCGAGCGGCAGGAGCTGATCGTATTCGCATTGGATCGGTGCCGGATTGAGGAGCGTGAGCATGCCAAGGCGCCGAGCGAGGCGGAGGGCAACCAGGGTGGTCCTGAGCGGAAGATTGCCCTGCATGAGCAGAAGGTCCCCGCGCCGCGCCGCCTCACGCAGCACGCCTTCAGCCCATTCGGGATCGGCGCGGCAGGCTGCCTCCTGGCTGCTGACGATGCAGTTCTGTCCATCGGGCGCGACAAGGATGATCGACTGGTCGGTCGGCGTATCGGTCCGCTTGACGGCAAGGCAAAGACCTTCAGCGGCGAGGCGTGCGCAAGCCTTGTCGCCATCCGCGTCGCGGCCGATCGGGGCGGCCAGAATGGTTTCGGCACCGAACCGCGCAGCGACGACAGCTTGATTGGCTCCCTTGCCGCCAAGATCAAGGGACCTTTGCCGCGCGAGCAGCGTCTCGCCAGGCCTTGGCAGGCGGGGCACCGAAAAAGACAGATCGATGGAGCAATTGCCGATGACGATGACCTTCATTCCTCATCCACTTCCAACCCATCATTGACTGAATTCGCCCGTGCGGATGATTAGCAATCCCATTGCTTCGATGAATCGTCTCGAACCAAGCATGGACATGGTGGAAGGCAGTCATGACTCCTGCCGTCGCTCGCGGCCGCGGAAATGCGATCGTAGACGTCTTCCAGACATGGAAGGTCGCCATCGGCATGGTGCATTGCCCGCCGCTTCCCGGCGCGCCGCGATACGACGGCACGCCGATACTGACAATCTGCGATCGCGCATTGCGCGATGCGGAAGCCTACGTGAAGGGCGGCATGGATGGCCTCATCGTTGAAGACCACGGCGACATTCCGTTCCTGCGACCCGACGACATCGGTCCCGAGACCACCGCGGCGATGGCGGTGATCGCCGACCGTGTCCGCA
>JAFAME010000159.1 GCA_019233695.1 Methylobacteriaceae bacterium
TATTCCGAAGGCGCCAAGGTGTTCGACGAGAAGTTCGATCCGGTGTTCGACGATGCCTTCAAGAAGGTCCTTGAAATGCACCGGACGATCTACAAGGACGGCCTGATCCCGCCGGACGTGTTTACGCAGCTAGGCGAATCGGTCCCGAATTTTGCCACCGGCCAGCACACCTACATGATCGTGCACGAATACGATCAGAAGGTGTTCAACACGCCCGCCACCTCGCAGATCGCGGGCGCGGCGAAGAACTTCATCATGCCCGGCAAGACGCGCTCGACATTCGTGTGGACCGCCGTCTATCAGATGGGCGCCAAGCCGGTCGATGAGGCGCGCGTGTGGAACCTGATGCAGTTCTTCGGCGGCAAGGCGAAGGACGGTCAATACCACGTCGCCAAGCGCTGGGCGCTCGAGTTCGGGCTCGGTACCCCCTACAAGGAGGTCATCGAGAGCCCCGAGGTGCAAAAATCCTTTGGCGCCTGGAAGGACATGAAGATCGCCACCCAGCAGCTCGAGACCGCCACCACCCGCGACGTCGCCAAGACCATGTGGTTCCCGGAGTGGGACTGGTACATGATGGGCGAGGCACAAGACTATATCCGCGGCCAGGGCTCGACTGACGAACTCGTCGACAAGCTGCAAAAGAAGGCCGCCGAGGTGAAGCAGCTCTATCCCGAGTAAGTCGGCGTGGCCGATACCGCACTCGGCAAGTTCGGCTCTGGCACCGCTGAGGCGGCGGTGCCCGCGCGGCGTGAGCGGCGCGACTGGTTCCCCTTCTTCCTCAGCCTGCCGGCGCTGCTGATCGTCTTCCTCGTCATCGGCCTGCCGCTCGTCTATTCGCTGGTGCTGAGCCTTCACCGCATCAACGTCCTGACGCAGCGGTGGATTTATGTCGGACTGCAGAACTACCTGCAGATCCTGCCGCAGGCCGATTTCCTGTGGGCACTCGGACGCACCGCGACGTTTGCGGTCGTGACCGTCGTTGCCGGCCTCGTCCTGGGCATGGCGATGGCACTCGTCCTCAACATGAGCTTTCCGGGCCGCGGCATCCTGCGCAGCGTCGTGCTGATCCCCTGGGCCATGGCGCCGGTCACCGTCGGCGTCCTCTGGGGCTGGATTTTCGATGGCACCTACGGCGCCATGAACGGGCTGTTGCTGGATACCGGCATGATCGGCAAGCCCATCCATTGGCTCGCCGACGGCACGACCGCATTCTACCTTGTGGCGCTCGTCTACGTATGGAACCAGGCGCCGCTGACGGCGCTGCTCATCCTCGCAGGCCTGCAATCCCTGCCGGAAAACCTCCACAAGGCCGGCCGCATCGACGGGGCGGGCGCGATCCGTCGCTTCTTCAGCATCACGCTGCCGTGGCTGCGCCCGATGCTGCTCTTGATCCTGATCCTGACGACGATCAATTCGATCATGGCCTTCGACCTCTTCTGGACGATGACCAAGGGCGGCCCCGGCAGCGCGACCACGGTTTTCTCCTGGATGGGCTATTCGACTGCCTTTCTCTATCTCCGCTTCGCCGAGGGCGCCGCGATCCTCTACGTTCTGACGGTCCTCTGCCTGCTGCTCGCATGGCTCTATCTCACCCTGTTCTTCCCGACCGTCGAGCGCCAGCGGGCGGCCGCGGCGCGGGTCGATCTCACGCCGCCCGATCCACTCGATGTAGGGCCAGGCGTTGCGGCGCGGCTCGGGTCGCCGATCGGCGCTGTGCGCACGCGCCTCATGAGCCTGCCGCCATTCACGCGCCGCTCTGTCTTGGCGCCGCGTATGCGCCGAGTTCTCGGCCGCTTCGGCCTTGCCGCCGCCGTGGCCTTCATCTTCGTGTGGTCCGTCGCGCCGTTCCTTTGGCTCGTCCTCATGAGCCTCGAACGGTCCGCTGACCTCGTGCGCACGCCCCCGACCGTCATTCCGGGACCGCTAACTTTCGAGAACTACCGGTTCGTGCTGTTCCCGCCGGGCGTCTCCGGCGGCCAGTCAAGCGTCGAGGCGACGCGCGTTCCCTTCGGCGTCCTGAACAGCTTCATCGTTGCCGTCTGCGTCACCGCGATCAACCTCGTCCTCGGCTCGATCGCCGGATACGCCTACTCGCGCGCCACCCGCAGCCGGCTGATGCGCGGCACGCTTTGGGCGCTGATGCTGACCCGCATGACACCCTCGCTGGCCCTGATCCTGCCGTTCTTCCTGGTCTTCAAATGGCTCGGCCTGATCGACACGCGAACCGGCCTCGTCATCGCCTATTGCTCGCTCATCCTGCCGCTCGCCATCTGGATGATGAAGGGCTATTTCGACGGGCTGCCGCCCAATCTCGAAAAGGCCGCGCTCGTTGACGGCTGCACGCGCCTGCAGGCGATCCGCAAGATCGTGCTGCCGGTTGCCCGTCCGGGTCTCGTCGCCGCCGGCATCTTCTGCTTTCTCGTCAGCTGGAACGAGTTCATCTTCGCGCTGATCCTGACCGGCACGCCGTCGGCGCAGACGATCCCGGTGATCATTTCCGGTTTCCTGGCGCAGCTGCGCTTCTACGACTACGGGCCGATGTTTGCGGCGAGCGTCCTCGCGGTGATACCGCCCGTGGTGATTGCGCTCGCCTTCCAAGGGTATCTCGTGCGGGGCATGCTCTCGGGCTCCATCAAGGGCTGAGCGGACAGAATGGCGAGCGTCACTCTGCAACAGATGTCGAAGCAGTTCGGCGTGGTGCGCGCCGTCAACGCGCTCGACATCGCCATCGCCGACGGCGAATTCCTGACCCTTCTCGGGCCCTCGGGCTGCGGCAAGAGCACCGCGCTTGCCTGCATCGCAGGGCTCGAAAGGCCAAGCGCCGGGGCGATCGTCTTCGGCGAAAAGGACGTCACCGAGCTTGCCCCGCACGAGCGCAACATCGCGCTGGTGTTCCAGGATTTCGCCCTCTACCCGCATATGAGCGTGCGCGAGAACATCAGTTTCGGCCTGCGCCAGCAGCGGCTTGATGGCGCCGTGATCAGCAAGCAGGTCGCAGCCGCCGCCGACATGCTCGACCTTGGCGCCCTCCTCGACCGCCGGCCCTCGGAGCTGTCGGGCGGCCAACGCCAGCGCGTGGCGGTCGGACGCGCCGTTGTCCGCAACCCGGCGGTCCTCCTCATGGACGAGCCGCTGTCGAACCTCGATGCGGGTCTGCGCATCAAGACACGCACCGAGATCAAACGGCTCCAGCGCGAGCTTGGGACCACCACGGTCTTCGTCACCCACGACCAGGAAGAGGCGATGGTCCTTTCCGATCGCGTCGCGGTGATGCGCACGGGCGAACTGCAGCAGGTCGGTCCCCCTATGGAGGTCTACCGCCGGCCGGCGAACCTCTTCGTTGCGGGCTTCATCGGCAGCCCGGCGATGAACTTCTTCGAGGTCGAACTTGGGCGCCGGGATGGCCGCGTTGCCTGCACGTTCGGCGGCCAGACCGTCGAGCTGCCGGCCGAGGCGGCGTCGTCGCTCGATGGTCTGAACAACGGGCGTGCCGTGCTCGGCGTGCGCCCGACCGATCTTCTCGCCGGAACCTCGGCGCCCTTGAGGCTGCACGGCGAGGTCTTCCTGGTCGAGCCGATCGGGCCCGTCTGCTATGTCGATGTCGACGTCGACGGCCATGCCGTCAAGGGCGTCTGCGAGCCCGACCACGCGCCGACGCCGGGTGACCGCATCGCGCTCAGTTTCGCGCCCGGACGCGCCCATCTCTTCGAGCCGGCGACGGGTCGGCGCCTCTGATCTGGATCACCAACGAGGCGGGGAAACGATGCAGGAAGCTCAATCGGCGAGCGACGCCGAGCGTCTCGCCATCATGCTGCGGGACATCGTCGATACGATGATCCCCGGCGAGGACGGCTGGCCTGCCGCCTCGCTCGTCGGCGTTCAGGGCATCCTCGGAATGCGGCTCCTCGAAAGCCTCGGCGAGAATTGCCTCGCCGACCTTGAAAGCGAACTTGCCGCCTGCGGCGGCCCGCTCGGTCCGCTCGCAGAGGCCGAGCGCCTCGCCGTGCTCGAACGGCTGGAGCATGCCCGCCCGAAGCTCTTTGCGCTGGTGCGGACCGCCGCGTGCCTGGGCTACTACGAGAGCCCGACCGTGGTGCGGCAGATACAGACGCTCGGGCAGCCCTATAAGGCGATCCCGGGCATCGAGGGCTATCCAACCGTCCCGTTCGACCTCGAGCGCGACCGGCCGCGCCACAACCGCGGGCACTATATCGCGACCGACGAGGTGCGCCGCGTCGATCTCTCGGCCCTGTCCCAGGCCGGAGGCGCCAATGGCCCCGCGTGAGGACAAGGCCGACGTCCTGATCATCGGCTCGGGCGCCACCGGCTCGATTGCGGCCATGGTGCTGGGGCAGGCCGGCCTTGATGTGGTCTGCCTGGAACAGGGCGGATGGGTCGAAGCACAGGATCACCCCCACTATCATGCCGACTGGCAATGGCAGCGCCGGACGCGCTGGAGCTCCGATGTCAACGTCCGCCAAGGCAACACGGACGATTTCCCGGTCCGCAGCGATTCCTCGCAAGTGCTCATGTGGAACGGCGTCGGCGGCTCGACCAACGTCTACGGGGGCCTTTGGCCGCGCTATCGCCCGTCGGACTTCCGCAAGGGCACCGAGCACGGCCTGCAGCCGGACTGGCCGATTTCCTACGAGGACGTCGCGCCTTTCTACGACAGGGCCGATCGCCTCGTCGGCGTGAGCGGGCTTGCCGGCGATCCGTCCATGCCGGCGCACAGCGACTACCCCACCCCACCGGTGCCGCTCGGCGGCCCCTCGCGGCGCCTTGCCAAGGCGTTCGACCGGCTGGGCTGGCATTGGTGGCCGGTCCCCGCCGGTGTCATCTCGACCGACTACGACGGCCGCAAGGCCTGCCACGGTTGCGGCGTGTGCAGTGGCTGCGCCCGTGGCTCGATGAGCAAGTTTGCGCTGTCGGTGTGGCCGAAGGCGCTTGCTGCAGGCGTCGATCTGCGCATCTACGCGCGCGTGCTGCGCATCGAGAAGGGCCGGGACGGCCGGGCGGCCGGCGCCGTCTATGTCGATCGCGCCACCGGCCGGCTGCGCCAGGTCAAGGCCGACGTGGTGATCGTCGCTGCAAACGGCGTCGGCACGCCCCGCCTGCTGCTTGCCTCCGACAATCTGGCCAACAGTTCGGGCGAGGTCGGCCGCAATCTCCTGCACCACACGCTCGTCGCCTGCGAGATGTGGGTCGACGAGCCGCTTGCCGCCCATACCGGCTATGTCGCGTCGCTGATTAGCCGCGAGTTTGCCGAAACCGATACAGGCCGCGGCTTCGTCAACGGCTTCAACTTCAACTGCGTGACCACGGGCGGGGCCGGCGAGCAGGCCAACGGTTATCTGTCGAACGCGCGCGCACCTTTCGGCAAGGGACACCACCGCTGGTTCGAGCGCCATTTCGGCCGCGGTTTCGGGGTGTTCGCCATCGGCGACGACCTGCCGAGCCCGGACAATCGCGTCACGCTTTCGGCAACAGAAAGAGATGACGATGGCGTCCCGGTCGCCCAATTGTCGTACAAGCCGGGCGATAATGACCGACGAATGATGCGCTTCATGCTGGAGCGGCTCGTCGACATCGCCAAGGCGACGGAAGCCTTCGAATATAGGCTGCAGGACTATATTGACGAGAATGGCGTCTACCGCACTCCTGCCTGGCATCTCCTCGGCACCTGCCGGATGGGCAAGACGCCGGACATGTCCGTCGTCAACAAATGGCACCAGTGCTGGGACGTGCCGAACCTGTTCATCGTCGATGCCAGCGTGTTCACGACCGGCGGCGTCGTCAATCCGACGGCGACGGTCTGCGCGCTCGCACTGCGCGCCGCCGAGCACATCCGGGACAGTTTTGGCGAGTTGCGATCCGCGACGCGGCCGCTGGCGGCGTGAGCAGACGGTCGGCCATGGCGGAGGTTTGGGACTACATCGTCGTTGGCGCCGGCTCGGCCGGGTGCGTCATCGCCTCGCGGCTGACGGAAGACCCGGACTGCCGCGTGCTTCTGCTCGAAGCCGGGCGCGACTATCGCGCAGCCGACATGCCGGCGGCGATGACGAGCAAGAACCCGTTCAACCTGATCCTGCCGAAGCGCTTCCAGGACATCTATCTGTGGCCGTCGCTGCAGGCGCGCCGCACCGAGCGCCAGGAGCCGCGCATCTACTGGCGCGGACGCGGCGCCGGAGGCTCCTCCTCGATCAACGGGCAGATCGCGATCCGCGGCGTGGCCGCGGCCTTCGACGCCTGGGCGGAGGTGGGCGCGGAAGGCTGGTCGGCGCGCGACGTGCTGCCCTATTTCAGCCGCCTCGAGGACGACGAAGTGTTGGGCGACCGTCCCCACCACGGCCGCGGCGGGCCGACGCCGATCTTCCGCATGCCGCAGGCCGACTGGGGCCCGGTCGACAAGGCGCTGCGCGATGCGGCCCTCGCGCTCGGCTATCCCTGGACCGACGACCTCAACGCCCCCGAAGCCGAGGGCGTCGCGACCTATGCCATCAACATCCGCGGCGGCAAGCGCGTCTCGGTCAACAACGCCTATCTCGAGCCGGCGCGCGGCCGGGCCAACCTGACGATCATCGGCGATGCCCTCGTCGACCGCGTCCTGTTTGATGGCCGCCAAGCCACCGGCGTGCGGGCGCTGATCGATGGCGAGATCCGGGATTTTGGCGCACGCAATGTGGTCCTCAGCGCCGGTGCCATCCACAGTCCCACGATCCTCCTGCGCTCAGGGGTGGGACCACGCGCCGAGCTGGCCGAGCTCGGCATCGATTGCATCTGCGACCTGCCGGTCGGCAAATATCTGTTCGACCATCCCTTCGTCCGGCTCGAACTGAAGTTGAAGCCTGAGCATCGGCCGACCGACGTCGATGCCCGCCACACCAACTGCTGCGTGAAATATTCCTCGAAGCTGGCGGGAGGCGGCTTCAACGACATGATCTTCTTTGCCATGAACCACGGCGGCTTCGGCGACCTCGATCCGGACATGTTCGGCGAGGCCGGCATTCATGTGGCGCTGTTCGAATGCTTCTCGCACGGGGCGGTGAGCCTCATCTCGCCCGACCCGCATATTCAGCCTCGCGTCGATCTGCGCATGCTGTCGGACGAGCGCGACCTTGTTCGCATGCGCGACGGCGCCCGCCGGCTGCTGGCGATTGGGCAGCAGGTGTCCGTGACGTCGATTGCGAGAGCAGTCGAGGCCGGCAACAGCAAAGTTTCCGCCGCAGAGATGGCCGGGCGGGACGACGCGGCGATCGACGACTGGCTGATGACCGATTGTTCCGACGCGCAGCATGGCGCTGGCAGCTGCCGGATAGGCCCCCCTGGGGTCTATGACGGGCGCAGCGTGGTTGATCCGCAGTGCAGGGTGAAGGGCCTCGAAGGGCTGTTCGTAATCGATGCCTCGGTCATGCCGCTCGACTGCCGGGCCAACACCAACCTGACGACGATCATGATCGGCGAGAAGATGGCCGAGCACCTGCGCCATGCGAGGAAGGCCCGAGGGCGGGAGTTTAGTGGGTCAGCAGCAGCGCACCGGACAGGACGATGAAGCCCGCAATCAGCGTTGGCACGCTCACGAACCAGTACGCGAGGATCAGCCAGCTTTCCCAATCTTCTGGAAGCCGCGGGGGAGTGAGATTTTGAAAGACCCGAGCCATCGATTTCCCTTTCTTGCTAACCATCCGCCGGGTTCAGGACCAAGCGCCAAACCCATGCGTGTCACCGTGTCAGGCGCGACCTCGGCGCGCTCCCGGTGACCGGAACGGGCAGGAGCCCGAGGGCGGCGCTCATTTGCCGTGCAGGGAGTACACGGCAACTATCCGACCCTATGGAGTTGGCCAGATGGGCACCTGTGTCGCGCATCACACCCAATGTCGCCGGCCCGAGCGGTGGGCTTCGGCGAGGGAAGGGTGCGACCGAACGCAGGGAGATACGGCAACCGCGCCGCGGAGTTTCACGATTGTGGAGCGTGAGCGAATATGGTCAAGGCTGCCCTGCGCGCAGCATGGACGGCCATGACGCCGGCGCGGAGCTATGCTACCGCCAGGGGTGGGCGAGCGAAACGGAACCTATGACCTTCAACTGGAAAAATCCCTATCCCACCCTGCGTATGCCCGTCCTGGCGCGCAACATCGTTTCGACGTCGCAGCCTCTCGCCGCACAGGCCGGAGTGCGGATGCTGCTCAAGGGCGGCAATGCGGTCGATGCGGCCATTGCGGCGGCGGCCACGCTGACCATTGTCGAGCCCGTCTCCAACGGTCTTGGCAGCGATGCCTTCGCCATCGTCTGGGACGGCAAGGAGCTCCTCGGCCTCAACGCCTCGGGCGTCGCGCCGGCCGCATGGAGCACGGACTACTTTGGGAAGAAGTATGGCGAGGAGGCCGGCGGCCTCGCCAGACGGCCCATGCGGGGCTGGGACTCGGTGACCGTTCCGGGCGCCATCGCCGGATGGGCGGCTTTGCACGAGCGCCTCGGCCGGCTGCCGTTTGCCGACCTCCTTGAACCGGCAATAGAGGTGGCCGAACGCGGCCACGCGATTGCCCCGATCGTTGCCCTCAAATGGGCGGCCGCCGTTCCCATTCTCGAGCGCGAACCGGGCTATGCAGAAGCCTTCATGCCGCATGGCCGTGCGCCGCAGGTCGGCGAAAAATTCATCTTCAAGGCGGCCGCACAGACACTGCGCCGCCTTGCCAAGGCCGGCGCGCGCGACTTCTACGAGGGCGAGACGGCACGGCAGATCGTGAAATTCGCGGCTGAATGCGGCGCGGTGCTCACACTTCGGAACCTCAAAGACTATCGTGTCGACTGGGTCGCGCCGCTCCGCATCTCCTACCGCGGCTATGAGCTGCATGAGATCCCGCCGAACGGCCAAGGCATCGCCGCGCTGATCGCGCTCGGGATTCTTCGACGCTTCGATCTTGGCGCCCATGCATTGGACGGCGTCGATTCCCAGCACCTGCAGATCGAGGCGATGAAGCTTGCGTTTGCCGACGTCTACCGCTACGTCGCCGACCCCTTGGCGATGGACGTGACGCCGCAGGCCATGCTCGACGAGAACTATCTCGCTGCCCGCGCCAAGCTGATCGACATGCGCCGGGCGACCCACTTCCGCTGCGGCCTGCCGCAGGGCGGCGGCACCGTCTACCTCACCGCCGCCGACGAAAGCGGCATGATGATTTCGTTCATCCAGTCGAACTACATGGGATTCGGCTCGGGCGTGGTGGTACCTGGCACCGGCATCAGCCTGCAGAACAGGGGCTTCGGCTTCTCGATGGACCCGCGCTCGCCGAACGTGGTTGCCGGCGGCAAGCGGCCGTTCCACACCATCATTCCGGCGTTTCTTATGAAAGACGGCGCCCCTGTGATGAGCTTCGGGGTGATGGGTGGCGACATGCAGCCGCAGGGCCATGTGCAGACGCTGGTGCGCATGCTCGACTATCGCCAGCAGCCGCAGGCGGCCTGCGATGCGCCGCGCTGGAAGGTCAACCGGGACTTCACGCTCGATGTCGAGGCAACGATGCGGCAGGACACGGTCGCGGCGCTTGCCGCCCGGGGACATGAGCTGAAATCGATCGAGGATCCTTACATGGACTTCGGCGCCGGCCAGTTCATCTGGCGGCTCAGCGATGACCCGGATCATGGCTACGTTGCGGCAAGCGACAGCCGGCGTGACGGCCACGCGGCGGGTTTTTAGATCCTGGCCTTCCGCGATCCGGTCGTGCGCCGCAGCGCGGCTGGCACGACGATCAAGGGCGATTGCCTTTGATCAGGTCGGCCGCCCGTTCGCCGATCATGATCGAAGCGGCATTGGTGTTGGACGAGATCAGGCTCGGCATGACCGAGGAATCGCATACCCGCAGGCGATCGATGCCGCGCACGCGCAATTGCGGATCGACGACGGCCCGCTCGTCCGTGCCCATCTTGCACGTGCCGACCGGATGATAAGCCGACCGCGCCACCTGCAGGGCGAAACGGGCATAGTCGGCCGTGGTCTTCACCGCATCGCCGGGAATATGCTCGCGGCGCAGGAAGGGCTTGAACGCCGGCTGCGCCATGATCTCCTGGCTGACCTTCACACCGTCGATGGCGCGTTCGAGATCGTAGCCCTCTGCAAAGGAATTGGGATCGATCACCGGCGCGACGCCCGGATCGGCGCTGGCAAGTCTCACCGTGCCGCGCGAGCGCGGGCGCACGTGGTAGGAATTCAGGGTGCAGCCGTGGCCGCTCGGCACGGTGCCAATCCCCTCCTCGATGCCGGCCCCCGGCAGGAAGTGCAGCTGGAGGTCCGGGGTCGGGGCGCTGCGGTCGGCCCACCAGAAGGCGCCGCCCTCGGCGATGTTCGAGGTGACCGGGCCCTTGTTGAAGAGCTTGTATTCGATGCCGGCCACGAGCTTCCAATGCGGCTTCTTGTATTTGTCGTAGGAATGCGGGCCGGTGAGCTCATAGACGATGTCGATGTCCATGTGGTCCTGAAGATTCTCCCCCACGCCCTTCAGGTCCTCGACGATTGCGATCCCGTTCTCCCGCAGGTGGTTTGCTGGACCGATGCCGGAAAGAAGGAGGAGCTTTGGCGAGCCGATGGCGCCGGCAGCGACGATCACTTCCCTGTCGGCGCGCAGGGTGGCGGGACGGCCATTCTGGACATATTCGATGCCAACGGCGCGGCCGTTTTCGACGAGAATGCGGGTCGTCAGGCAACCCGTCTTGACGGTGAGGTTGCGCCGCCCGAGCGCCGGACGCAGATAGGCCACCGCCGCACTGCAGCGCCGTCCGCGGCGGGTCGTCGTCTGATAGGTGCCGCAGCCCTCCTGCTTCGGCCCGTTGAAATCAGGGTTGTAGGGAATGCCCGCCTGCTGCGCCGCGCGCACGAAAACCTTGGTCAGCGGATGCGGGCTGATCAGATCGCTGACGCCGAGCGGCCCGTCGGTGCCGTGCATCTCCCCGGAGAAGCGCTCGTTGTCCTCGCTCTTCACGAAATAGGGCAGCACCTCCTTGAAGGACCAGCCGGGACAGCCTTCCGTGTTGGCCCAGCGGTCGAAATCCTCCGGGCACCCGCGGGTGAAGACCTGGGCATTGATGGAGCTGCCGCCGCCGAGCACCCGCCCTTGCGGGTAGACCATGACGCGGTCGAGCGCGTGCTTCGCCGGCGCGGTCTTGTAGCCCCAGGTCAGGGGACCCGAGGTCATTTTGAAGAAGCCGACCGGCATGTGAATGTACGGGTCCTTGTCCGGCGGGCCGGCTTCCAGGAGAATGACGGTTGCATCCGGGTTCTCGCTGAGCCTCGCGGCAATGGCGCAGCCGGCCGAGCCCCCGCCGACGATCACGTAATCAGGCATGTCCGCCCTCCCGGTGCTCGCTGTTCAGGCGCGCCGACTAAGCCCCGCGCGAGAAGTCCGGCTTGCGCTTGGCCTTGAACGCCTCGAGGCCTTCCTCGCCGTCCGGAGAGGCGCGGCAGACCGAGCCGGCAAGCTCGTGCATTGCAGCCAACCGCTCCATGTCGGCAACGGACGCAAAAATCCGTTTGGCGGCCCCGATCGCCACGCCGGAGCGCCCACGCACCGCCGCGACCATCCGCTGGATCTCCGCCTCGAGGTTGGCGCCGTCCGTCATGACGTCGACGAGCCCCCAGGTGAGCGCGGTCGCCGCATCGAGGATCTCGCCCAGGAGCACGGCGCGGCGCGCCCGCGCGAGCCCAACGATCGCTGTCAGCCGCGCCACCCCGAGCCATCCGGGGATTGCACCTATGCCTGTTTCCGGGAGGCCGAATTTGGCATCGAACGAGGCGATACGGAAGTCGGTAGCGAGAGCGAGCTCAAGGCCGCCTCCATAGACCGGCGCGTTGATGACCGAAATCGTAACGGCATCGAGTGCTGCAAGGCGCGAAAAGACGCGGTTGCCCTGCCGAATCCAGCGGCGGCCGAGATCCGCTGCCGAAAGACCGCTCCACTCTCTGACATCAGCGCCCGAGGAGAAGGCCCGTGCCGGCGCTGCCCTGATCAGCACGACACGAACGCCGGGATCGGCTTCGATTGTCGAAAGCCCTTCGTCGAACTCGCTCAGCATGGCGCCGGTAATGGCGTTCAGTTTGTCGGGATTGCGGAACGCCAGGGTGGCGACATCCCCCTCGATGCTCAGTTCGGCCGATCCCGCCACGCCCCCCTCCGTTCCGCGATGGGCTCTCCTCGCGGTCGCTCGACCTCACGACGACGAGCATGAGGCGTAGTCTACGGTGCTCTCGACCAGTGGGTCGGCACGTTTCGAGAACCGCTCAGAGGTCGCGGCCTTCGACGTCGATTGTCAGCTTATCGACGATCGTGCGGATTTTATCGAGCTGCGGATAGACTTCGAGCGCTTTGCGGAAGGTCTTCAGCGCTGCCTTGTTCAACCCTGCCCGCTGCAGGATGAAGCCCATGCCGGAGAGGGCGCCGAAATGCCGCGGCTCGCGCTTCAGGACCTGGGCAATGTCCTCCATGGCCCCGGAGTCGTTGTCGGCCATGTAGCGGACGGTCGCGCGCTTGTTCCAGCCTTCCGGCCAATCGGGCTCGACCGCAATCACCGAGCCGAGCAGCTGTTCGGCAAGTGGCAAGTCCTTGGTCTGGATCGCGTTCAAGGCGCGATCCATCAAAAGGTCGGCCGTGTCCGATCCGGAATGCATCCACGCCCGCTCGATTGCGCCGGCGATCCCCTGCGACTCCTCAGCGTCCGTCGACTTGGCGAGCCGGCTGAAGAGATCGTCCAGGATGCGCTGCGCGCCGCCGGCTGCCGCTCCCTTCGCCTCACTCGATGCGGGTGCTTGCGGTGCTGCCGGGGTCGCGGCCAGACCTTTCGTGTCGGGTGAGAAAGGTCCCTCCGGCCTGGCCGCAATCGAGGGCGGGACCTGCTCGGGGCCGGATTGCCCCGCTGCCGGCGGCATTGCGTATCGCTGCATCGGCGGGGACGGCGACAAAGCCGGGGGCACCGTCGGGGCTTCCGAGCCGCCGGCTGCCGCGACCCGGCCGCAGACAAGACCACCGGCAACGATCGCGAGGATCAGGGCCACGTCGATTCGCAAGGAGGTGCGCATGACGGAATTCTAGGGCGTCGGCCCCGAGCGGTCAAAGCGACCTCTCTCTGCCACCAATGCCAAAGAAAAGAGGAGCGTGTCGAGATCGAAGGCGGCAAACGGATCGGGTTCGACGCAATTTGGCGCGGAGAAGCGGCCGAGGATCAACCCTGGCGGGCCTTATAGCGCTTCTGTTTCTTGTTGATGATGTAGACACGGCGCTTGCGCCGAACAAGCTGGTTGTCGCGGTGGCGCCCGCGAAGCGATTTGAGCGAATTGCGCACCTTCATGGCGGTCTCAATGTCGTTGCGGGCCTGCGGGGGTGATCCTGCAGCACTCCGTCAGGGAGAATGGATCGGACGCAAGCGCAGGCGGCACCTCGCATCGGCGCGCGCAGGCGGCTGGCGACGAGGGGCGCATATGCCGCATTTTCTGGCCGGGATCAATGCGAATCTGCTGTTCCGCGGGCATCGGGCGCGGCACCCTGGCTATGCGGGCCGGGCCGGGCGTCGTCCGGAAAGCCCCGGGACCCCGGGACGATTCCTTCTGGGAGGCCGCGGACATGGGCGGCGATCGCTCCCGCTGTCGTGATCCAGATGCTCTCGCGACGCGCGGCAATGTGGCTCAGGGCTCGGCGCAGGTGTCGCAGCCGGTGCGGCTGGCCCACGATATAGGTGTGGAGCGCGATGCCCATCACCAGCGGTCCGGTCGAGGATTGTTCCAGCATCTCGTCGAAATGGTCGACGACCAGATCGGCAAAGCCGGGGCCATCGAGCTGGCGGGCGACGATCATGGGGACATCGTTCAGCTCCTGCGGATAGGGCACTGAAAGGATGCGGCCGCCACGGGTGCGCAGCCAGATCGGCTGATCGTCCATGCACCAGTCGAGAACATATTCGTAGCCGGCTTCTTGCAACAGGTCGGGCGTGCGGCTGGTCTCGGATATCCACGGTCCGAGCCAGCCGCGCGGCGATGCTCCCTCGTTAGCGGCAACGACGTCGGTCGCGGCCTTGATGAGCACCGCCTCGGCGGCTTCATCGAGGCCGCCCTGCCGCTCCGAGTTGGTGCGGCCGTGGCCAAGGAACTCGTCGCCGCGCCGCCGGAACGCGGCGACCAGCTGGGGCGCGTATTCGTAGATCGACGAGTTGATGAGAACGCTGGCCGCAAGGGACAGCGAATCGAACAGGCTCAGGAGCCGCCAGGCGCCGACGCGATTGCCGTAGTCGCGCCAAGCGAAATTCAGGACGTCGGGCTGCGGCCCACCGGGCGCGAGTTCGGCGCCGAGACCCCTACCGAAGGCAAAATGTTCGAGGTTCAGACCGATGTAGACCGCAAGGCTGCGGCCGCCGGGCCAGGTGTAAACAGGGCGGCCGATGATCGGCGAATAGTCGTAGCGGCCATGGCTCGCAAGCGCCATGACGTCTACCGCCCGCGCCGACGAGCGCGATCGGTCTCGACTGGCACGACGTCGACCCCGATATGCAATTCCTGCTCGTCCGACGAGACGATGATCCCGTTCACGGGCGCGACGTCGGCATAGTCGCGTCCGATGGCGAGCACGATGTGATCTTCTCCGGCAAGGACTGCGTTGGTGGGGTCAAGGCCCCGCCAGCCCGCCTCCTGCCCGCACCAGACCGCGACCCAGGCGTGCGTCGCATCGGCCCCCGTCAGGCGCTTGCGCCCGGGCGGCGGATAGGTGCGCAGGTAGCCGCTGACATACGCTGCGGGCAATCCGAGACCGCGCAGGCCGGCGATCATGACGTGGGCGAAGTCCTGGCACACCCCGCGCCGCTGACGAAAGGCCTCGTCGGGCAGCGTGCGCACATCGGTCGAGCCCGGAGCATAGGTAAAATCGGCATGAATGCGCCGCATCAGATCGGTCGCACCCGCAAGAGCGGGTCGGTCTGGCGGAAAGCTCGCCGCCGCATAGTCGCGGATGGCCGCGCTCGGGGATACGAGCCGGCTCGGAAAGACGAAATGCACGGGCGAGGCTGCCGCAAGATCAACGCTTGCGAGCGCGCTCGCGCACACATCCTCCCAGCGCGGCGTGAGCTCGGCGAGAAATGGGATGGCGGGTTCGACGCGCACGCGCGCGGCGCTTTTGATCTCGAGACGCCGGTGCGGAGCTGCGATGTCGATATGGATCAGCCGATTGCCGAAAAAGTCGGTGCGCTCGACGCGTTCGATCGGCTCGGGATCGATGTCGATTCGCATGGACAGCACGCTCTGACCGTTGCGATCGACCGGCGTCAGGCGCAGCACGTGCTGGGCGAACGGCACGGTTGCGGCATAGTCGAAGGCGGTGAGTTGGCTCACGTCGTAGATCACGCGAAGCTTTCCCACACGAGCTGGGGCCGGTCGCGGTGCGTGAAATAGCGCAGGGCGATCTCATCGGAGACATGCATCAACGCGTCTTCCATGGCGCGCAGGTCGGCGATCGAGAGCCTCTCGGGATCGGCGGTGCGCAGATCGGTCGACAGCCGCACCGCGATGCGCTGCGCCGGCGACAACAGGCCGCGGCCATCGATGTCCGGCAGGCGGCCGAGATGTTCCTCGATCCGTTCGACCTGGAAGGCGATCGAGCGCGGATTGTTGGTGTCTAGCGCGACGAGATCCAGGACAAGCGCGCGTGCGGCGATCATCGTGTAGCGCAATCTGAAGGTGATCTGGCTATCGGCGAGTTCGAGGAGCGCATCAAGCGCTTCGACGGGCACGCCGGGCTCGGCCAGTTGCCGCGCGAAGCGGCAGGTCGCGATCGCCCGTTCGATGCGCCGGCCGATGTCGAGAAACCGCCACCCGTTGAAGCGATTCATGTTCTCCTGGGCAAAGCCCGAAAAGGCTGCGATGATCTGGAGCGCGTGAACCGTGCGCTCGAACGCTTCGGCTTCCGGCGCCACGCGCGGGGAAGCGGTTTCGACCAGCCGCAGGAGATCGTTCAGGGCCCGCCAGGCATCCGGGGAGAACCGGTCGCGGATGGCCGCGGCGGCACCGCGGGCGGAGCGGATCAATCGCGGCAAGGCCCCGCGCGCCTCACGCCCATGCAGGCAGGCCGCCGCAATCACGGCAGGCGACATGCGGGCCGCTCGTCTGGGCAGCGTGCCCCAGGCGACCATGACCTGGACGAGCCGCTGAACCACAGGCCCGTTTGCATCGGCGAACTCGGCGACCCGGCCGAGCACGGCTCGCACCATCCGCAGCGTCGCCTCGGCACGCTCGACGTAGCGCCCGAGCCAGAACAGATTGTCGGCGGCCCGGCTTGGCAGCGATCCCATCTGCCGGCGCGGCGTCACGCGTTCGAGCAACGGCAGCAGCGTCGTGGCGGCAACCGGACCCCCGGCGCTCACCCACACATCGGCCGAGCGGCCGCCGCGCTGCATCGTCACGGCGCGCGCATCGGTGCGATCCGAAATCCGACAGAAGCCACCGGGCATGACCGTCCAGCCCTCGGCGGTGCGCGCCGCAATCAGGCGCAGGATGAAGGGCTGCGGCTCGAGGCGCCCGTCCCGCCAGACCGGCATGGTCGAAAGCTGCACTGCCTCCTGCCCGACAAAGTCGGTACCGCGCTCGCGAATGGCCGCGACAAGGCGGGCGCGCTCCGCCGTCCCGAGATCGCTGCCGAGGACGGCGCCATCTGCCAGCAGACCCGGCAGGGCCTGGGTGAAGGCCGGCGCGACGACGAGCGCCTCCAGCCGGTCGAGCACGAATTCGCGCTCGCGCTCCTGCCCGCACCACCACGTGGCGACATTGGGCAGAGCCAGGCGCCCGCCAAGCAGATGGCGGGCGAGCGCCGGAATGAAGCCCATGAGTGCGTTGGCCTCGACGAGGCCTGCCCCGAGCCCGTTGACGAGCACGACGGAACCTTCCCGTACCGCTTGCGCCAGGCCGGGCACGCCAAGCCGCGAGCGTGCGTTCAACTCCAGCGGATCGGCGAAATCGGCGTCGATGCGCCGCCACAGGACTTCGACGCGCTTCAGTCCGGTGATGGTGCGGACATAGACCGCGTTGCCGCGCACCGCCAGGTCCTCGCCCTCGACCAGGAGGAAACCCAGGTAGCGGGCAAGGTAGGCGTGTTCGAAATACGTCTCGTTGAGGGGGCCCGGGGTCAGGATGCCGACACGCGAATCATCGCTGCGGCGCCGTGCAGCGAGCTCAGCGCGGAACGCCTGAAAAAAGCCGGCGAGCCGCTCGACATGCAGCGATTGGTAGACATCGGGGAGCGCGCGGGAGAGTGCGATCCGGTTCTCGAGGGCATATCCTGCCCCGGAAGGTGCCTGCGTCCGATCGTTGAGAATCCACCAGCTGCCGTCGGGCCCACGGCCGAGGTCCGCGGCGTAAAGGCGCAGATGGGCGCCGCCGGGCGGCGTTACCCCGATAAGCGGCCGCAGGAACTCCGGGCTCCCGGCGATGACCGACGCCGGCAATATGCCCTGCGATGCAAACCTCCCTGGCCCATAGGCATCCGCAAGAATGGCTTCAAGAAGCGTCGCCCGCTGGACGAGGCCGTCCTTGAGCTCCCGCCACTCCTCGGCGTCGAGCATGAGCGGAATATGACTGAGCGGCCAGGCTCGCTCGGATTCGGCAGGATCGCCGTAGACTCGATAGAAGACGCCCGAATCGCGCAGGTGCCGGTCGGCTCCGGCAAAACGTCGGGCGATCTCGGTTGGTCCGAGCCCGGCAAGGGCAGTGATGAATGGCGCCCAGCGAGGGCGCAAACGGCCCTCGGCATCGACGAGCTCGTCATAGATCCCCGGCAGCGCCCGATAGTCGCCGAGGAAGGAGGCCGACGCCGCATTCCTCGACGGATGCGGGCCGGAGATCGCGGCGGTCTCGATCGCGCTCGGCATCGGGCCTTCATATCGTGGTGCGGCAGCGCAGGTCGAGGGTGTGCGGAAATTCCTCGCTGCGTTCATCCGGCGGCATCGTGACGGGACCGGGCGTGTTGCCGTGATCCTGGAATCGCGCCGAGCGTCGCCCTTCAGCCTCGTAGGAATTGACCGGGAAGGTATCGTAGTTGCGGCCGCCCGGGTGGCCCACGTGATAGACGCACCCGCCGAGTGACAGCCCGCTCCAGGCATCGAGGATGTCGAAGGTCAGCGGCGCATGCACGCCGATGTGCGGATGCAGGCCGGACGGCGGCTGCCACGCCTTGAAGCGCACGCCGGCGACGAAACCTCCCTGGCGCCCCGTTGAGGTCAGGGGCAAGCGCCGCCCGTTGCACGCCACGATGTGGCGCCCTTCGGTGAGCCCGTCGCCTCGAACTTGAAGCCGCTCCACGGAGGAATCGACGAATCGCACGGTACCCCCGGTCGTCCCCTCCTCGCCGAGAACGTGCCATGGCTCCAGCGCCTGGCGAAGCTCGAGCTTAACGCCGCCGTGCTCGACCGTGCCGAGCACCGGGAAGCGGAATTCGCGCTGCGCCTCGAACCACACCGGTTCCATCGCATAGCCGGCGCGACTGAGATCGGCGAGCACGTCAAGGAAATCCTGCCAGACGAAGTGGGGCAGCATGAAGCGGTCGTGCAGAGAGGTTCCCCAGCGCACGAAACGACCGCCCTGCGGTTCGCGCCAGAACCAGGCGATCAGGGCCCGCAGAAGAAGCTGCTGTGCCAGACTCATGCGTGCATCGGGCGGCATTTCGAAGGAGCGGAATTCAACTAGGCCGAGACGGCCGGTCGGACCTTCCGGGGAGAACAGCTTGTCGATGCAGATCTCGGCGCGATGGGTATTGCCGGTAACATCGGTCAGAAGATTGCGGAACAGGCGGTCGACCAGCCAGGGGGCGGGCGCGGGCGATTCGCCGCCGGGCTTCGGCACATGGGCGAGCGCAATCTCCAATTCATAGAGCGAATCGTGACGCGCCTCATCAACGCGCGGAGCCTGGCTGGTCGGCCCAATGAAGAGGCCGGAAAACAGGAAGGACAGCGAGGGATGGCGCTGCCAGTAGAGGATCAGGCTCTTCAACAAATCCGGCCGGCGCAGGAACGGGCTGTCGGCCGGCACCGACCCGCCCACCACCACGTGATTGCCGCCCCCAGTCCCGGTGTGTCGTCCGTCGACCATGAACTTGTCGGTGCCGAGGCGGCTCTGGCGCGCGTCCTCGTAGAGTGCGGTCGTCGTCGCAGCGCAGTCCCGCCAACTGTGCGCCGGATGCACATTCACCTCGATGACGCCGGGATCGGGGGTCACTTTGATGACGTCGATGCGGCTGTCTGGCGGTGGCGGATAGCCTTCGATGTGAATGGGCAAGGCGAGCTCGGCCGCGGTTCCCTCGACGGCGGCGATCAGTTCAAGATATTGCTCGACGCGAGCGAGCGGCGGGGCGAAGACGCAGAGCCTGCCGTCACGCGGCTCGACGGCGAGCGCGGTCCGCACCTCGGAGTTGCCGCCTTTGCTCGATTTGGTCGAGGCGCCTGCGAGGAACTCCGCATCGTTGGATCGGCCGAAGGCCGTCGCCAGTTCCTCCGGATCGGGGAGGTCGCCCCGCGGCTCGAACGGATCGAGCGGGACGATGTGCGGGTAGTCCTCCTCCGAAAGGTGGGGCAGCGAGGCGAGCGGCAGGCGGAAGCCCAGCGGCGAATCGCCTGCGACGAGAAACAGGCGACCGCGCCGCAGCGGCCATTTCTGGCTGACCCAGCCTTTCCTGCCGAGCTCCGAATGTTTCAGGGGGAAGACGTAGCCTCTCGGCTCCGCCAGGCCCTGCTCGAAGACCCGCGCAATACGGGCGCGCGCCTCCGGGTCGGCGAGCTTGGCGTCAGAGGCCGTGACGTTGACTGGAAGCTCCGCCTCCTGGAGGATCCACTGGGCCGGATCCTCATACGCCGCGAGCACGTGGTCTCGGGCAATGCCAAGGCGTGCGGCAATGCCGGCGGCGAGCGCCTCTGCCTCCTTCGCCCCGGCGGCCGACCGCGCGGCTTCCGCGGCGATCAGATCGCCGTTGCGCCAGATCGGCTTGCCGTCGGCCCGCCAATAGAGCCCAAAAGTCCAGCGCGGCAGCGATTCGCCTGGATACCACTTGCCCTGCCCGTAGTGGAGAAGCCCGCCCGGCGCAAAGCGCGCGCGCAGCCGGCGCACGAGTTCGTCGGCGCGGGTGCGCTTGGTTGGACCGACGGCCGCCGTATTCCATTCCGCCGATTGATAGTCGTCGACCGAGACGAACGTCGGCTCGCCGCCCATGGTGAGCCGCACATCGCCGCCGGCAAGATCGCGATCGACCTTCTCGCCGAGGGCATCGAGGGCGGCCCAGGCGTCATCCGAGAACGGCAGGGTCACCCGCGGCCGTTCGGCAACGCGGGTCACGCGCATGTCGAAGCCGAAATCCACCTGCGCAGGCTCGACCGCGCCGGAAATCGGCGCCGCCGAGCGGAAATGGGGTGTCGCCGCCAGCGGCAGATGGCCTTCGCCGCAGAGGAGGCCGGAGGTGGCATCGAGGCCGATCCAGCCCGCGCCCGGAATATAGGCCTCCGCCCACGCGTGCAGATCGGTGAAATCGTGGTCGGCGCCGGCGGGGCCGTCGAGCGAGGCCACGTCCGGTTTCAGCTGGATGAGGTAGCCGGAGACGAAGCGCGCCGCAAAGCCCAGATGGCGCAACACCTGGACCATGAGCCAGCCGCTGTCGCGGCAGGAGCCCGAGCCGCGCTCCAGCGTCTCCTCGGGCGACTGGACGCCGGGCTCCATGCGCACGACATAGCGCACCGCCTGGTGGAGCCGGGAGTTCACCTCGACGAGGAAGCTGATGGTGCTCGATGCCTGCTTCGGGAGGCCGGCAAGGAAGTTTTTCAGCCGCTCGCCGGCGGGCTCCGGCGTCGCGTAGGCCCCAAGATCGAACCTCAGTTCCTCGTCGTAGGCGAACGGGTAGGCTTCCGCAGTGGTCTCGACGAAGAAGTCGAACGGGTTGATCACGGCAAGATCGGCGGTGAGGTCGACCGTCACCGCGAATTCCGAGGTTTTCTCAGGAAAAACCAGGCGTGCGAGCCAATTGCCGTGCGGGTCCTGCTGCCAATTCACGAAGTGCTTTTCGGGCAGGACGGTGAGCGAATAGCTCGGCACCCGCGTGCGGCAGTGCGGTGCCGGCCGCAGGCGCACGATTTGCGGACCGAGCGCGATCGGCCGGTCGTAGGCATATCGTGTTGCGTGATGGAGCTTGGCGAGGATCGACATCGGTGTGCAGAACGATAGGCCTAGTGGCCGCAGGCAAGTCTTATGCCCTTTTTGGCCGCATCTCGCCAAGGCGAACCGTCAGACCAGCCAAACCATCTTGAAACCGAATAGTTCTGGCGCTAGCACTCAATCGTGATGTTTCAGGACTCGAATCTGCTGGTTCAGGCATGATTACGGCCGCGCAGCTGCGCGCCGCCCGCGCGCTCGTCGGCATCGATCAGCGCAACCTTGCCGAGCGTGCCGGGCTGTCTTTGCCGACGATTCAAAGGATGGAGGCGAGCGAAGGCGTGATCCGCGGCACCGTTGATTCGCTGACCAAGCTCATCGCGGCGCTGCAGGAGGCGGGCGTCGAACTCATCGGTGAC
>JAFAME010000119.1 GCA_019233695.1 Methylobacteriaceae bacterium
TGCAGCAGGTGGCCGAGCTGGCGGTGGAGCGGATCGCGTCGCTCTGCATCGTCGACCGCCCCGTGGGCGACGCGATCGTGCCCGTCGCGTACGCGCACGCGGATCCGGCGACGCGCGCGCTCGTCCCGCTCGTTCGGTCGCGCGGGCTCGGCGAGCGGCATCCGGCGCGCGTCGCGATGGAGACCGGCGCGCGCTCGGTCGCCTCGGCCGTCGACGACGCGTTCCTGCAGGCGGTCGAGGCCGATGCCGAGTGGAACCTCACGTGGCGTCTGTCGGGCAAGGTCGCGAGGACCGTGAAGGCGCGCGATCTGTGGGAGAAGATCGGCTATGCCGCCTGGGCCTCCGCCAACCCCGGCATCCAGTACCACACGACGATCAACGACTGGCACACCTGTCCGGCGGCGGGGCCGATTCGCGCGTCCAATCCGTGCTCCGAATACATGTTCCTCGACGACACCGCCTGCAATCTCGCCTCGCTGAACCTCCTGCAGTTCCGCCATGCCGAGAGCGGCGCTTTCGATGTGGAATCCTACGAGCATGCGGTGCGGCTGTGGACGCTCGTCCTCGAAATATCGGTGCTGATGGCGCAGTTCCCCTCGCGCGAGATCGCCGAGCTTTCCTACCGCTACCGCACGCTCGGCCTCGGCTACGCCAACATCGGCGGGCTCCTGATGTCGTCGGGCATCGCCTACGATTCGGACGAGGGCCGGGCGCTCTGCGGCGCGCTCTCCGCCATCATGACCGGTGTCGCCTATGCGACCTCGGCCGAAATGGCGGCCGAGCGCGGCGCCTTCGCCGGGTACGCGCCGAACGCCGAACATATGCTGCGCGTCATCCGCAACCACCGCCGCGCCGCGTACGGCGAGGCCGCGGGCTACGAGGCGCTGGCAACGGCGCCGGTGCCGCTCGATCTTGCCGCGCTCGCGGGGGGCCCCCCCTCTCCCCGCTCGCGGGGAGAGGGCTGGGGTGAGGGGCCAAGCCCTCTCCGCGCGAGCGGGGAGAGGGGATTCGCCTCGCTCGCCGAGCGCGCCAGGGCCGCCTGGGACCGCGCCCTCGATCTCGGCCAAAAGCACGGCTACCGCAATGCGCAGGTCTCGGTTATCGCCCCGACGGGCACGATCGTCCTCGTCATGGACTGCGACACGACCGGCATCGAGCCCGACTTCGCGCTCGTGAAATTCAAGAAGCTCGCCGGCGGCGGCTATTTCAAGATCATCAACCGCGCCGTGCCCGAGGCCCTGCGGGCGCTGGGCTACAGCGCGGCCGAGATCGCCGAGATGGAGGCCTATGCCGTCGGCCACGCCTCGCTGCGCGAGGCGCCCGGCATCAATGCCGCAAGCCTCAAGGCCAAGGGTTTTTCGGACGAGAAGATTGCCGCCATCGAGGCCTCGCTCGCGTCCGCCTTCGACATCAAGTTCGTGTTCAACAAGTGGACGCTCGGGGCTGATTTCCTCACCGAAGCGCTGAAGGCGCCGGCGGCAAAGCTCGACGAGCCGGCCTTCGATCTCCTCACCTTCCTCGGCTTCTCCAAGGCCGAGATCGAGGCCGCCAACATCCACATCTGCGGCGCCATGACGCTCGAGGGCGCGCCGCACCTGAAGTCCGAGCACCTCCCCGTCTTCGATTGCGCCAATCCGTGCGGGCGCACCGGCAAGCGGTTCCTGTCGGTCGACAGCCACATCCGCATGATGGCGGCGGCCCAGCCGTTCATCTCGGGCGCGATCTCGAAGACCATCAACATGCCGAACGAGGCGAGCGTCGAGGACTGCAAGCAGGCCTACATGCTCTCGTGGCGCCTCGGCCTCAAAGCCAACGCGCTCTATCGCGACGGCTCGAAGCTGTCGCAGCCGCTCTCCGCCCAGCTCATTGAGGACGAGGCGGACGAGGAGGAGGACCAGCTCGAAAAGCTGATCGCCGCCACGGCGCCGGCACGCGCGACACAGGTCGCCGAGCGCGTGGTGGAGCGCGTCGTCGAGCGCATCGAGCGGCTGCGCGACCGCGAGCGCCTGCCCGATCGCCGCAAGGGCTATACGCAGAAGGCCATCGTCGGCGGCCACAAGGTCTATCTGCGCACCGGCGAATACCAGGACGGGCGCATCGGCGAAATCTTCATCGACATGCACAAGGAAGGCGCGGCCTTCCGCTCGCTGATGAACAATTTCGCCATTGCCATCTCGCTCGGCCTGCAATATGGCGTGCCGCTCGAAGAATATGTCGATGCCTTCACCTTCACCCGCTTCGAGCCCGCGGGCCTCGTGCAGGGCAACGACACCATCAAGAACGCGACCTCGATCCTCGACTACGTGTTCCGCGAGCTCGCCATCTCCTATCTCGGCCGCAACGACCTCGCCCATGTCTCGCCCGAGGACATCGGCTTTGACGCCATGGGCCGCGGCCACGACGAGGGCAAGGCGCCGGAGGGGCATTCGGCGAAAAGCGTGGTGTCGAACGGCTACGTGCGCTCGAAGACCGACAAGCTGATGCTGGTCGGCGGCGGCGCAGGCGACGAGCCGACCGGCTTTGCCCGCAGGCCCGAGGCACGGGGCGGCGCGTCGGTCATCGGCCTTGGCACGCGCGGCGCGACCGCGCTCAAGGGCGACATCGCCGAATTCGCGGACGAGGCCGGCGAGGCCGGCACGGCCGAGGCGGGAGCCTTGGCCTGGGGTGCGCCTGCGGCACGAGCGGGCGGCGCGGCGGCCCGGCGCGAGGCCGAGCAGAAGAACGCGGCGCGCATGAAGGGCTACGTCGGGGAAGCCTGCCCCGAATGCGGGAACTTCACGATGGTGAGGAACGGCACTTGTCTGAAATGCGACACGTGCGGCGCGACGACGGGATGCAGCTGAGGGACCAGCATTGATTAAACCGTCATGTCATCCGCCGAGCTCATATTTGACGACATTGATCGCGACCTCAGCGGTGGTGCATCAGAGGTGGTCCCTCAGTTTGACTACCTAAACCGATCAAATCGAGTTGAAGCAGATTGCGTTCGCCGATTCGTAGGCGAGCTTTTCTCTCAGTATCCGGCGGAGCATCGAACGTCTCTACGAGCGCGCTTTCGATCCGAGAACGACGTCGAGCACTTAAGTTCCTTTTTTGAACTATTATTACACAAGCTCTTGAGTG
>JAFAME010000427.1 GCA_019233695.1 Methylobacteriaceae bacterium
GCAAGTCCGGCACGACCACGAATAATCCACCTTCAACGCCACGGTGCAGGCGGCCGCCTCCTGCCGGGCGGAGTAGGCCGCAAATGGCGGTGGCATCGCTGCGCGCCAGCGTCAATACTGGTATGCGCGCTGGCGCACTTAACGAACCATTGAACGAGGTAGTCTAGGCCAACAACAAAGCTTCAGGTCAAAGAGGGGATCAATTTTGGCCTATACGTTCGGCAGCGGCGTCCGCCCTGCCACCTCCCGCTCTTCGGCGCTCGTCGCAACCGCCCGGGTCGCGCTTCGGCTCGATCGCCGGCGGCTGCCAGGGCCCTCTCCCGCCGATGCCGCGAGCCAGAATGCAGCTCTCCCCGTCAGCAAGGAGAACGTGCTCTTCGGCATCCTCGCGCTGATCGCGAGCTCGATGCTCTATTCGGCCTCCGACGTAGCGTCGAAATATCTGACAGGCTCGCTGCCGCCGATCGAGCTGGCGTGGCTGCGCTATGTCGTCTTCTTCGCCGCGGTCTCGCCCATGTTGCTCGTCGATGCCGGACGCCTGCTGCGCACGCGGCGCAGAAAGCTGCATCTGCTGCGTGGCGCCACCGCCGCCGCTTCGACGGTTCTCTTCGTGCTCTCGCTGAGCTACATGCCGGTTGCCGAGGCCACGTCGATCGGTTTTGCCGCGCCGCTGTTCATCACGATCCTGGCGGTCATCTTTCTTGGCGAGCATGTCGGCATCCGCCGCTGGAGCGCCATTTTCGTCGGGCTCGCCGGCGTCCTCATCGTGGTGCAGCCGGGAAGCAGCGCCTTCCAGCCTGCGAGCCTGCTGCCGCTTTGTGGGGCGATGGTTTCGGCAAGCTCCATCGTCGCGCTACGCCTGATGAAGAACGAGCGGGCCGACACGACGATGCTCTACACCGCCCTCGTCGGCGTTGCGATCCTGACCGTGCTGACGACGTTCGACTGGGTCACCCCGACGTGGCACGAGCTCGGCATCGGACTTCTTGGCGGAGGTTTTGTGACACTGGCAAATCTGGTGCAGATTTTCGCCTATCGCCATGCGCCCGCATCCATGCTGGCACCCTTTTCCTATCTGCAGCTGATCTGGGCAAGCGGGCTCGGCTACCTGGTCTTCGGCATCTTCCCGGGCGGCGCAACGCTCCTCGGCGGCACGATCGTTGCTGCAAGCGGACTTTATACCGCCTATCGCGAGCAAATCCGCCGGCGTGCGCAACCGGCCTGAGCCTGCCCGGCCGTCGCGATCCGGCTGTCGGCACGCTGGCCTTGATGCCGCCTGCGATAGCGGACGCGCTCGAAGTGTCGCTTGGGCGAGCGCGAGCCATTCGGGCATGATTGATAGCGGCCGGCGGCTGGAACAGCCCGCAAGGGGGTGTTACATAGGCTCCGCGAAGCCGACCGGCTATGGAGGAGAGCGTGCCCGGGCAGCAATCCTGCCTCGCCTTGCCCCTCGGACCCGGCCGCTTCCGCAGCGAGGACGGCCTCTTCGATGCCGGCGCAACCGCCCATGAGCGACCGACGGAACGGGCTCATGCCTTTGCGGGTCCCGCAAGAGTGACTTTGGAGATGGATCCGGCGGCGGGGCGAGACGGTTGTCATGCCGCAAGCCAATAGAGGAACCGCGCATGTCACCATCGAGCGATTGGAGCGTGTCGCCTATCGTCCAGCCGAAGTCCGAGGACTATCGCTTCGATCTCGACCAGGCGCTCGCCTCCGTCGTCGGCCTGCGGGCGAGCATTCCCTCGGACGCGTTTACCGCGGATGTGCTCGGGACCGAGCGAGCCGGCAACGGCGTGCTGATCGAGGCGGGCGTCGTCTTGACGATCGGCTATCTCATCACCGAAGCGGCTTCGGTGTGGATCAGCCTCAGCGACGGCCGCGTCGTGCCCGGGCATGTGTCGGGCTATGACCAGGAGACCGGCTTTGGCTTGGTGCAGGCGCTGGCGCGCGTCGACCAGCCGGCGCTGCGGCTTGGCCGATCCGGTTCGGCCCCGATCGGCGAGCGCGTCGTGGTGGCGGGCGCGGGCGGGCGGCGGCACTCGGTCGCTGCCCGCATCGTCGGCAAGCAGGAGTTTGCGGGCTACTGGGAATATGTGCTCGATGAGGCAATCTTCACCGCGCCGTCTCATCCCAACTGGGGCGGCACGGCGGTCATCGGCCCCGCGGGCGAGCTTCTCGGCATCGGCTCGCTGCAGCTCGAACAAGGGCGGGCAGGCGAGCGCGGCGATCTTCTGAACATGGTCGTGCCGATCGATCTCCTCACCCCCATCCTCGGCGAGCTCCTCACCGTGGGGCGCCCCAATCGCGCGCCGCGGCCATGGCTCGGCTTCTACGCCATCGAGGTCGAAAACCGGGTGGTGATTGCAGGCCTTGCCGGACGCGGACCGGCCGAGCGCGCCGACCTGCGCAGCGGCGACGTGGTGCTCGCCGCAGCCGGCACGGAATTTCAGGGCGGGCTTGCCGGCCTCTTCCGAAAGATCTGGTCGCTCGGCTCGGCCGGTGTCGACGTGCCGCTCACCATCTATCGCGACGGCCGCACCTTCGACGTGCGGGTGCGCTCCGGCGACCGCAACCAGTTCCTCAAGAGCCCAAGCCTCCACTGAATTGAAGGCCCGAACCCTCATGACCGGGCTTGTCCCGGTCGTGAGGGTCCTTCGTCGGACGGCCCGTCTCATGCTATCGTTACCATCAAAGCCGCGGCGGGAGAGGATGGACGTGAACGTCGAGACTGCAAGTCCGACAGCCTGGCGGATGCCGACAAAACTCGATGCCGCGGCTCTCCTGCAGCTCTACGAACGGATGGTCCTCCTGCGGCGCTTCGAGAGCATCGCGCAGATCGCCTGCCGCAAGGGCGAAACCCCGGGCTTCCTGCATCTCTACATCGGCGAGGAGGCAACGGCGGTCGGCGTCTGCGCGCACCTGCGGCCGACGGACTGGATCACCTCGACCCATCGTGGCCACGGCCACGCCCTCGCCAAGGGCGTTGCGCCCCACGCTTTGATGGCCGAGCTCTTCGGCAAGCGCGACGGCTGCTGTGGCGGGCGCGGCGGCACGATGCATCTCTACGACCGTTCGGTGGGGCTCTTCGGCACCAACGGCATCGTCGCGGCAGGCATCTCGCAGGCCGTCGGCATCGGGCTCAGCGCGCGCACGCGCGGCACCGACGACATCGGCGTCGCCTTCTTCGGCGACGGCGCCGTCAACCACGGCGGTTTTCATGAGGCGGTGAACTTCGCCGGCGTGCAGCGCGCACCGGTCGTCTTCGTGTGCGAGAACAATCTCTATGCGACCGCGACGCCGCTCGCCAGCGCCACGCTCAACGTCGAGATCGCGAGCAAGGCCGCCGCGTACGGCATTCCCGGAGTGGCCGTCGACGGCAACGATGTGCTCGCTGTCTTCGAAGCGGCCGGCGCGGCAGTGGAGCGCGCCCGGCGCGGCGAGGGACCGACGCTGATCGAGGCTAAGACCTACCGCACCGTCGGACATCATGAGGGCGATCCGGTCGTCGGCTCCTATCGGACGCAACAGGAGGTCGATGATTGGGCAAGGCGCTGCCCGATTGCGACGTTCCGCAGACGGCTCGTCGAGGACGTGCGCGCCGCCCCAGGCGACCTTGATGCGATCGACGCACGCGTCGAGGCCGTCGTCGAGCACGCGCTCGGCTTCGCGCGGCGCTCGCCCGAGCCCGACCCTGTCGGCGCCGAGGCGCACGTGTTTGCCGAGCCGCTCAATCCCGCGGCAGTTGCCGCTTCGCCCGCGCCCTCGGGTGCCGCGGTCACGACCGGCTGGCTCGACGCGGTGCGCGATGGAATTGCCGAGGAGATGCGGCGCGACCCGCACATTCTCTATTTCGGCGAGGGCACCGGCGAGCGCGGCGGCAGCTTTGCCCACACCAAGGGCCTTTGGCAGGAGTTCGGCCCGCAGCGGATGATCGACACGCCGATCTCCGAGCAGGGTTTTACGGGCGCCGCCGTCGGCGCATCAGCCACGGGCGCCCGAACCATCGCCGATCTCATGTTCGCCGATTTCATGTTCGAGACCGCCGGCCAGATCGCCATCCAGGCGGCAAAGCTCCGCTACATGAGCAACGGCCAGATGAATGCGCCGCTCGTCGTCCGCGTGGGCGCAGGCGCGCTGCGCAGCGCCGGCCCGCATCACAGCGGCAGTTACCATCCCGTCTGGGCGCACATGCCCGGACTGATCGTCTGCCTTCCCGCCACGCCGGCCGATGCCAAGGGCCTCATGAAGAGCGCGCTTCGCGCCTCCGATCCCGTGATCATGCTGGAGCCCAAGGCGCTCTTTGCGAGCAAGGGGGAGGTTCCGGTTGCCGAGCATCTGGTGCCCTTTGGCGTCGCGCGCCTGGCGCGACCGGGCCGCGATCTCACCATCGCCACGGCCGGGCAGCTGGTCCACCGCGCGCTCGAAGCGGCCGACCTCTTGGCCGCGGACGGGATCGAATGCGAAATCATCGACCTTCGCACCATCATGCCGCTCGACGTTGCGGCGGTTGCCGCGAGCGTCGCCAGGACCCACCGCCTGTTGATCGTCGATGAGGGCTATGCCATGTGCGGCATCGGCGCCGAGCTCGGCCAGGCGATGAACGAGCTCGTCTTCGACGATCTCGATGCGCCCCCCGCGCGGCTCCATACGGCACCTGTGAGCCATCCCTTTGCGCCGGCGCTGGAGCGCGCCATCCTGGTCGACACCGGCCGGATCGTCGAGGCGGCGCGGGCGCTGATGCAGGGGCGCGTCGCCCGCCCGCGGCACTGGCGCGGCGTGCAAGGCGCCGCCTCGGCGGACCGCGCCACGACTGCCGTTGTCGAAGCGCCGATCCGGCCGCCGCCGGCAGCCTCCCAACCAGCGCGCAAGCCCCAGGACCTCGCGGGCCATCAGGCGATCACCATGCCCTTCGGCGACCTGACTGTCAGCGAGGGCAAGGTTGTGCGCTGGGCCAAGGCCGTCGGCGACCCGGTCGCGGCCGGCGAGCTCGTGGCCGAAATCGAGACGGACAAGGCGGTCGTCGAGATCGAGGCGCCCTGCGCCGGCGTCCTGGCGCTGATCGAGGAGCCCGCAGGCAGCATCGTGAAAATGGGCGAGCGCATCGGCGCCGTGCGCACAGGCTGACGAAGGAGCCGGTGCCGGCCGAGAGGCCGCGGAGAATCCTCCCACCGTTGGGCGCGCCCCCTCTCCCCGCCTCGCGGGGAGAGGGCTGGGGTGAGGGGCCGGGCGAGGAACCACAATGCCTGTCGGGCAGGACGGGCGCTGGAGAAGGACTGCGGCCCCTCACCCCAACCCTCTCCCCGTGCAGAACGGGGAGAGGGAATTTGCTCGACAGGTCCATCCCGGCCGAAGCACCGCAAAAGCCCCTCGTTGCCCCTGAGATGCTTAATCAACCGGAAATCACATCGCCGGCGCGCCCGCTGATATTTTACCCATTTTGTTTACGGCTTGGTGCTATCCTCGCAGCATGCAAACGGGCATCCGAGTCCTCGCTGTTCTGGTGGTGGCGGCCATTCTGGTCGACCGCTTTGCCTATGAGGGCGTCTACTCGGCGCGGATGGTGCGTTCGGCGCAGGTCATTCGAGTGCAGGTCGAGGCCTTTATTTCCTCGAATCTGCGACGCTGATAAGGGCTCTCGTGCTTGCCCCTGGCGAGCGATCCATGACGCGGGCGCCACTCAAATAGCTACTTCGACCCCTGCCGATCATCCAATTGAAGCGGCTCGCCGGTTCTTTCCCCAAGCGCTTCGAACCGTGCGACGTGCTCCAATTTCAGCTCCTGACGCAGCAGGTCCATGATGACCTGATCATGGCGAGCGCCATTCAGCATGATGACGCCGCGAAGGCGCCCGACCAGCCTGAATCCGAGGCGCTCGTAGACGCGGATGGCGCGGCGGTTGTAGCCGTTGACTTCCACTTTGATGCTGAACAGGTTCCGGAAGAAGAAGCCATATTCGCAGATGAGACGCGTGGCCTCGGTCCCGAGGCCCTGGTTCCACAGATCACGCTCGCCGATGCCGACAAACAATGTCGCCGTCATCGCGCGAGAGATATCGGACAGGCCGCCGAATCCAACCAGCTGGCCGGTCGAAAGCAGGATCACCGCGAACTCGACGCTGTCTGACCGCATCCGTGCATTCTTGTCGAAGAATTCCTGACGCATCTCCAGGGAATGAGCCTCGCCGGGACTGCCGATATTGGCGGTGAATTCGAGGTCCTGATTCCAACGCGCGATGTGAGGTATGTCCTCCTTGCGCATGAGGGCGAGCCCGACACGATGTCCCCCAAGCAGGATCGGGCGATCATCTGTTGGTTGGGCAGCGGCCGTCGGCATCAATCGCTCCGTTGTTGAAGATGGGTTGGCGAGACGCGCGCCCATTTGCCTGCTGTCTCCTACACCGGGCATTGCGGCTCGGTTCAAGGCGCCAACCGCCTTCTCACGCCGCTCGCCGCATCTTCTTTGAACGGGCACCTGCCGATTGGCCGTGCGCAGCAGCACGGCACAAAGCCCAAGTCCGCATGCCGGGGGGCGAGAAGCTCTGGAAGGCGGCCGACGTCCCCAGCGGCGGCAGGCGAGCCTCGCCCCGGCAAATCAAGTCTGATCCGTCATGCCATCCATGAGGGCTTCTTGAAGGTCGCGTCGGGCAACGGAAAACCTCGGTCAGTCAAACGCGCCGCCTCCTTTGACAATACAACAGGCTGACGCCAGACTCTCCTCGACATGCAAACATCGCTGAGCATCTCCGACGTCAAGAGACTGATCGCCGAGCGCGCCCGGCAAATCGACCCTGCGCTCAGCCCCGATCGGATCGACGTGTACGAGGATCCGCACTCCACTGATGGGGGCGCGCTGATCGTGCAGATCTTGTCAAAACGCCTCGACGATCGGAGCGATTGGACACGGCTGCGGTTGCGCTTGTCCCATGCGATTCGGGATGCCCTCGTGGAGCACGGGGATGATCGCTACCCGCTGATCGAGGTCTTCGCAGCGGAGGAATGGGCCACCCGGAGTGGTTGATCCCGACGGGCTGATCGGTGCGGCCCGCCTGCTCCTCGGCGAAAGCAACAAGGGCGCGCCGAACCAAGCCCGACTGCGGCGCGCCGTCTCCACTGCGTACTATGCCTTGTTCCACAGCATTGCGCAGGCGGCGACGGACGCCTTCGTAGGGGTAAAGCATCGGCGCTCTCCCCGATACGAGACGATCTATCGGGGCTTCGAGCACCGCCACATGAAGGAAAGCTGCGCAGCGGTCGACAAACCCACGCTGGGTCCCAAAGCAAGCAAGGCGCTCGGCGCCACAACAGTCTATCCGGGACGTCGCGAGCGCCTTCGTGACCTTGCAGGAACGCCGCCATTGGGCGGACTACTCACCCTCCGGGAAGATCACGCGCGCGGAAGCGCAGGACTTGGTCGATCTTGCGGCCTTTGCGGTCGGCCAGCTACCGGCCACCAATGCTGAGGAGCGGCGCAATT
>JAFAME010000030.1 GCA_019233695.1 Methylobacteriaceae bacterium
GGTCACGCGGGCTAGGTGCGGCCGGTTCATGCCTCCGGCAGCCAAACAAGCATGCGATTGGGGCCACGATTGTTCCAGACATAGTAGGGAACCGCGGTCATTCGCGTGGGCTCGGCGGTGCTCGGCGCGGGCCTGTAGAGGGCATCATCCCAATCATCCGCGCTCGCGAGCTCAGCATCGGCGACCACGCGGACGACCCCGCCAAAGAGGTCCTTGTCCTCCATCGCCGATGGTTGTGCTGCGTGCGGGAGCCGCAGGCGCTCGACAGGCGCATTCGGGTTGTCGATCTCCTCGATGCAGTAGACCAGGGGGCCCCGCTTCAGGCACACGCGCCCGGCGTCGGCGCGAACGTTCGGATGTGCGTAGAGCCGCTCGACCGGCATAGGCAGGTCGAGCTCGACCATGTCTCCCCTGTTCCACCGCCGGGAGATGTCGACATAGCCGCGGTTCTTGGAAGCCGTATCGAACGGCTGGCCGTTGATCCTGAGCGTTTCCCCCCGCGCCCATCCCGGGATGCGTAGTTTCAACGCGAACTCGGCGACCGTCTCCGGGTCGATCGTGATCTTCACCTTGCCCGACCAGGGATAGTCCGCCTCCTGGCGAACGTGCACATCCCGGCTGCCGATCATCATCCTGGCGCTGTTGCCGCCATAAAGATGCACGGCAAGGATATCCTCGCCCGTCGAATAGAAATGCCCGCCGACCGAGGCGACCAGGCGCGACACGTTCATCGTGCAGCATGGGCACGGGTGCCACTCCCACCGACGATGGCTGCCGTCGCTTTCGAGCGGGTTCTGGTAGAAGTAATGCGTGCCGTCACGCGACAGGCCGGAGAGCGCACCGTTGTAGAGGGCCTGCTCCAGAACGTCGGCATAGACGCCGTCGCAGTCGAGATTGAGCATCCGCTGCGCCCAGAAGATCAGCGCCACGGAAGCGCAGGTCTCGGCATAGGCGGTGTCGTTCGGCAGATCGTAGTCCTGTGTGAAGCCCTCGTTCGAGGCCGACGGGCCAAGGCCGGCGGTCACATACATTCGTTTGGTCGTCACGTCCTTCCACAGGATCTCGCAGGTTCTCTGGAGCGTATCGTCGCCGAGCTCGGCCGCAAGATCGGCCATCGCCGTATACATGTACATCGCCCGGACCGCGTGCCCCACCACCTTGTCCTGCTCGCGCACGGGCTTGTGCGCCTGCCCGTACTCGTAGGTCTTGAACCAGTATTTCTTGGGATCATCACCACGCGCGAGCGCCTCGACATCGAAGTAATGCGGCGGCCGGTTGCCCCGCTCGTTGATGAAATAGGCGGCAAGGTCGAGGTGCTTTCGCTCCTTGGTCACATGATAGAGCTTGATGAGGGCGAGCTCGATCTCCTGGTGACCGCAATAGCCATGCCTCTGGTTGGGACCGGGCCCGAACATGTCGGCGATGTGATCGACGTAGCGGCACATGACGTCGAGCAGGCGCCGCCTGCCCGTTGCCTGATAGTAGGCGATCGCACCTTCGAGCAGATGCCCGGCGCAATAGAGCTCGTGGCGGTCGCGCAGGTTGGTCCAGCGCTTGTCGATCTCGCGACCGATGTACCAGCAGTTGAGATAGCCGTCGGGCAGCTGGGCCTTCGCCAGCCACTCGGTGATCTCGTCGATCTGCGCCTCGATGGTCGTATCGCGGCGATGCGCCAGCGAATAGCTGGCGGCCTCGATCCACTTGCCGACGTCGGAATCCCAGAACACCTGAGTCGACATGCCGTGGTTGCTGACCGGGATGCGCAGCGGCGGCGGCGGTTGCCGAATCCGCAGCGATTCGAGGAGGCCGTGGCGTTCGAGCTGTTCGTGCTGGCTGGGGATCGTGCGGGTGAGGACGGTCTCGAGCCGCTCGCGCCAAAACTCCCCTTCGACGCTGACTTGCGTGAACCTGACAGGTGTATATCGACGCATCGAGCTCTTCCTCCCGCTCTGGAAAATCCTCTCTCCCAGTCCTTCACGGAGAGAGTGGGAACCCGCACGAGTCGCGCAGGATCAGGCTGCAGGGCAGACGCCGGACGCCGTGAAGGTGTTTGCCGGCGATGAGGTCCAGCATGCGGCGCCCCGCCTCCCGGCCGAGTTCCTTCAGGTTCATGTCAATGGTCGTGAGCGGCGGGCGCGTGGCCTGGGCCACGATCTCCCAATTGTCGAAGCCGACGATCGCGACAGCCTCGGGAACCCGCACGCCGCGCTCGCGCAGCGCATCGGCGACGCCGCGGGCGATCTGGTCGTTGCCGCAGAAGATCGCATCGGGCACAGGCCTTCGCTCGCCAAAGAGCTGTGCCACTGCCTCCCTCCCCCATGCTTCCGACCAGACGCCCGGAAGATAGAAGGCTCGCGTCGCCTCAAGTCCTGCCTTGCGGAGCGCCCGGCGGTATCCGAGGTGCCGCAGGCGCACTGCCTCGAACCGTTCCGGCCCGGTGACATGCGCGATATGCCTGCGGCCAAGCCTGACCAGGTGCTCGGCTGCCAGGATCGCCCCGCCGCGATCGTCGGGCAGCAGGCACAGGGCCTGCGGGTCGTCCGTCTGGGAGAACACGTAGAGCACGGGCAGGCCCGGGGAATGGACCTCGAGCCTGGCGCGCCGATCGGCCCGGCGGGCGGTCACGACAATGCCATCGACGCGCTTGCCGATGAGCGACTCGACGTGGCGCGCCTCGCGTTCAGGGTCATCCGTGGCATTGCACATGAAGACCGAGATGCGGCTCTCGCTGAGGCACTCCTCCAGCCCCTCCATGATCGGCATGGTGAAGCGGCCGAAACTGTCGGTGGAGATGACGCCGACCGTGAAGGTCTGGCCGCGATGCAGGCTCTGTGCGAGATCGTTGGGGCGAAAGCCCAATTGCTTGGCGACGGCGCTGACCCTTTCGCGCGTTTCGAGGCGCAGCTTGCCGCTGTTGTTGAGCGCCTTCGACACCGTCCCGATGCTGACGCCCGACAGCCGGGCCACGTCGCGGATGGTCAGGCGCGTGTGTTGGGCGCGCCGGCGCCCTTCTCCCCGACCGGTCGGATCGCCGGATCGTTCCTCGACGGTTCGCGACGCACCCTGCGGGCCGCCGGCCACGCGCGGCTGGTCCTTTTCAACCATCGAACCGCTTTTCCGCAAGGGAGAGGGCTGGAGCCGACCTGCTCATTTGAGCGCACCGCTCAGGAAGCCCGACACATAGTATTTCTGCAAGAGCAGATAGATGAGAAGGCAAGGAAAGATCGCGATCATCACGCCTGCCTGCAGGGCGCCCCAGTCGATCGCGCCGAAGTGGCCCTGCCGTACGCCAACGAGCATGATCGGGATGGTGAACTGCGTCTCCTTGTTCATGAAGATCAAGGCGCCGATGAATTCGTTCCAGGACGTGATGAACGCGAAGAGGATGACCGTCACCATCGCCGGCCGCACCGCGGGGAGGAAGATCTTCCATAGCGCCTGCAGGCTGTTGCAGCCGTCGACGACAGCGGCCTCTTCGAGTTCGCGCGGGACGGCCTCGAAGCTGTTGCGCATCAGATAGACGCTGAACGGGAGCTGCAGGATCGTGTGGACGACCGCAAGACCGATGTGCGTGTTGGCGAGGTGAAGCCCCGTGAACATCAGATAGAGCGGCGTCAGCAACGCCTGATAGGGAACCATCAGCCCCGACAGGAGGACGAGAAACAGGGCCTCCTTGGCGCGGATGCGGAAGCACGCAAGGCCATAGCCGGCGGGAACCGCCAAGACCAGGCAGAAGATGATCGTGAAGAAGGCGACGGCAAGGCTGTTGAAGAGATAGGTCGGCAGGCCGGCCTGGTATTGATAGACCTTCAGGTAGTTGTCGATGCTGAGCACCGAGGGCAGGTAGCCCGGGGGCGAAGCTGCAGCTTCCGCCGGCGTCTTGATCGAGCTCAGGAAGGAGACGACGATCGGAAACAGCATCAAGGTGACGACGGCGAGAGAGAGTGCACCGACGAGATATCTCGTGCGGCCTCTCGCCGGACCCGAGGCGACGCGCAGCAGCCCCTGATCCGCAACGCTGCGGGTACGGAGCCCTGCGACCGCCAGGCTTCGCTCGGCGGCGGCCGGCGGCGAGTGAGCGGGAGCGCGGCTCACCTGACCGCTCCGCGTCGCGTCAGGGCGATCTGCACCGCGGCGGCAATGAAGACGATCGCCATCAGGATGATCGACAGCGTCGCACCGTAGCCGAGCTTGAAGTAGATGAACGAGTTCTGATACATCCAGTAGACCGACGTGAAGGTCTCGCTCTTCGGTCCGCCCGACGTCATGATGTAGAACTGATCGAAGGCGAGCATCGAGCCGATGGCGCTGATCAGGGTCGTGAGCAGGATGGTTCGATAGGTGAGAGGCAAGGTGACCTTGCGCACCCGCTGCCAATAGCCGGCGCCATCGATCAGGGCCGCTTCGTTGATCTCCGGGCTGACCGACTGGATGGCGGCGACGAAGAGGATCATCCCGAAGCCGACGACCTTCCAGACGACGGAGATGATGACCGCCCAGAGGCCGACGTCGGCGTCGACGAACCAGACGACCGGCTGGGAGACGATGTGCAGGTCCTGCAGGAGCTTGTTGAACAATCCGACCTGCTGATCGAAGAGCCAGAACCATAAGAGGCTCGAGCTGCCAAGACCGATCACGACGGGGAGGAAAACGACGGCCCGCGTGAACCTGGCAATCGCGCCTGTTCCCGCCGTCAACAATGCGAGCAAGTAACCCAGTCCCATCAGGATCGGCGTGATGTAGACAGTATACTTGATGGTGAATTGCAGGGAGTGCCAGAACGTCTGGTCGGTGAAGGCCCGAATGTAGTTGCGCAGGCCGATGAACTCGCTGCCGCCGAGGAGCGACGAGCTCGTCAACGAGAGATACACGAGCTGGCCCAGCGGGTAGAGGACGAAGGCGCCGACGAACAGGAGCGCAGGCGTCAGATAGAGCAATCCGATCCATCCGCCCCTGCCGGTCACGTCAGATTCAGCTCCGCAGGTCCGCGTATCCGGCGCGACGGCCAGGGCCCGCGCCCTCTCCCCGTGAAGGACGGAGAGAGGGAGCTCGCGCAGGCCTCAGTCGCTGGCAATGGCCTTCATCTTCTGCTTTGCGGTCGCGATCGCCTCGTCGACCTTGCCGTCGAAAACCGCCGCCTGAATCATCTCGATCCACGGGCTCGAATCGCTGTTGACCATGTCGTTGAAGTGAAACACCCATGGAACATAGCCGAGGCCGAGCGCCTTTGCGGTGGTGACGACCCGCGGCTCGGACTTGAAGTACTTGTTGTCGGCAAGGTCGGTGCGCGACGGCAGGATGTTGTTCTTGGCAAGGCCTTCGAGCTGCGCCTCGTCCGTCAGCTCCCATTTGATGAACTGCAGCGCGACGTCGGCGTGCTTGCTCCCCTTCGGAATCGCCACCACGTCGCCGCCGACGAAAGCAGAGGCCTGGCCTTCCTTGATGCCGGGCAGGAAGGTCACGCCGAAATCCATGTCGGGCACGTCCTTCTTCAGATCCGAGATGAGGAAGCCGCCGGCGCCCTGGATGCCGATCTTGCCGGTCTTGAAATTGGCGACGAAGTTGGACCCGTTGTCGGCCTGGGCGCTCTTCGGCACCAGGCCCTCGGTCCACATGTCGCGAAAGAGCTGCAGGACTTCCTTGACGCCCGAGCCGTCGAGCGGCTCTTCGTCGGCGCTCGCCGGCAGCATGTGTGCGCCGGATGCGACCATCATCGGCGATGTCGTGAAGATATTGCATCCCGGGCAGGCGCCGGAGAAATAGAAGCCATAGATATCCGGCCCCAACGCATGGATCTTCTTTGCGTATTCATGGATCTGATCGAGCGTAGTCGGCGGCTTGTTCGGATCAAGGCCGGCCTTCTTGAACAGATCCTTGTTGTAGATCAGGATCGAGACATCGGGAGTGAACCCGGTGCCGTACAGCCGATCCTTGTAGGTGGCGAGCTTGGTATAGGCCGGCGCCACCTTGGCCAGGTTGGCATCGCCCTTCATCTGATCGGTGATGTCGGTCAGGAATCCCGCCCGCATGAAGTCCGGCATGTAGATGAGGTCGAAGGAAATCACGTCCGGCACCTCGCCGGCCTGCACGCCGGTGGCAAGCTTCGTCACCATCTGGTTGTCGGGGATGACGGTCAGGGCAATCTTCTGGTCGTGGCCGGAGTTCCACAGGTCGACAAGGTGCTGGGCGGCATTGGCGCCGCTGGCGCGCACCCACATCGTCAGGCTGTCGGCGGCCACCGCGGGAGCCGCCGCCCCGATGGTCAGCGCAACTGCTGCGCCGAGCGCAATATTCCGCAAGCCTTTCAGGACATTCATGCGCTTCCTCCCGTCGATGCGCCGACTTGTGCCGTCGACCTTCGCTCGATTCCCTGAGTAGCAAAGAAAAGCTTTTCCTGCAATCGCGCGGGACGGAGGCTTCGGAAGGCCGGGGCGCTCAGCCGGGCTCGGCGCGCTTCAGAACGAAAACCATTTGCGACAGCCGGGCGTACGGGCGGCGCAGGAAATCCAGACCCGCAAAAAAGACCTGAAACAGGGATACCAGCGGGTGATGGGTCAACGGCCGCTCGCGCGAGATTTTCACCAGCCCCCGCAGGCGCAAAAAATACGTAAATTCGGTGTCGCCTGTCGTCCCGAGCTCCGATGGTGCTGAAAGTGGATGGGACGATAGATCTGACCTTGGTCCCGATCAGCCAGGAGATGGTCCAATCGCAATTCCGGTCGCTGTCCTGTTTGCCGGGAGCGAGATTGTAGTGTGCCCCCTCGTGCAGAAAGAGCTGCAGATAGGCAACCCAATAGCCGACGAGGCCGGCCCCGAGAACGATCGCAAGGATTGAGGAACGCCCCAAGACGGAGCGATCCCCGTCAGGACAAACGATGCCGCCAGGAGCAGGTAGCCGACCGAGATTTTTGCGAGTCGACCGCATATCGTGGCTTCAGGCTGCGAACGAACGCAACATACCGCTCGCCGTTTCTGCCGGTCAGCCTGCCGCGCAGGGCTGAAAAGGTTCGCGAATGGTCCTCGGCAGCGGCCGGAGCCTCGGCGCCCTCGTCTCCTGGATCGCGCCCGTGGGCTTGGACGATGAGTTCAGGCATATGGGGCAATCAGGAACGCGGCCGTGATGGCAAAGCCCGAGTAGAGCAAAAACCAGAAGGTGATCCGGGATGCTGCCGCGCCGAGGTTGAGCCGCGGCCATAGCAGGCCAAGCGCAATCAGCATCACCCCGAGCAGGGCGCTGAGGGAATGTGTTGACCGGCCAAGCGGTGGAACCGGCAAGAACGGAATCGCGAATCCTCGAATGAGGCAAACAGGAACAGGGCGACGCCGATCTGCAGCAGGGGATGTCCTTGGAGCATCAGCAGGTTCGATGAGTTGGACCGCATCGGCAAGCTCGTCTCCGATGGCCGCGTCAGGATGGACGAAGCCTTATCCGCGTCCACCCCTTTTCGGCCTTTCAAGGCCGTTCAGCACGAGATCGAGATGTGACTCGAACCACGAATCGAGATCGAGACCATGTCGGCGTCCAAACAGCATTTGCCAAATTGCAGCCATAAGCACGGGCCCATAGATCACGTGGGGATTGTTCAGAATTGGGCCAGCGCGAAATTCACCTCGAGAAATGCCGCGTGTGACAAGCCGTCTCCATATCGAAACGGCTCGCTCGCCGACTTCTGAATGATAAAGTTCGGTCAGTTCCGGGAACCTCGGGCCCTCGGCGATCAACAAGCGCATCATTTCGCGTGCTTTTTTATTTGCGGCCAGCCGTTCGTATACCATCGCCAATGTAGCCCGCATGAGATCGCGCGTCGATCCCTCGGCGGTCAGCGAAGCCTCCACGAGATCAATCCATGTCGGCACGATCAAGCGGCGGAGTACGGCCCTGAACAGATCTTCCTTTCGTTCGAAGTAGAAATGCGGCAATCCCTTGGCGACGCCGGCTCTGCGCGCGACGTCCTCGAGGCGGGTGGCCGCGTAACCCTTGGCGGCGAATTCATAGAACGCTGCGTCAAGAATCTCGGCCTCGCGCTTCGCGCGATCAAGCCGTCGCCTTGGCGCAGGCGAACCCCGAACACCGGTTGTCGCCTCTCCTCTCACGAAATCCTCAACGTGGTTGCTCCTCGATGGGTCAGGGCCCCGCTCACCCGTGCCAGCCCGAATTGTTGCCGCAACCTTTCAGGACCGACGACGTTTGGTATTCGAGACTCTACGCTTGGTTGACCAGCCATTCAACAACAATACGACGACCCTGTAAGGGTCCGCCGGGATGGACGGAACGGAGGATCGTCGAAAATTCGATCCGCAAGGCTGCCGGATGGACAAAATCTTCAATGTGTCAGACAAAATCGCGGTCCTGATCGTCGGTGCCGGGCCTGTCGGGTTGACCCTGGCGAACGACCTCGCCCGGCGCGGCGTTACCTTCAGGATCATCGATATGCTGCCAGAGCCGACGAGGCGTTCGCGGGCGCATGGATTGCAATCGCGGACCCTGGAGGCGCTCGACACGCTCGATCTGGCGCAGCCGATCCTGGCAGCCGCTCAACATCCGCAGCCGCCATTCATCATCTTTTCGGGCGACAAGACGATCGCGCGAATTGATTTCGCAAGCTATCTCCATGCGCCCTATCCTTATCAGCTCGTGATCTGGCAGCAGAGAATTGAGCGTGTCCTCGCACGCGAACTGGAAAGGCATGGTCGGTCCGTCGAGCGCTCGGCGCGGCTTGTCGGCTTCCATACGGATGCGGACGTCGTAACCGCGCATATCGACCTCGGTGGGGGTCGCGCCGAGGACATTCGCGCCGCGTGGATTGTCGGGTGCGACGGCGGCCACAGCACCGTGCGCGAAACTCTCGGCCTGAGAATGCAGGGCACGACAATGCCCGGATGCTTCTGGCTCGGTGAATTCGACATCGATTGGAGCCGATCGCGGGATGCCCTGCGCGAGTGGTGGCACGGCGACGGTATGGCCTCAGCCCAGTTCATTGATTTCACCGGCAAGTGGCACACGCTCGTCGAGTTCCGTGCCGACCCCGGCGAAGATGTCGATCTCGCGAAGATGCAGGCGGTGTTTCGCGAGCGGATCGGAGATCCGCATGTCCAGCTCACCAACCCGGCGTGGATGGGAAAGCTGACGGTCAATCAACGAATGCCCGATCACTTCATGGTGGGCCGGGCATTCCTCGCGGGCGACGCCGCGCACGTCCACAGCGGGGCCGGCGGCCAGGGCATGAACACGGGAATGCAGGATGCACTCAACCTCGGATGGAAGCTGGCGCTGGCAGCCTCCGGATGTGCCGCCCCGGGCCTGCTGCGGACTTACGAATCCGAGCGCCTGCCCAACGCCCGTGACGTTCTTCACGCGGCACAG
>JAFAME010000097.1 GCA_019233695.1 Methylobacteriaceae bacterium
TGAGCGAAGCGAAATGCCGGGAACACGAAGGTCCCGGATTTCGCTGCGCTCATCCGGGCTACGCTCGCCCTAACCAATGAAGTCGCCGCTCAATCGGAGGCAGGGGCTGTCGCGAACGCATGTCGAACCGAACGCTGCCAGTGTGCCTCGCTCAAGTCCATCCGCAGGCGGTGGAGGGGCGCCGCGGCGACGGGTTCCGCGTTTTTGGCATGGAGGCGGGCGGCCGCCGGATCCCCTCAGTCGGCTTCGCCGACAGCTCCCCCACGAGTGGGGGAGCATTTACCCGCCCGGGCCCTCACTCGGCGGCGTCGCGGACGGCGGGGGCGACGTCGTAGTTGACGATGGGCGCCAGCCAGCGCTCGACCTCGGCCACTTCCATGCCCTTGCGCGCCGCATAGTCCTCGACCTGGTCGCGCTCGACCTTGGCGACGCCGAAGTAATGGGCATCGGGATGGGCAAGATAGAGCCCGGATACCGATGAGCCGGGCCACATGGCAAAGCTCTCGGTGAGCTTCACGCCGATGCGGGCCTCCGCCTCGAGCAGGCGGAAGAGTGTCGCCTTCTCGGTGTGGTCGGGCTGCGCCGGATAGCCCGGGGCAGGGCGGATGCCGCGGTAGACCTCGGCGATCCGCTCCTCGTTTGTGAGGCTCTCGCCCGCCGCATAGGCCCAGAACTCGCGCCGCACCCGCTCGTGCATGCGTTCGGCGAAGGCCTCGGCGAAACGGTCGGCGAGCGCCTTGACCATGATCGAGGCATAGTCGTCATTGGCGCGCGCGAAGCGGTGGGAGATGCGCTGCTCCTCGGCCCCGGCCGTGACGACGAAGCCGCCGACGTAATCCCCCTTGCCGCTGTCGAGCGGCGCGACGAAATCGGCCAGCGCCGTGTTCGGCCGCCCGTCGCGCTTTAGGAGCTGCTGGCGCAGGGTGAAGAAGGTCGCAAGCTCGCGCTCGCGCGCCTCGCCGGTGAAGAGGCGGATGTCGTCGCCGACGGCATTGGCCGGCCAGAAGCCGATGACCGCCTTTGGCGTGAACCAGCGGCCTTCGATGGCGCGCGCCAGCATCGCCTGTGCGTCCTCCCACAGCTGTCGCGCCGCTGCCCCCTGCGCCTCGTCTTCGAGCAGGGCAGGGAAGCGCCCCTTCAGCTCCCAGGTCTGGAAGAACGGCGTCCAGTCGATGTAGGCGGCAAGCTCGGCGAGATCGTAGGCGCCGAAGACGCGCGTGCCGAGGAAGGTGGGCTTCGGCGGCGTGTAGGCCGCCCAGTCGCAGCGGAAGGCGTTGGCCCGAGCGCGGGCGAGCGGCAGGCGCTGCTTGTCGGCCTGGGCGCGGGCATGGGCGTCGGCGACCTTGCGGTATTCGGCCCGCACCGTCTCGACATAGGGGCCCTTCGCCTCGGCTGAGAGCAGCGCCGAGACCACTCCCACCGCCCGGCTCGCGTCGGTGACATAGACCGTCTGGCCGCGCGCATAGTTCGGGTGGATCTTCACCGCCGTGTGCACCCGGCTCGTCGTCGCCCCGCCGATCAGGAGCGGGACGTCAAAACCCTCCCGTTCCATCTCGCTTGCCACGAAGCACATCTCGTCGAGCGAGGGGGTGATCAGGCCGGAAAGGCCGATGATGTCGACCTTCTCGCGCCTTGCCGTATCGAGGATTTTTGCCGCCGGCACCATGACGCCGAGGTCGATCACCTCGTAGTTGTTGCAGGCAAGCACCACGCCGACGATGTTCTTGCCGATGTCGTGGACATCGCCCTTGACGGTCGCGGTCAGGATCTTGCCGGCGGCCGCGCGCTCGCCGCCGCCGCCGTTGGCGAGCTTTTCGGCCTCCATGAAGGGCATGAGATAGGCGACCGCCTGCTTCATGACGCGGGCGGATTTGACCACCTGCGGCAAGAACATCTTGCCCGAGCCGAAGAGGTCGCCCACGACGTTCATGCCAGCCATCAGCGGGCCTTCGATGACGTCGAGCGGCCGGCGTGCCTGCAGGCGTGCTTCCTCAGTGTCGGCCTCGATGAAATCGGTGATGCCATTGACGAGAGCATGTTCGAGGCGCTTCTCGACCGGCTCGGCGCGCCAGCGGGCATTCTTCTCCTTGGCCTCGGTGCCCTTGCCTCGAAACGTCTCGGCGATCGCCAGGAGGCGCTCGGTGGCGTCCGGCCGGCGGTTGAGCACGACGTCCTCGCAGGCCTCGCGCAGCTCCGGCTCAATCTCCTCGTAGACCGCGAGCTGGCCGGCGTTGACGATGCCCATGTCCATGCCCGCCGCGATGGCATGATAGAGGAACACCGAGTGCATCGCCTCGCGCACCCGCTCGTTGCCGCGGAAGGAGAACGACAGGTTCGACACGCCGCCCGAGATATGGGCGTGGGGCAGGGTCGTGCGGATGGCGCGTGCCGCCTCGATGAAGTCGCGGCCGTAGTTGCTGTGCTCCTCGATGCCGGTCGCGACGGCAAAGATGTTGGGATCGAAGATGATGTCCTCGGGCGGGAAGCCGACGGTCTCGGTGAGGATTTTGTAGGCGCGCGCCGCGATGTCGACCTTGCGGGGCAGGGTATCGGCCTGCCCCTTCTCGTCGAAGGCCATCACGACGACGGCGGCGCCGTAGCGGCGCACCGTGCGCGCGTCGGCGATGAACTTTTCTTCGCCCTCCTTAAGCGAGATCGAGTTCACCACGGCCTTGCCCTGCAGGCATTTCAGGCCCGCCTCGATGACCTGGAATTTCGAGGAATCGACCATCACCGGCACGCGGGCGATGTCGGGCTCGGCGGCGATCAGGTTGAGGAAATCGACCATCGCCTTCTCGGAATCGAGAAGGCCCTCGTCCATGTTCACATCGAGAATCTGGGCGCCGTTGGCGACCTGCTCGCGGGCGACATCAAGCGCGGCGGCGTAATCGCCCGCGGTTATCAGCTTGCGGAAGCGCGCCGATCC
>JAFAME010000143.1 GCA_019233695.1 Methylobacteriaceae bacterium
CATCGGCCACACCCTTCGGAGCCACCGGTGCCGTCGGGGCGGGAGCAGGTTTCCCGCCGCCGGACGGGGGAGCGGGCTGCGCGGGTTGGCCGGCAGCCGCCTTGTCGGCTTCGGCCTTTGCCGCAGCTGCCGCGGCCTCTTCATCGAAGCGCTTGCGCCAGGAGCCCAGCATCGAGCCGTCGTAGAGGCTGGCATCGGATAAGGTCGTCGCCCTGCCAGGCTCGGGTTCCGACGTCACGCGGCCGATCTGCGAGCCCTTTTTCACCGGGCGGCCCGCTGCAAGATCGTCGAGCAGCTTGTTGAAGCTCTCCGGCGTCAGGTCTTCGTAGTAGTCATCATTGATCTGCACCATCGGCGCATTGCAGCAGGCACCCAGGCACTCGACCTCGGCCCAGGCAAACTTCCCGTCGGCACTGACGTGCCGTTCGCCGCCGATCCGCTCCACGCAAATCCTTTTCAGCGCCTCGGCGCCGCGCAGCGCGCAGGGCGTCGTACCGCACAACTGGACGAAATGCGCACCGACAGGCTCGAGATTGAACATCGAATAGAAGGTCGCAATTTCGAGCGCGCGGATATAGGGGATGGCGAGCATGTCGGCGACCTTCTCGATCGCCGGCTTCGGCAGCCAATTGTCGTTTTGCGCCTGAGCGCGCCACAAAAGCGCGATCACCGCGGATGCCTGCCGGCCCGGCGGATATTTGGCGAGCTGGGTCTTCGCCCACGCCTCGTTCTCGGGCGAGAAGGCGAAGCTTTCCGGTTGCCTTTCAGCCAGTCTGCGAACGGCCATGTCCAGGGATCCTAGGGGTGGTCTCTCGATCACAAGCAGGTGCCGCGAGCCCCACCAGGGCAGCAGGCAAAGGCTGAGCTCCAATCATCGTTGGCGATCGGCTCCTTCGGCAAGCTCGACCGTCGATCCACCCAGCAGTGGCATTTCTTGTCGGGTATCGCGTGAATTCAAAAGGGCCGGCCCGGTGCATTTCCGGATTCCTTGACGCTTGGCGGAAGCTGAGCTGGGCCGGGATGGCGCTTGCAGAAAGCGTCGCTGGCATCAGCTGGAAACATCGCCAACGAAAGTGCCAACGCGGCTGCACAAAATCTTGCTACGCCCAATTCCGCCTGGCTCATGGGCCCGCCTCCGGCTCAGCCGAGGGTCCGAGCAGCGCTGAAACCGCAACGGTCATGCCAGGCGGGTCGAGGACTATGCCGCCGTCATGGGCGATGCGCGTGTCGAGGACATCGTGTTTCCTGCGTCGATGATGAACGACGACGCGCTTCTCGGGGAGGACGAGCAGATAGTGGCAGATGCTCGGGACCGAGAAATATTCGACCAGCTTGACTCCGCTGTCCAATCGCTCGCTTGATGGCGAACCCACCTCGACGACGATCAGCGGGGCCACGATGCTCATTGCATCGAGATCCGCCTCGACGCCGCACTGAACCGAGGCGTCGGGCTCACGCACGACATGGTTATTGATCACGATGCCGACGCCGTCCGAGAATACGGTGCAGGGCAGGCCCGCTGCGCGCACGGCATCTCCAAACGTCCGGTAGATGGCGCCCTTGACCAGGTTGTGGCGCACACGCTCCGGCGCCATCGCAACAATTACGCCATCTTCCAGCTCGAAGCGGCCGTGAGGGCAGGTTTTCGCCCATGCGAAAAAGTCCGCCGCCGTCATGAGCTTCTTGGCGGGCGAGGAAGTGCTCATCTGTCGACCTCGCCAAAGACGATATCGATCGAGCCGAGGATCGCGCTCACGTCGGCAAGCATGTGCTTGCGGCACATGAAGTCCATCGCCTGCAGATGCGGAAAGCTCGGCGCCCGCATGTGGCAGCGGTAGGGCTTGTTGGTGCCGTCCGAGACGAGATAGACGCCGAATTCGCCCTTCGGCGCTTCGACCGCCGCATAGACCTCGCCTTCCGGCACCCTGTAGCCCTCGGTGTAGAGTTTGAAATGATGGATCAGCGCCTCCATGGAGCGCTTCATCTCGCCGCGCTTGGGAGGCACCACCTTGCCGTCGGTCGCGGTCACCGGACCCTGGCCTTCAGGCGCAGACAGTTTCTCACAGGCCTGTTTCATGATGCGCGCTGACTGGCGCATCTCCTCCATCCTGATGCAATAGCGATCATAGCAGTCGCCGTTCTTGCCGACCGGGATGTCGAAGTCGAACTCTTCGTAACATTCATAGGGCTGGCTTTTGCGCAGATCCCACGCGGCGCCGGAGCCGCGCACCATCACGCCCGAAAAGCCCCATCTCCAGCAGTCTTCGAGCGACACGACGCCGATATCGACATTGCGTTGCTTGAAGATCCGGTTGTCGGTCAGCAGCCCCTCGAGGTCGTCGCACACTTTCAGGAACGGATCGCAGAAGGAATAGATGTCGTCGATCAGTTTCTGCGGCAGGTCCTGATGCACGCCGCCGGGGCGGAAATAGGCTGCATGCATGCGCGCGCCGGAGGCCCGCTCGTAGAAGATCATCAGCTTTTCGCGCTCCTCGAAGCCCCACAATGGTGGGGTGAGCGCGCCGACGTCCATCGCCTGTGTCGTCACATTGAGAAGATGGGACAGAAGACGCCCGATCTCGCAATAGAGGACGCGGATGAGCTGGCCGCGCCGCGGCACTTCGAGGCCGAGCAGGCGCTCTACCGCCAAGGCGTAAGCGTGCTCCTGATTCATCGGCGCGACGTAATCGAGCCGATCGAGATACGGCACGTTCTGCAGATAAGTGCGCGCCTCCATCAGCTTCTCGGTGCCGCGATGCAGCAGCCCGATATGCGGATCGACGCGCTCGACCACTTCGCCGTCGAGCTCCAGCACGAGCCGCAAC
>JAFAME010000162.1 GCA_019233695.1 Methylobacteriaceae bacterium
TTGTTGCACTCTTCGTCACGCTGATCCCGACAACCATCGGTGCGCTGTTGTCGGCGATCGGCATCGCAGGCATGGACCGGCTCGTCCGTTTCAACGTCCTGGCGATGTCCGGCCGGGCCGTCGAGGCGGCAGGCGACGTCGACACCCTTCTCCTCGACAAGACCGGGACGATCACGCTCGGCAATCGCCAGGCGACCGAATTCAAGCCGGTGCGCGGGGTGAGCGAGCAGGAGCTCGCCGATGCGGCCCAGCTCGCCTCGCTCGCCGACGAGACTCCCGAAGGCCACTCGATCGTCGTGCTGGCCAAGGAGAAATATGGAATTCGCGGCCGCGACCTCGGCGAGATGCGCGCGACCTTCATCCCGTTCACGGCTCAAAGCCGGATGAGCGGCGTCGAGGTCGCCGGCTCCTGGGTTCGCAAGGGCGCCGTCGAGTCCGCTCTGCACTTCCTCAATGCATCTTCCCCAACGGTGGCGACCACAGGCGCCGTGCGCGTGCTGCAGCCCGCCGTCAGCGCCGATACCGTGCGCGAGGTGCAGGCCGTCGCCGAATCGATCGCCAAATCTGGCGGCACGCCGCTCGCCGTCGCCCGGGACGGCAAGGTGCTCGGCGTGATTCATCTCAAGGACATCGTGAAGGGCGGCATCCGCGAGCGCTTTGCCGAACTGCGGCGCATGGGCATCCGCACCGTCATGATCACCGGCGATAACCCGGTGACCGCTGCCGCGATCGCCGCGGAGGCCGGCGTCGATGATTTCCTCGCCCAGGCCACGCCGGAGGACAAGCTCCAGCTGATCCGCAACGAGCAGGCCAAGGGCAAGCTCGTCGCCATGTGCGGCGACGGCACCAACGATGCGCCCGCCCTTGCCCAGGCCGACGTCGGCGTTGCCATGAACACCGGCACCGTCGCCGCCCGCGAGGCCGGCAACATGGTCGACCTCGATTCCAATCCGACCAAGCTCATCGAGGTCGTCGAGATCGGCAAGCAATTGCTGATGACGCGCGGCGCACTCACGACCTTTTCGATCGCCAACGACGTGGCGAAATACTTTGCCATCATCCCGGCGATGTTTGCCGTCTTCTACCGCCCTGCGGGAGCCGCCCATGGCCCGCTCGAGGCGCTCAACATCATGGGGCTGGCAAGCCCTCAGAGCGCCATCCTTTCCGCCATCATCTTCAACGCGCTGATCATCGTCGCGCTGATCCCGCTGGCGCTGAAGGGCGTCGCCTACCGGCCGATCGGCGCCGGCGCGCTGCTGCAGCGCAACCTCCTGATCTACGGCGTCGGCGGCATCATCATACCCTTCGTCGGCATCAAGGCCATTGACCTCGTGGTCAACGCCTTGCACCTCGTCTGAGGAGAACCCCCATGCTCAGGGAAATCCGCCCCGCCATCGTGCTGGTGATCGCGCTGACGCTCATCACGGGGCTCGCCTATCCGCTCGCCATGACCGGCATCGCTCAGGCGCTCTTTCCGAGGCAGGCGAACGGCAGCCTGATCGAGCGCGACGGCAAGGTTGTCGGATCGAGCCTGATCGGCCAGTATTTCAAGGACGACCGCTACTTCCACGGGCGGCCGTCGGCCACGACCGACACAGATCCCAACGACCCGAACAAGACCGTCCCGGCTCCCTACAACGCGGCCAACTCGGGCGCCTCCAATCTCGGCCCGACCAGCAAGGCGCTCATCGACCGCGTCAAGGCCGACCTCGATACGCTCAAGAAGGAAAATCCCTCGACGCCGGTGCCGATGGACCTGGTGACGACGTCCGCTAGCGGGCTTGATCCCGACATTTCGCCGGAGGCGGCCTTCTTCCAGGCCCCGCGCGTTGCCAAGGCCCGCAACCTGCCCGAGGACCGCGTGCGCCAGCTGGTCACCGACCATATCGAGGGGCGTACCCTCGGCCTCTTCGGCGAGCCGCGGGTCAACGTGCTGGCGCTCAACCTGGCACTCGACGAGATGGGCAAAGGGCAGTAGGCAGTCGGCAGTCGGCATTGGGAGCAGGCTGTAGGAGAAGGGCGCGGTCTCACTGCCGACTGCCGATTGCCCACCGCCCCTACCGAGGTTCCGATGGCGGAGTTCCATCGCGATCATGACCACCGTCCCTCGCCGGAGGCGCTTCTTGAAGCGGCCCGACGGGAAGGCCCGACAGGCCGGCTGAAGATTTTCGTCGGCGCGGCCCCGGGCGTCGGCAAGACCTACGCGATGCTGCAGAGCGCGCGCGCCAAGCTGAAGGATGGGGCCGATGTCGTCGTCGGTGTCGTCGAGACGCACGGGCGCAAGGAAACCGAGGCGCTTCTTTCCGGGTTCGAAATCATCCCCAAGAGGAGCATCGAATACAAAGGCCGGTCGCTGCAGGAGATGGACCTCGATCAGCTCATCGCTCGCCGGCCGCAGCTCGCCCTTGTCGACGAACTCGCCCATACCAACGCGCCCGGCAGCCGGCATCCCAAGCGATATCTCGACGTCGAGGAGCTGTTGAACCGCGGCATCAACGTCTACACGACGGTGAATATCCAGCACATCGAGAGCCTGAACGACGTGGTGGCGCAGATCACCCGCGTGCGCGTGCGGGAGACCGTGCCCGACTCGATCTTCGACCGCGCCTACGCGCTCGAGCTTGTCGATCTGACCCCTGACGACCTCATCGAGCGCCTGAAGGAGGGCAAGGTCTATGTCCCCAAACAGGCCGAACGCGCGCTCGAACATTATTTCTCGCCCGGCAATCTGACGGCGCTGCGCGAACTCGCGCTGCGGCGCACGGCCGAGCGGGTCGATGAACAGCTGCTCAACCACATGCAGGCCCACGCCATTCCGGGCCCTTGGGCGGCGGGCGAGCGCGTGCTCGTGTGCGTGAGCGAGGATGTTCGCGCGGCGGGTCTCGTCCGCTATGCCAAACGCATCGCCGACCGGCTGCATGCACCCTGGACGGCGCTTTACGTCGAGACGCGCCGCAGTTTGCAGCTCACCGAGGAGCAGCGCGACCGCATGGCCGACACGCTGCGCCTCGCCATGACCCTCGACGGCGAGGCTGTCACCATTCCGGGCGGGGATCGGCGCATCGCCGATGACGTGATCGGCTTTGCCCAAGCGCACAACGTCACGCAGATCATCATCGGCAAGTCGACGCGATCGCGATGGTTCGAGATCCTGCATGGCTCGGTCGTCCATGATCTCGTGCGGCGCGCCGGCAACATCAGCGTCCATGTGATTGCCGGGGAGCAAAGCGCGGGCGAGCCGATCGCGAAGAAGACCGTGCGGACGGCGGAAGCCTTCGAGCCGTTCGACCCGCGCCCCTACGTCCTTTCCCTGCTGGCGGTCGCCGTCGCCCTTGGCCTCGGCGAGCTCATTCAGAAATGGTTCGACGTCCAGAACGTTGACCTCGTATTCCTGACGGCGGTCGTTGCGGTTGCAGTGCGCGTTGGGCTCTGGCCCTCGCTCCTGGCGAGCGTCGTCTCGTCCCTCTGCTACAATTTCTTCTTCATGCCGCCGATCTACACGTTCACCATCGCCGATCCCGGCAACGTGGCGGCGTTCGTGTTCTTCATTCTTGTTGCGATCGTGGTGTCGAACGTCGCCGCGCGGGCCCGCATCCAGGCGGTCGTCGCGATGGCCCGAGCCCGCACCACCGAGTCGCTCTACACATTCAGCAAGAAGCTCGCCGCGGTCGGCGCGCTCGATGACGTCCTTTGGGCAACCGCCTATCAGACGGCGTTGATGCTGAAGGTTCGCGTCGTGCTGCTGCTGCCGGAGAACGGCTCGATTGCGGTCAAGGCCGGCTATCCGCCCGAGGATGTGCTCGACGAGGCCGACCTCGCTGCCGCCAAATGGGCGTGGGAGAACAATCGACCCGCCGGGCGCGGGGCCGATACCCTGCCCGGCGCCAAGCGGCTGTTCCTGCCAATGCGCACCGGGCGCGGCGCCATCGGCGTTGTCGGCATCGATTCCGACAAGCCCGGACCGCTCCTGACCCCGGATGAGCGCCGGCTGCTTGATGCCCTCATCGACCAGGGCGCGCTCGCCATCGAGCGCGTCCACCTCGTCGAGGACATGGACCGCGTCCAGCGCAGCGTCGAGACCGAGCGCCTGCGCTCGGCCCTTCTGACCTCGATCTCGCACGACCTCAAGACGCCGCTTGCCTCAGTGCTCGGCGCGGCGGGCGCGCTGCGCGACCTTTCCGCCAAGCTCGATGATACCGAAAAGCTCTCGCTCGTCGGCACGATCATCGAGGAATCGGAGCGGCTGAACCGATTCATCGCCAACCTGCTTGACATGACGAAGCTGGAATCGGGTGCGGTTGCGCCCAATACCTCGCCTCACGACGTCGGCGAGATCGTCGGCAGCGCTCTGCGTCGGGCAGCCAAGATGCTGGCGCAGCACCGCATCGAGGTGGACCTTGCAGGCGATCTTCCCATGCTGGAACTCGACGCGGTGCTGTTCGAGCAGGTTCTGTTCAACCTCCTTGACAATGCAGGGAAATATTCGCCCGCCGGCACGACAATTCGCATCCAGGGCTGGCGCGACCGCGATTCGGTCTGCCTGCAGGTGCTCGATGAGGGCGCCGGCATCCCGCCCGGCGATCTCGAACACGTCTTCGACAAGTTCTATCGCGTCCAAAAAGGCGATCAGGTGCGTGCCGGAACGGGGCTCGGCCTGGCGATTTCGCGCGGGTTCATCGAAGCCATGCACGGGACGATCGGCGCGGCCAACCGGACCGATCGAAAGGGCGCCGTCTTCACCGTTCGCTTTGCCGTTCCGGCAGGCGCCCGGCAGGCGGACCCGGTTGCATGACTTCCGCCGTCAAGGTGCTGGTGATCGACGACGAGCCGCCGATCCGCAAGCTTCTGCGGATGGGCCTCGGCACTCAGGGCTATGAAATCCTGGAGGCGCCAAGCGGCAGGGCGGCGCTGGAGCAGCTTGCCCAGAAGCCCGATCTGATCCTGCTCGATCTCGGGCTTCCGGACATCCGGGGGCTCGAGCTCTTGCGGATGATACGCGGGCGGGCCGAGAGCGTCCCGATCGTCGTGCTCTCGAGCCGCGGCGATGAAGCCGGGAAGGTCGAGGCGCTCGACCTCGGCGCCGATGACTATGTGACGAAACCCTTCGGCATGGACGAGCTTCTCGCGCGCATGCGCGCGGCGCTGCGCCACCAGCTGCAGGTCCATGGCGAGCGGCCGGTCTTTCGTGTCGGCGACCTGTCCGTTGACTTGGTGCGGCGCATCGTCAAAGTGAGAGGGGCGGAGGTCAAGCTCTCGCCCAAGGAGTACGAGCTTCTGCGCACGCTCGTGCAACACGCCGGCAAGGTGCTGACGCACAGGTTCCTGCTCGCCGAGCTGTGGGACGAGCTCACGGACGCGCAGTATCTGCGCGTCTATGTGCGCCAGCTCAGGCAGAAGGTGGAAGCCGACCCGGAGCGGCCGCAATACATATTGACGGAGACGGGCGTCGGCTACCGGCTGCGGGCGCCGGACATCGGATGACTGTGCTCGATCCCGGATAGCCTAAGCGACGCTTCCGGGATATTGAGCGCGTCAAGCCTGAGGCCCATTGAAAGCGCCATGGACGTCAAAACCCTGCTCTTCCCCAAGGACGCGCTCGTTGACGTGCGGGCGCCCGACAAGGCGCGCCTTCTCCAGGATCTTGCCGGGCACGCCGCAGCCGCGCTCAATCTCGACCGTGGTCTTGTCGCGGGCGAGCTTCAGAAGCGCGAGGAGCTGGGGTCGACGGGCATCGGCAAGGGGGTCGCCCTTCCACATGCCCGCATCGAGGGTCTCGACAAGCCGTTCGGCGTCCTCGCCCGGCTCAGGAAGCCGATCGATTTCGATGCCATCGACGGAGAGCCCGTCGACATCGTGTTCCTGTTGTTGCTGCCGGCAACGTCTGGCGGCGAGCCTCTCAACGCCCTTGCCTGCGTCTCGCGGAAGCTGCGGGAGGACGGCACGCTGCGCGGCCTTCGTCGTGCCGAGGACGGCGCCGCGTTCTATCGGGTTGCCGTTGCGCAGACGGCAAAGCCGTGACCGGTCGAGGCTAGGCGCGGGTTTCCGAGAGTTGAATTCATTTTCGTGTCATCCTGGCCGGAGCGAAGCGGAGGGCCGGGATCCGGGCAGTGCGCCGACGGTTCTGGTTGCGCCGGATCCCGGATAGCCGCAAGAGCGGCTTCCGGGATGACAATGTGGACAGGCTCCTAGATGACCTTGCGCAGGCGCAGCTCGTCCAATCTGTGCGGATCAATGCTCAGGAGCTGCGAAAGAATCTCGTCGGTGTTGGCGCCAAGCGGCGGGCCCGCCGTCTCCGCGCTGCCGGGCGTGACGGTCAGCCGCGGCACGACATTCGGCACGACGATCTCGCCCAGGCCCTCGACCGCCAGGCGCGTCATGTTCTGGCGCGCCGCGTAATGCGGATCGCCAAAGATGTCCTCGATCGAATGCAGCGGGCCGCAGGGAACCTGACCCGTCTCGCACAACTGCAGGAGCTCATCGGCGCGATGCCGGCTCGTCCAGTCCACAACGAATGCATCGACCTCGACACGCTCCGCCTCGCGCTTGGCGAGCGTGCCCCAGCGGCCTTCCCCGCCGAGTTCCGGGCGCCCGACAAGGTCGGCCAGGCGCTGGAAGATCTTGTCGCTGGTGCAGGCGATGGCGATCCACTTGCCGTCGGCGGTCGGGTAGTGGCTGTGGGGAACCGCGTTGACCGTGGCAGGCCCCATCCGCTCGCGCACGAAGCCGCGGTAGGCAAAGGCCGGCACCAGCTCGTCAAGAATGCGGAAGACCGACTCGTAGAGGCCGATGTCGACCACCTGCCCTGCCCCGCTCGTCTCCGCGACGCGCAGCGCCAGCAGCGCGCCCAACGCGCCGTAGAGCCCCGACAGATAGTCGGGCAGCGTGGCGCTGCCCGGCGTGACCGGCGCCCTGTCGGGATAGCCGGCAAGGTAGGATATGCCGCCGAAGGCGTTGGCGATCCGTCCGAAGCCCGGCCGATCGCGATAGGGGCCGGTCTGGCCATAGGCGGAGATCCGCACCATGACGAGCGCCGGATTGCGTGCGGCGAGCTCTTCCCAGCCAAGGCCCCAGCGCTCGAACGTGCCGGGCTGAAAATTCTCGACCAGCACGTCGGATTTCGCGACAAGGTCCTTCAGGATTGCCGAACCCTCGGGCTTGCGCAGGTCGAGCGTGACCGACTTCTTGTTGCGCGATTCGGAGAGCCACGGCAGGCTCATGCCGGTCGGCGTCATAGTGCCGAATTGGCGCAAGGGACAGCCGACGACCGGCAGCTCGACCTTGATCACCTCGGCGCCGAACTCGCCGAGGAGCGTGGCGCAGGTCGGCCCGGCGATGAAAGTCGCGCAGTCGAGCACGCGTTTGCCCGCCAGCGGCTTCCTGGGCGGGTGGACGGCCGCCGCGGTCATGCCGCCCTCGCGCCGCCCTCCGCCAAAGACTGACTGTCTTTGCGAAGATCTTCCCAGCTTTTCATAAGCTCTGTCCGTGCCGCAACCGGCCGCGGTCTGACAAGTGCAAACATATTCACAGTGGAGAGTTCGACGGCGGTTGCCGTCGGGTGGCCCGCCGTCGCAAAGTGGTTCCGTCGGGACTCTGGATTCGATTGTCGAGACTCAAGAGCGTGGAGTCCGATTGAAAACCTTGCACAGCCGACGCATACTCGAAATCAACGGCCCGGTTCCCTAAGCTGCAGCCAACCTGCGGCACGGCCCGGCGCGCCCAGGCAACTTCGAAGAAAAAGACAACAACAACAAGTCTATTCATCAAGGGAGGAAGAGTTGATGAAGAAATTCGCACTCGGAGTTGGCGTTGCGGCCATCTCCGCCTGTCTCGCGGTGCCGGCGGCGGCGGACGCCCTCAAGATCGTTCTGACCGTCCACGGAGCGACGTCGAACGAATTCTGGCAGCCGGTGAAGAAGGGCTTCGAGGATGCCTGCGGCAAGATCCAGGCAGACTGCCAGATGCTGTTTACCTCGACCAACGGATCGATCGAGCAGCAGGCCGCCAACATGGAGGCGGCGCTGGCCGGCAACCCGGACGCCCTGATCACGACGATTGCCGACGACAAGGCCTTCAACAAGATCATCGATGACGCGCGCGCCAAGGGCATCATCGTCATCGCAACGAACGCCGACAATACCAAAGGTGCGGCCGGCAGTGCCCGCCAGGCCTATATCGGCCAGGGCCTCGCGGCGGCCGGCTATTCGCTCGCCAAATACATGGCCACGAAGTTCCCGAAGGACGGCGCCATCCACGTGCTCGTCGGCATCAACGATCCAAGCGCCAATTGGTCGGTCCAGCGGGCGTCCGGGATCCTGAAGGGGCTGGAGGAATTCAAGGCGGCCAATCCGGGCCGCGACATCACCATCGACAAGCTCGATTCGGGCGGCGACAACGCCACCGCCGCCGACCGCGTCGGCGCCTATCTCAATGCGCATCCCGAAACGACGGCCTATCTCGAAACCGGCTCGCAGGACGTGGCGGTCGCGCGCGTCCTCAAGGATCGCGGCATTGCGCCCGGCAAGGTCCTGCTCGGCGGCTTCGATGTCGAATCCGACGTCCTGCAGGTCATGAAGGCAGGCTACATTCAGGCCCATGTCGACCAGCAGCCCTATATGCAGGGCTTCATGCCGGTGATGGAAGTCTACCTCGCCAAGACCGTCGGACTGGCGCCGGCCGACATCAACACCGGGCTTGGCCTGGTGCTGCCGGAAATGGCCGACTCGATTGCCGCCATGGCCGCCAAGGGCCTTCGCTGACCGGCCGGTGCGACCGTGGGCGACCCTTCCGCCCACGCAGACTCCCTTGGCGTCGAGCTGCCAAAGCGTAGATGAAAAGGCTGCTCAAGGTCTATCTGGAGAAGCCCGAGCTTGCGGGCGTGGTTCTGCTCATCGCGCTCGTCGCGATCTTTCAGATCCGATCGAACGGCATCTTTCTGTCGGCTCAGAACCTGCGCGGAATCCTTGGGCTTCTGCCGGAAGTCGGGCTCGTCACGATCGGCTTTGCCATCCTCATGATCTGTGGCGAATTCGATCTGTCCGTCGGCTCGGTCTTCGCCATCATGCCGATGAGCATCGCGCTCATGCTCAACGCCGGCGTCCCGTTCGCCGCGGCCTTTCTCGTTGGGCTCCTCATCTGTGTTGGCATCGGCTTCATCAACGGCTTCGTCACCCTCACCTTTGCCATCCCGAGCTTCATCACGACGCTTGGCATGTTGTTCATCGTGCGCTCGCTGACCGTGGTGATCTCCGGCGGCTTTCCGCCACTCCTGGCGGTTGACGAGATCCCGATGGGCCTTTTCACCGCCTTCGTCGGCGGCGGGCTCTTTCGCGCCTCGTTCCTCTGGTTCACAGCAGTCGCAGTCCTTGCGACGGCGATGCTCTCGATGAGCAATTTCGGCAACTGGATCCGGGCAACCGGCGGGTTTCTCGAAGCGGCTTCCTCGATGGGAATCCCGGTGAAGCGGGTAAAGCTCGCGTGCTTCATCATCTGCTCGGTGCTCGCCGGGTTTGCCGGAACCATCCAGGTATTCCGCCTCGAATCGCCCCTGCCCTCGATCGGCGAAAGCCTGGAGTTGCAGGCGGTCGCCGCGGCCGTCATCGGCGGCGTTGCCCTCACCGGCGGCGTCGGCACCGTCTTCGGAGCGATCGTCGGGGCGCTGCTGATCCGCGTCATCGACAACGGCCTTGTCCTCTCCCGCATCGATGCCAACTGGTTCAAATTCGCCATCGGCACGCTGACCGTGCTCGCCGTGGTCAGCAACTCCTGGCTGCGCCGCACCGCCCGCCAGATCCGCCTGGAGACATGACCGGCGGGTTCCTCACCCGCGCAGCGGGGGAGGGGAACCATGCGAAGCGTGGTGGAGCGGGCGCCGCGCAGCGATCGGCTTGCGGATTGCGGCATGGAGGCAGGCCGCCGTCCCCCCTCAGTCGGCTGCGCCGACGGCTCCCCCCGCAGGCGGGGGAGCATTCGCAACCCTCCCGCAGTGCGATGGCTCGACCGATCTAGCTTGCCGGCGCTGTTCTTGTGAGCGCCCGCGCGGATGCGGCCGAAAGGCCTCCCCGGCTTCGAGCCTTGATCTGCAAAAGGGCGGCGGCGATCGCCCGACCGGTCGCCTCGCTCTGGCGCAGGCGCTTGGCCAGTCCGGACAAGGTTTCTGCGAGCCCCCGCAGATCAGCCTCGATCCATTCCAACCTCACGCCCAGATTGTCCTCGGGCGCCTGGCCACACTCTGCTCTCGGGCGACTGTCACAAACCACCGCGCGCATCTGATTGCCTCGCATTTGAAGCATCCGAAGAACGCACCGTTAAGGGTCCTGTTCCCGGAATACGCCCGCGATGGTTGATGAAGTGTCAATTGGCACGCCCGCACCGGCCGCCAAAGCCCGCCGCCTCAGCTTGCCGTTGGCCGTGCGCGGCAGGGCATCGACGAACACGATCCGCCGCGGGCGTTTGTAGGGAGCAAGCCGAGTATCCGCGTGTCGAAGGATCGCGGCCGCATCGCTCGCCGCGCCCGCTTTCAGGACGACGAAGGCCGTGATGACGCGCACGTCCTCGCGAACGGCGCTTTCGGCGACCGCCACGTCGGCGACGGACGGATGATCGGCGAGCGCCGCCTCGACTTCGAGCGAGGAGACCCGAAAGCCGCCCGCATTCATGACATCGTCAGCGCGGCCGTGGGTCCAGACGTATCCGTCGCCGTCGAAGGCGGCCAGATCGCCACTGACGAACCACGGTCCGCGGATGGCGGCTTTCTCCGCTCCCGGCGCGTTCCAGTAGCCGAGCATCAGGCTTGGATCGGTCCGATGCACGGCGAGCAACCCGACCTCGCCGGGCGGAAGCGGCTCGATGCCGCCTTCGACAGGCAGGATCGCGATTGAGCGGCCGGCCTGGGGCTTGCCCGGCGAGCCTGGGCGGATCGGCATCGCGGGAGAATTGGAGACAAAGGTCGAGCATTCACTCATGCCGAAGGCTTCGTAGAGCTCCTTGCCGGTGGCCGAACGCCATCCTTCGAGGACGGCAGGGCTCAGCGCTTCGCCGGCGGCGAGGCCGTGGCGAAGCGCTCGCAGGTTATGGCGGTTCAAATCGCAGTATTTGAGCATCTGGCGGAACAGCGACGGCACCGCGGCGAACAGGGTGGCGCCCGTTGCTTCGATAAGCCCCGGCCAGACCCGCACGTCTCTTGGGCCACCATAGAGTACGGCAGTCGCGCCATTCGCCCAAGGATCGAGCAGGCCTACGCCAAGCGTGTAGCTCCAGTTGAAGGTGCCGGCGTGAAGGACAACGTCGCTTGGCCGGATGTCCTGCCAGCCCTGATGCATGGGCCGCCTCCCCCAGGCGCTTCCATGCGCGTGCCGTACGCCCTTCGGTCGGCTGCCGGTGCCGGACGTGTAGATCACGAACGCCTCGTCGGCGGCGCGGGTGTCGGCATATGCCCCGGGCTCGTCTGCGGCGATGATCCGCGCGAGCGCCGCCTCATCGAGCACCCGGCGGCAAGCGGGCGGCAGGGCGCGTTCGGGGAGCGTGAGATCGCCGGTCATGGCGCTGCCGGCGGCACCCGAGTCGGCAAGCAGGAACGCGGCTTCCGCTTCGGTCAGCTGGGATGAGGAGGGAACAGGCACGATGCCGGCGGCGATCGCCCCGAAGAACACGAGGACGAAGAGGCTGGTATCTGGCAACCGGAGGAACAGCCGCTCGCCGGGACGAAACCCTTCGGCCAAAAGGCCAGCGGCGGTGCGCCGGACGGCAAGATCAAGGTCCGCGAAGGCCCAGCGCTCGGCGTTCTCGATCCGCAGGTCGGCATCGCGCACGACGAGAAGCGCCGTCTTGTCCGGCGTCCGTACTGCGGCGCGTTGCAGGCAATATCGCGCCAGGTTGAAATGCTTCGGCGGCAAGCCTCCGGAATATCCATGCAGCGGGAGAGCGGCCCCAGGCACTGAATCGCTTCCGGCTACCGGGGCCTTGCGGGAGCAGCGCCGCGCAGCCAGCCGGGCGCATTCGATTGGCCCTGCACGGTCCAGCCACCATCGATGACGAGCGTTTGCCCGGTGACATAGGCGGCCTCGTCACTGGCGAGGTAGGCGACAGCGCCGGCGATCTCGTCGGGCGTGGCGAGCCGGCCGAGAGGAACGCGCTCCATCATCCACTCCTCGCGAAGGCTGCCGTTGGCAATGGCATCATCGACGAGTTTCGTCCTCGTGTAGCCGGGCGCCACGGCGTTGACGCGAATCCCCGCCGATGCTGTTTCGAGGGCCATGGCTCGGATCAAGCCGAGGATGCCTGCCTTGGCAGCGCAGTAGGGGCCGCGGCCCGGCATGCCGACCATCGCGGCGGTCGAGGCCATCGCGATGATGGCGCCGCCCTTGCCCGCTGCCGTCATGCGCGGAATGGCCTGCGAGGCGCAGAGAAACAATCCGTTCAGATGCGTGCCGATCACCTCCGACCAGTCCTCGAACGAAAGCGTACCGATCAGTCCGACCCGCTGGATCCCTGCGTTGCTGATCAGCACGTCCGGGGCGCCGGCTTCACGCTCGACCGTCTCGAAGGCCTCCTCGACGCTCTTGCGATCGGACACGTCGGCGTCGACGTAGCGCACCTCGGCGCGTGGCTCGGGCGGGGCGATCAGGTCGAAGGCGAAGACCCTCGCGCCGGCTTCGCCGAACCGGCGCACGATCGCGTCGCCGATGCCGCGCGCACCGCCGGTGACGATCGCCACGCGTCCCTTCATGGATGAGCCGTTCATCCCAGGCTGGCCTCTTCCTTCAGTACATGAGCCAACCGCCGCTGACGTTGATCGTCGCGCCCGTGATGTAGCTTGCGTGATCGGATGCCAGGAACAAGACCGTGCCGGCGAGCTGCGAAGGATGCGCCATGTGGCCGAGCGGGATCTGCGACACGAATGTTGCGATCTGCGCTTCGGTGAGGCCGCCGCGCATCATCGCCGTATCGGCTGCGCCGGGCGACACGGCGTTGACGGTGATCCTGTCCTTGGCGTAGCTGCGCGCCAGACCGCGGGTCATGGAGACGATGCCACCCTTGCTTGCCGCATAGACGACCGAGCCGCCGAAGCCGCCGTTCCACCAGCCCTGCGAGGTAAAGTTGATGATGCGGCCGCCGCGACCTGCCGTGCGGAACACGTTCGCCGCCGCCCGGTTGAGGAAAAAGGTCGATTTGAGATTGACGTCATGCTGCAGGTCCCAATCGGCCTCGCTGACCTCGTCGACATTGGCTCGGCGCACCAGCACGGCGGCGGCGCAGACGAGCACGTCGAGGCGCCCGAACGCCTCGTTGGCTGTGCCGAGCAGGCGATCGTGGCCCGCGAGGTTGCGCAGGTCGCAGGCGAGCGCCAGGTGCGGCCCCCCGGGGCATTCGCCGATGACCGCGCGGACGCCCTGTTCGTCGCGGTCGACGGCAGCGAGGCGGGCTCCGGCCTCGGCGAATGCGCGCGCGATCTCGCGACCGATGCCGCCCGCCGCGCCGGTCAGCAGGACACCCTTGCCCTCGATGCCCGACGCGATGTTCCAGGTCACGGTGCCTGCCTGTCGGTGCGTGAAGCGCACGGCCCCCCTTCTCCCGCCGGGAGAAGGTGCCGCCATTTGGCGGCGGATGAGGGCCTAGATCGCTGGAAGGTCAGCACTAATCCGTGGGACGCTCGGCTTTGGGGCGGTTCCTTTCGGTGAGCAGCGCAACCCTCATCCGGCCGCTCCGCGGCCACCTTCTCCCAGTGGGAGAAGGAAGCGCGCGCAAGCGGCCCTAGACGGGGGGCGGGGCGATGACCGTGCGCTCTTCGACGAAGCAAGACTGCGCCTCCTTCAGGAACTTCTTCCGATCGGCGATCAGCTGCGAGAGATGGGGCTCGGTGGCAAAGGCGCGTTCCGCATCCGCCACGCTGTCGAACCACAATTCGCCCACCCCGTCCCACGCCGCCTCCGTCGGCATCCATTGTCGTACCAAGCCGAAGCGCAGGCCCCGTAGCCCGGGCAGCTGGCGCACGATCTCGGCGTGCGGCCCCGTCCAATGGGCGAAGAACTCTTCCTGCGTCAGGCCGTCCTTGCGGCGCACGAGGCTGACACGCTTGATCATCGGGGCAGCTCAGGCTCGCCGGCGCATCATGTCGCGGGCGCCCGCTGGAAGATTTCGAGCGTGATCCCATCGTGGATCCTAAGATAGGCCGCACGGGCGCCGCGATTTGGGCCGCCGTCGACTTCCACCGGCCCCTCGCTCACGACCGCCTTGGCGCCGAGCGCGACGGCCCGTCGCCAAGCCGACATCGCATCGGTGACGGCGAGGCAAATGTGCACGTTTCCCGGCGTGGCGGTCGCCCCCGGCTGCCGGCCTCTGTCGTCCAATCGGTATTCGAGAAGCTCGAGGATGCCGCCATCGGGAAGATCGACGAACGCCGCCTCGATCTGCACGCCCGGATAGCCGACATGGCGACCGAGATAGGGGCGATCGAGAAGCGTGCGCCAACGCGCCTTGTTGCCCAGAAACGGTTCCCAGAACGCCAGCGCCTCATCGAGGCTTGCCACGGTCATCCCGACATGATGCAGCCGCGTTGCGGTGAGCGCAGGCAACCCCTCGGCCAGACTCCCCATCTGAACCCTCCCGGTCGCGACCGGCTGTTGCAACCTCAAATCCGGAACAGCCGCTCCGCATTGCCGGCGAGCATCGCGCGCTGCTCCTCGGGCGTGAAGCCCTCGATGATCTTGGCATAGGCGTTCACGAGGTCGGGATAGGAGCTGAACATGCGATCGACCGGCCAGTTGGTGCCGAACACGACGCGCGACGTGCCGAAGGCCTCGATCGATCCCAGCACCCAGGGCTTCAGACTGTCCACCGTCCAGGTCCTGTCGTACATGCCGAGGCCGGAGATCTTCA
>JAFAME010000347.1 GCA_019233695.1 Methylobacteriaceae bacterium
TGCGCTTTTATCGTCGCCCGAGGGCCGCGGGACCCGGTTGACGCGCCTGCGTCCATCACCCGGTTCAGGGTGACCCGGGTGATGGAGTTGGCGGAGCCCGGCGCGATCAGGATGCCGCCGCCCGATGAGGCGGTGCCGTTATTCTCGAACGCCGTGTCCGACACGAAGAGTTCCGAAGGTGTGCTGAGTGAAGCGTCATCAACGATTCCCCAGCCGGAACCGGCGGTGACGAAATTGCGGAACACGCATTTCTCGATATGGAGAACCCCACCCGAGTTGAACTCTACGGCCTGCGCGGCGACGCCGCTGCCGTCGATATCGAGCCCACGCAGCACCACCGTCGCGCCACTCACAAACATGGCGGTGGCCGAGGTGCCGGCATATCCGAAGCGCCCCTGCACGCCCTCGCAGTCGATGGTGATCGCCCTATCGATGAGGAGCTGCGCGCCGCCGCTGAAATCGCCCTGGTCGACGCAATTGATCTCGCCGCCGGCATTAGTCTTCGAGAGCGCGTGTTTGAAGGTGGCGCAGGGCACGCCCGAGTGCATGGATTGCCATCGCTGCCGTTGCTGGCGACCCAGGACCGGTCGTTCTGGGCCCGAGCGGGCGTGACCGGCAGCGCCAGCAATGTCGTCGCAGCGAGCGCAATGAATGGGACGAGCTTATGCATAGGTTCTCCAACCGAGGTTGAATGCGCCGGTAGGGACGCCAGGAACCGTGGAAGCTGTTCGAGAAGTCCCACCGCCCGCCCCGAGATCACAACGCCTGATAGGGCGCGCAGCCATTGCGAGCGGCGCCGGAGCCGATGGGCCGCCCGACCCGGAACTGCCCAACGCTTCGCTGGTACTCCATGCCTGTTGGACATTCGAGCTGAAACTCGTGGCGGGCTTCGCGCGTTCTTGCACCGGTCGCGAAAATCCAACTCCGACCACAACTTGGCCCACAACGCCCGCCACGACGTTGCGGGCCCTTTTTCCCCCAGCTCCTATGAATCCACAGGGGGCGGCACGGCCTCCGTCGCATGATGCACCGCAGTTCGCATCCTCACGCGGAGGAGACAATGGGCCGTGAAGGGGCCTTGGGGCGCTCCATCGGACGCGGGCGCGCATAAGCCCAGTCGCGCGCGGCGTGCGCCTGACCAAGCCAGACCGCGGACCGGCGAGGATGGTCACCGCGCTTTGCCGCCCTTCAGTCTTCGCCCCAGAATTCCTTTTCCGCAGATTGGTCTCCGCGACCGGTTCGCACGTTTTGCGGAGGTTCACGTCGCGCATCATGAACAACTCTCGCCGAATGGGGCCATCGACGGCATCTTCCATCCTCGCCGGCCAACTTGGCATCGATCTTCGACGAAATCGCTAGCGGATCGCGTGCCCCGTGGTGGGATCGAAGAAGAGGGCGTCCTCCATGTCGAAATCCAGTTGGAGGGCGGTACCGACCGGGGCACGCACACCCGGGTCCACGATCGCTCGAACCTTCGTCCGGTCGGGCATTTCCAGGATGATCACTGACTCCTTGCCCAAATGCTCGAGAGCGAAGACCGTCGCAGACAAGGTCCCCGGGCCGCCCTCCTCGCGAACGCGAAGATGTTGCGGGCGCACCGCTATCATGACCTGGGTGTTTCCAGGCACGGTCGCGAGTCGGCCTTTGAGCTCTCCTTCCATCGCACCGCAACGCAGGCGCGGGCTCTCGCCGCCAATGATCTCGCCGGGAAAAAAGTTCATCGGAGGAGAGCCGACGAAACCTGCGACAAACAATGTGTCGGGACGGTTATAGACGTCGTCGGGCGTGCCGATCTGTTCCAGCCGGCCCGCGCGCATCACCGCGATGCGGTCGCCCATCGTCATCGCCTCTGTCTGGTCATGAGTGACGAAGACCATGGTCGTGCGCAGCCGCTTTTGGAGGTTGACGAGTTCGGAGCGAAGGGTGAGGCGCAGCGCGGCATCAAGGGCGGCGAGTGGCTCGTCGAGGAGGAATACATCGGGCTGACGCACGATCGCTTTCGCGGTGGCGACCCGCTGGCGTTCGCCGCCACTGAGGTGGCTCGGCAGCTTGTCGAGCAGCGGGCCGATGTCCAGAATTGTCGCGGTCTCCGAGACGCGCCGGGCGATCTCCTCGCGGCCGAGGCCGCTCCGCTTCAGACTCATCAGGATGTTCTGACGGCCGGTCAGGTGTGGGTAGAGGAGCGCCGACTGGAACACCATCGCGATGTTGCGCTGGTGCGGCGGCAGGTCGGTCACGTCCTCATCATTTATGATCACCTTGCCTGAGGCTGGGGCCATCAGGCCTGCGATGATGTTCAGCGTGGTCGACTTGCCGCAGCCCGAGGGGCCGAGAAGGATGAGAAGTTCGCCGTCGGCGATCTGCATATCGAGCCACTCGACGCCGGCAGAGGCGCCGAACTTCTTCGAGATGCCTTGCAGATTGATACGCGCCATCGTGGTTCTGCCTGGGCTCAGCGGATTGGATCGACGAGGTTCAGTTCGGTGATGTGCCGCTGCAGGAAGAAAACCAGTACGAACGGCGGAATCAGGGTCAAGGTCAAGCTCGCGGCAAGGTGCGCCGGCTGCGGCACCTGAAAGAGGAATCCGGTCATCGCTGCGGGGAGCGTCACGGCATTGCTGCCGGTGACGAGCACCTGGGCATAGACGTACTCGTTCCACGAGAAGAGGAAGGCAATCATTGCGGCGACAACGATGCCGCTCTTGCCCATGGGCACAACGATGCGCATGAAAATGTAAGTGCGCGAAAAGCCGTCGATGCGGCCAAGGCTCTCGACCGGCGGCAAGTTCTTGAGAAAGCCCATGAGCATCCACGTCACCAGGGGAATTGTGATCGTGAGCGTTACAATGAAGAGGCCGGCCAGAGTGCCCACGAGGTTGAGCTGCACGTATAGCGAGTAGAAAGGAATGAGCGTGGAGACCGGCGGCAGCGATACGGCGAGCAGGATGGCCCCCAGGAGCTTGCCCTTGTGCGCGAAGTCGAGCCTGGCGAAGACATAGGCGAGCGGCACGACGACGAGCATGGTGGCGATGGTGACGAGGACCGCAAGGATCAGGCTGTTGCGCAAGCCGAGAAGGATCTGGCTCGCCTGGCCGGAGGCCGGAAGCAATATGCCGCTGGCGGTCGTGTAGTTGAAGCCGAGGATATTGAGGAAGGCGCCGGGCTGCGGATTGGGCGGAAAGAAGAGCGGCGGGAAATGCGAGACCTCGCTTTGTGTCTCGAGGGCGAAACGAACGATCCAGTAGAGCGGCATGAGCGTCCACAGGAGCGCGACCACGACGAACATGATCCCCCACAATTTCGACCTTGCCGCCATGATCAGGCCTCCACTCGGCCCCAGACGAGATAGATCAGGGTTGTCGCAACGAGGATCATGGCGAGCAGAAAAAAGGACATGGCGGCGCCATAGCCAAGGTCGAGATTCACGAAGCTGATCTTGTAGAGCTGGTAGGTGAGAACCGCCGAGGCGTCGCCCGGCCCGCCGCGGGCAACGGTGAATACGTAATCGAACGCCTTGAGCGAGAAAACGGTAACAATGCAGGCGAACACAAAGAGCGTGAACCGCAGCGGTGGCAATGTGACGTGAGAAAAAGTCTCCCAACGCGTCATCCGATCGATGGCCGCGAGGTCGTAGAGGCGCGTCGGGATGGCGGTCATGTTCGCCAGCAGGAAGAAAGCGACGAGAGGCGCCATGTTCCAGGCGTTCCCGACAGCGAGAACCTCCACTATGATGTTGCTTTGGAGGAAGTTGACCGTCGTCTTGAGGCCGAGCGCCATTGCTACATAGGTACCGAGACCGGTTTGGCCGCGCCCCATGTAGGAAAAAAGAATGCCGACGCCGTACGGTGACACCGCCCAGGGCGCGATGACGATCGCTCGGAGCCACTGCTGCTTGCGCGCGGCCGAGTTAAGCGTCAGTGCAAGCCCGAGCCCGACGAGCAGCGTCAGGATGACCGATTCGACCGTAAACCGGATCGAGACAAGGGCCG
>JAFAME010000348.1 GCA_019233695.1 Methylobacteriaceae bacterium
GCTCGGCGCAACGCCCGTCTTTGCCGACGTGCGCGACGACCAGAACATCGATCCGCAGGCGGTGGCCGCCGCCATCACGCCGCGCACCCGTGCCATCATGCCGGTGCACCTGACCGGCCGCATTGCCGACATGGGGCCCATTCTGGAACTGGCCGAAAAACATGGCCTTGCCGTCATCGAGGACGCGGCCCAATCGATCGGCTCCCGCTACGAGGATCGCAACAGCGGTACATTCGGTACGTTCGCCGCGTTTTCGGCGCACCCGCTGAAGAATCTCAACGCGGCCGGCGACAGCGGCTTTCTTGCCACCAACGATGCCTCCATTGCGGAAAAGGTGCGGCTCTATCGCAGTCATGGCCTTGCCGACCGGAACACCGTCAGCGTGTGGGGAACGGTCTCCCGCATGGACGTGTTGCAGGCCGAGATTTTACGCCTGCGTCTGCGCCGCCTTCCGAGCGTCATCGAGCGGCGGCGCGACAATGCCGAGCGCTACAAGCGCCTTTTGAGCGATGCGCCGGTGTTTGTGCCGCCGTGCCGGAATCACGAGTTCAACACCTTCCATGTGTTCGTGATCCAGGCCGAACGGCGCAATGAACTGCAGGCGCATCTGGCGCGCGAGGGCGTCGGCACGGCGATCCACTATCCGGTCCCGATCCACCTGCAGCCGGCGGCGGAGCAGCTCGGCCATCGCCGCGGCGATTTTCCGGTGACCGAACGGCAGTCGGAGCGCATTCTCTCCCTGCCGATCAATCAGTTCCTGTCCGAGGATGATCAGGTCCACGTCGCGCAGACCGTGAAGTCCTTCTTCGACGGCGCCTGACGAGCGCCTGGCGGCGTCGGGCCACTGAGCGCAGGTCGCCCCCATGTGGCTGCTCGTTGGCGGCGATTCCGAAATCGGTGCCGAGACCGCCGCCTACATGCGGGCGCGGCAGTTTGAGGCGATCAGCACCACGCGGCGGTCGAAGGGCGCGGCTGCCGACGCCGTCCATCTCGATCTTGGCGCCGACCTCGAAGGTTGGGAGCCGCCACCCGGGGCGAAAGCCGCGTGCATCTTCGCCGCGGTGGCGCGGCTTGCTGCCTGTGCCGCCGATCCCGCCGCGACGGCGCGCATCAACGTCACGCAGACGCTTGCCCTCGTCGATCGGCTGCTCGCGCGTGACCTCTACACGATCTTCCTTTCCACCAACCAGGTCTTCGATGGGTCGACCCCGAATGTCGCGGCGACCGCCCCGACCTGCCCAGTCAGCGTCTACGGGCAGCAGAAGGCCCGCACCGAGGCGGGGCTGCAGGCGAGGATGGAGCGGGGGGCGCCGGTTGCGGTCTTGCGGCTGGCAAAGATCGTCTCGCCCAGGACCGCCCTGTTACGCCAGTGGGTGGATGCCTTGTCGGCAGGCCGGCCGATCCGCGCCTTCAAGGACATGACGATGGCGCCCGTCGAGGTCGCGCGTGTGGCGGCGGTGGTCGTGGCGCTGATGCAGGCGCGGGCAGCGGGAACATTCCAGCTCACCGCCCTGCGCGACGTGACCTATTTCGAAACCGGGCGCCATCTTGCCGACCGGCTCGGCGCCGACGCTCGCCTGGTGGCGGCTGGCAGCGTCGCCGAGGCAGCGCTTCCGGCGGGCGCCGCCCCGCCGCACACGACGCTCGACTCCTCCGAGATTGAGACCCGCTTCGGCATTGCAGCGCCCGATCCCTGGGATGCGATCGACCGGGAATTCTCGTTTCGGGCTTAGCGCGAAGAGAAGGTCATTGCCGTAGATGATCGGCGAAATGGCGGCGCGCGTGCCAGCGAGCGCTGTCGGCCGGACGATCAATCCTGCATCAGGCGTCGATCTCGCGCAGGGCGGCGGCGGCCGCAAACGGACTCGCTGCGAGCGCGAACAGGGCAAGGCCGCACAGGACCAGGAACGGCGTCGCGAAGGGAACGCTGCCGCCGGCGGCTGCGGCCGCGGCAGATGTGCCGAAGATCAGGATCGGCACTGCGAACGGCAGGACGAGGATTGCCATCAGAAGGCCGCCGCGCCGCAACGAGACGGTCAGCGCCGCGCCGATGGCGCCGATGAAGGTCAGCGCCGGCGTTCCGACGAGAAGCGTGAGGGCGACAGCGGCAAGCGTCACACCGTCGATGGCGAGCATCAACCCAAGCAGGGGAGAGGCGATGACGAGCGGCAGACCTGTCATCGCCCAGTGCGCCAGGCACTTGGTCGCCACCACGAGTTCGAGGGGCACGTCGCAGGTGATGAGGACATCGAGCGAGCCGTCCTCCTGATCGGCCTGGAAGAGCCGATCGAGGCCGAGCAGGGTCGCCAGCAAGGCGCCGATCCACATCAGCGCCGGCCCGATCCGGGCGAGCAGCGCGAGGTCGGGCCCGACGGCAAAGGGCGCAATCGTCACCAGGATCAGAAAGAACACGAGCCCGAGCGCGCCGGCCCCGCCGATCCGCCGGGCGATGGCGATTTCGCGCCAAAACAGCGCGGCAAGCGCGCCCCTCACGCGATGTCCCCGAGCGGCAGCTCGCGGGCGCCCGCAAGGCCGAGGGGCGCGTGCGTTGCCGCCAGAATGAACCCGCCCTTCGCGAGGTGGGACCGCATCGTCGAAGCCAGCATCTCCTGCGCGACAATGTCGAGCGCAGCGGTGGGCTCATCGAGGAGCCACAACGGGCGGCTGGCGACGAGCAGTCGCGCCAAGGCGACGCGGCGCTTCTGCCCGGCCGAGAGATGCCGCACCGGCAGATCGGCGATCCGGGCAAGGCCGAAGCGGTCCATCGCCGCCTCCGGCGACAGCGCCTCGCCACCACCCGCCCCGGCGAGCATCGCCTTCCAGAAGGCCAGGTTCTCGCGTGCCGAGAGCGCGCCTTTGAGCGAATCGGCATGGCCGACATAGTGGGCGCACAGCGCCGCCGGCGCCTCGTTGTCGGGCGCCCCGCCCTCCGCCTCGAAGACGAGGCGGCCGGAAACCGGGGCAAGAAACCCGGCCACCGCCCGCAGCAGCGTCGACTTGCCCACGCCGTTCCGGCCGGTCACGATCAATGCCTCGCCGGCCGCAACGGTGAACGACAGGCGCACGAGGAGACGGCGCCCGCCGCGCTCGATCGTCAGCTCATCGGCAACGAGGCGCATGCAGATCAGCTTCCGGCTCGGCGCGCCCATCGGCAGCGGCCTTTCCTCGCCTAGCCGCTCCTGCCGATGTTATCTATCTATAAGGTGATACGATCCACATCTTGCGCATTTTGCCGGGCGCGTGCCGCCTGCCCTCGCCAGACACGATTGGACAATGCCGATGGCCTCGCTCGACAGCTTCCAGTGCCGAAAAGACCTGAGCGTGGGCGGGCGGACTTACGTCTACTTCTCGCTCCCCGCGGCGGAGGCGAGCGGGCTCGCCGGGATTGCACGACTGCCCTTCTCGATGAAGGTGCTCCTCGAGAACCTGCTGCGCCACGAAGACGGCCGCTCGGTCAAGAAAGAAGACATGGTTGCCGTCGCCGAATGGCTCGACAACCGGGGCAAGACCGAGCGCGAGATCGCCTTCCGTCCAGCGCGGGTGCTGATGCAGGATTTTACGGGCGTACCTGCGGTTGTCGATCTGGCGGCCATGCGCGACGCGATGGGCAGGCTCGACGGCGATCCGGACAAAATCAATCCCCTCGTGCCGGTCGATCTCGTCATCGACCATTCGGTGATTGTCGATGAATTTGGCAACGCACGCGCCTTCGAGCGCAACGTCGAGATCGAATATCAGCGTAACGGCGAGCGCTATCGCTTCCTCAAATGGGGCCAGGAGGCCTTCAACAATTTCCGCGTCGTGCCGCCGGGGACCGGCATCTGCCATCAGGTCAACCTCGAATATCTCTCCCAGGCCGTATGGAGCGGCAAGGAGACCCTCGACGGCGCCTCGGGCCGGACTGAAAGCGTCGAGGTCGCCTATCCCGATACGCTCGTCGGCACCGATTCGCACACGACCATGGTCAACGGCCTGTCGGTGCTCGGCTGGGGCGTCGGCGGCATCGAGGCCGAGGCTGCCATGCTCGGCCAGCCCCAGTCGATGCTGCTGCCGGAGGTGGTCGGCTTCAAGCTCACCGGCAAATTGGCCGAAGGGCGAACCGCAACCGATCTCGTGCTGACCGTCGCGCAGATGCTGCGCAAGAAGGGCGTGGTCAACAAATTCGTTGAATTCTATGGGCCCGGCCTTGATGGGCTGACGCTCGCCGACCGCGCAACGATCGGCAACATGTCACCGGAATATGGCGCGACATGCGCCTTCTTTCCGATCGACGCCGAGACGTTGCGCTATCTCGACATGTCGGGCCGGCCGGCGGAGCGGATCGCGCTTGTCGAGGCCTACGCCAGAGCGCAAGGCATTTTCCGCACCGAGGCGACGCCTGATCCGGTGTTCACCGACACGCTCGAACTCGATCTCGGCACGGTGGTGCCCTCGCTCGCCGGCCCCAAGCGGCCGGAGGGGCGGGTGTCGCTCGAAGCGGCAAAGCCGGCCTTCGCCGAGGCGCTGCAGAGGGAATACCGGCGCGACCCGGCCGAGCAACCGAGGCGCTTCAAGGTGCACGGCCGGAATTTCGATCTCGGCCACGGCGACGTGGTGATCGCGGCCATCACCTCGTGCACCAACACGTCGAACCCGACAGTGCTGATCGGCGCGGGGCTTTTGGCCCGCAACGCCGTCGCCAGGGGCCTTGCCCCAAAGCCCTGGGTGAAGACCTCTCTCGCCCCCGGCAGCCAGGTCGTTGCCGAATACCTCGACAAGTCGGGCCTGCAGGCCTGCCTCGATTCGCTCGGCTTCAACCTCGTCGGCTTCGGCTGCACCACCTGCATCGGCAATTCGGGCCCGCTCGCGCCCGAAATCTCCAAGACGATCAACGACAACGGCATCGTTGCGGCCTCCGTGCTCTCAGGCAACCGCAATTTCGAGGGCCGCATCAATCCGGACGTGCAGGCAAATTATCTCGCCTCGCCGCCGCTCGTCGTCGCCTATGCGCTGGCCGGCAGCATGCGGGTCGACCTCTCGCGCGAGCCCCTCGGGCAGGGCAGGAACGGCGAGGCCGTCTATCTGCGCGACATCTGGCCGACCTCCAAGGAGATCAACGGCTTCATCGAGCAATATGTCACCAAGGACATCTTTCAGCGCAAATATGCCGACGTCTTCAAGGGCGACGCGCATTGGGCGAAGGTTCAGGCGCCGAGCGGCCAGACCTATCGCTGGGACATGGGCTCGACCTACGTGCAGAACCCGCCCTATTTCGAGGGAATGACCAGGACGCCGGCCCCGGTGGCCGACGTCGTCGAGGCCCGCATCCTCGCGCTCTTCGGCGACAAGATCACCACCGACCACATCTCGCCGGCGGGCTCGATCAAGGCGGCATCGCCGGCGGGGAAATATCTCATCGAGCACCAGGTCGCGCCGCGCGATTTCAACCAGTACGGCACCCGGCGCGGCAATCACGAAGTGATGATGCGCGGCACCTTCGCCAACATCCGCATCAAGAATTTCATCATGAAGGCTGCCGACGGCGCCATCCCCGAGGGCGGCCTCACCCGCCACTATCCTTCGGGCGAGGAGATGGCGATCTACGATGCCGCCATGCGCTATCAGGCCGAAAACGTGCCGCTCGTCGTGCTCGCCGGCGCCGAATACGGCAACGGCTCCTCGCGCGACTGGGCCGCCAAGGGGACGAAGCTCCTCGGCGTGCGCGCCGTCATCGCCCAGTCGTTCGAGCGCATCCACCGCTCGAACCTCGTTGGCATGGGCGTGCTGCCGCTGACTTTCGAAGAGGGCACCTCCTGGCAGTCGCTGGGACTGAAAGGCGACGAGACCGTCACCATCCGCGGATTGGGCGAGGGATTGAAGCCGCGGCGGGTGATGGAAGCCGAGTTCAGGTTCGCCGACGGCTCGGTCAAGAGGGTGCCGCTTCTCGCCCGCATCGCCACGCTCGACGAACTCGAATATTTCAAGCACGGCGGCATCCTGCCGTATGTCCTGCGGCAACTGGCGGCTTAGACTGGACTGGACTAAAGCGTCCAACGCTACGCCGGCGGCACGACGTCACGCCCTAGCCGAAGGGGTAATAGAACCCGTCGGAACGGCTCAGGCCCCAGTTCGTTGTCTCGCTCCGGGATGCCCAGTGGATGCGACTTCCCGCTGTAGTTTCGCAGGCGAGGCGGGTCGGATACCAGAACTCGGGTCGAGCGGGAGGTCCTCGCTCCAGAGTGGTCACGACTTTGATCGAGAGAGCGCATCACGCTGCTTGGTCAAAAGTTCGAGTTCTGCCTCCTGTTCGGCGATGCGTTGCGACATTCGGTCCTCGTCCGCCGCTCCGGAGGAAGCGGCGGCCTGCTCGATCAACTCGCGAAGGTTATCCCGTACGATCGCTATGCGGTCGTCGATTTCCGTGATGGTCATGCTGGGCATGGGTCGGTCTCCTCCTATCCGCTCCGCGTCGGACGCGATGTACCTGTAGGCCTGCAATAGCGGAATCAGGTCCGCAGATGGAGGCGGGAGACGGACGGCAGGCTCGCAGGCGGCCCGTTGCCCTCAGCTCTGGTGGCCGCCGGTCAACGGCACGAAGGGGATGACCTTGCCGCCAAAAATGTCGGAGCGGGTCACCGTCGGGCCGTCGGCGCCCGCCGTCTTGACTGCTTTCAGGATGTGCTGCGCCCCGGGCGGGCCGACCGGAATGACCATGATCCCCCCGGTGCGCAATTGCTGCAGCAGGGGCGGGGGAATGTGGTCGATGCCGCAGGTGACGATGATCTTGTCGAAGGGCGCTGCCCCCTCCCAGCCGTAATAGCCGTCGCCGCTGCGCGTCGCGATGGCGGCATATTCGCGATAGCCCCTGCCGATCAGCCCGTCGTAGATGCCGCGCGTGCGCTGGGCGAGTTCGGGAATGATCTCGATCGACCACAGCCGGCTCGTCAGATAGCTCAGCATGGCCGACTGGAAGCCGGAGCCCGTGCCGACTTCGAGGACTTTGTCGCCGGGGCGCACGCCGAGCGCGCTTGTCATGCGCCCGACGACGCCGGGCGGCGTGATCGTGACGCCGAAGCCGATCTCGAGATAGTGCCCGACATAGGCCTGCTCGCGGTCCTTCGGCAGGACGAATTCCTCGCGCGGCGTCATCAGGAAGGCGCGCTTGTCGGCCGGCGTCCACAGATCGTTGAAGGAAAGCAGCTGCTGATAGCGCTCGAAGCGGCGGTCCAGCAGGGTGGCATCCTCGCCGCGGTTTGCCGCCATCCAGGCGACAAAATCGGCGCGCTGACCCATCGGCGGCCACAGGTTCGGCTGGAACGGCCTCGGCACGTTGGCTGCGGCCGGAAGGGCCGCGGCGAGACCGGCCGTCGCGCCGAGCAGAAAATCGCGTCTGCGCATGAGGCTCCCCCTGGGCTCGACCCAGCATGCGCCCGAATTCGCCCCGCCGTAAAGAGCGTGGGTCAGCGGGCCTGGAGCGGTGCAAGCTACGGAGCGAGCTTCGCTGCGAGGAAATCGCGCAGCTCCAAACGGGAGTGCTCGGCGGCGCTTCGGTCGTATTGCAGCAGCATGCCGAAGAGCCGCTTGCCGGCGGCGTAGCTTGGATCATCGAACAGGTGGTGGGCGCCAGGATAGACGACGAGCTTGACCTCCGGGCCACTGCCCGGCTGGCTCCTCACCAGCCGCTCGCAATCGGCCTCGGGCGTGACATCGTCGAGTTCGCCCACCAGAATGAGGCTCGGAATCGTCAGCCTGGCACCGGCCGCATTTGCGCAAGGCGGATAGAAGGCGGCCGCCGCCCTGAATTTCAAGTCGCCCGGGACCGCCAAGCCTGCGGCAGAGCGCGAGGAGGCGATCGCCAGCGCCGTGTCGCCGCCCTGCGAGTAGCCGAGGGCGCCAATCCTTGCCGGATCGACGTAAGGAAGCTTCGACAGAAAGGCTAGCGCGCCGAAAGCGTCGGACGGGCCTTCAGGGAAATCGACGGCGCAGGTTTCCTTGAGACCTCGGGTGGCAAAATCGTCGACGAAAAGCGCGACATAACCCCAGCCCGCAACCATGCTCCCGATCGCCTTTCGGTCAGCCGGCAGGCCGAGGCACGAATGCAAGAGAACGACCGCCGGAAAGGGCCCCGCGCCTTTCGGCCTCGTCAGATAGCCCTGAATGCCGGCGCCGGACCTGGCGCTCTCAAACTTCACCAATTCCTCAGCCGAACTTGCCGATAGAGGCGCCGGCGCGAGCCCAAGCAGCAGCACGACTGCGCAGCCTCGGAGGCCGGTCCTCCTTCTCCCGGTGGGAGAAGGAGGTCCCTGGCATCCCGGAAGCGCGAGGCGGTACCGGGATCCGGCGCCGGATCCCGGCTCTCCGCTTCGCTCCGG
>JAFAME010000391.1 GCA_019233695.1 Methylobacteriaceae bacterium
CGGCTGGGTCAAGCTCGACGTCCTGAGCTGTCTCTGAGCCGGCCCGGACCCCATTTTAGCCGGTAAAAAATACTGGCGCTGTCGCCTGCGCGTCCGCGAGGCCGCCGCCCAGCAAAATGCCCCGATCGGCTTGAAATGCATGAGCGGCTCCCGACATGCCGCCGATGCTGCCTTGCGGTTCTCGACGGGCGGGGGCGGCATTTGCTATGGCCTTCCCGTGTCCGAAAAACAACGCGCCGATCTCCTCCTCGTTCGTCGAGGGCTGTTCGACAGCCGGCGCAAGGCGCAGGACGCGATCGCGGCCGGCCGCGTTGCCGCCAACGGCGCCGTAGTGCGCAGGGCAGCCGAGGCGCTTCCGGCCGATGCCGCGCTGAGTGCCGCTTCGGCGCATCCCTGGGTGTCGCGTGGCGGCCTCAAGCTCGAAGCAGGGCTCGATGCTTTCGGTTTCGAGGCGAATACGAAGATCTGCCTCGATATCGGTGCCTCGACCGGGGGCTTCACGCAGGTGCTGCTCAGTCGCGGTGCGGCGAAAGTCTATGCGGTCGATGTCGGCTGCGGACAACTGCACCCGACACTGCGCGCTGATCCCCGCGTCGTCGCGATGGAGGGCACGGATGCTCGAGCGCTCACCGCTGAAAGTCTCCATCTCGCGCCGGACATCATCACCTGTGACGTGAGCTTCATTTCGCTGCGGCTTGTTCTTCCTGGTGTCTTGCCGATTGCCGCGCCGGCGGCGAAGCTTGTGTGTCTCATCAAGCCGCAGTTCGAGGCGGGCCGCAGCCGTCTTGTCAAGGGAATTGTCAAGGACCCGGCGGCTCATGCCGCCGTGTGCCATCAAATCGAGTGCATCGTGGATGATCTCGGCTGGAGTGTGTTGCGGGTGATCCCGTCCCCGATCGATGGCGTTGACGGCAACCGCGAATTCCTGCTTGGAGCCTCACGCCTATGACATCTGCCGTCGTCTGCGCCGAGAGGCTGCCCGTGGAGCGGCTCGGCAGTCGCGGCGAGGGCATCGCAAGCGGATCGACCGGTCCGATTTATGTTCCCTACGCGTTGCCCGGCGACATCATTCTTGCTGATGTCGCCGGCGAGCGTGGCAGGCTCATCGAGATCGTGCAGGCGGGCCAGGATCGCGTCGCGCCGTTCTGTCCCCACTATGGACGATGCGGCGGATGCGCGGTGCAGGCTCTGGCTGCCGATGCCTATGCGCGGTGGAAGCAGGGCATTCTCATAGCGGCTCTGGCGCGGACGGGGATCGCGCATGATGTCGAGCCTCTCCTCGACGCCCATGGCGAAGGGCGCCGTCGTGCCACGTTTCACGCCCGTTCGGTCGCCCACGGCTCCGGTCATGCCGTCCGTCTCGGCTTCATGGCCATGCGTAGCCACGAGGTCGTTGATATTGCTGCATGCCCAATCCTGGCCCCGTCGATGTCTGGGGCGGTCACCGCCGCCCGCGCCATTGCCGATACCCTTGTTCGTCCCGACAAGCCGCTCGACAGTCTTGTGACGGGAACGCCCGCCGGACTGGATCTCGACCTGCGTGGCTGCGGGCCTTTGTCCTTCGGGCACCGCCAGGCACTCGTCGAAGCAGCCGAGCGGCTCGACCTCGCGCGCGTTTCGAACCACGGCGAGATCGTGATCGAGCGCCGCGCTCCGATGCTAGCAATAGGCTCGACGCAGGTCGCTGCCCCGCCCGGTGCCTTTCTTCAGGCAACCGATGCCGGCGAGAAGCTTCTGTCTCGCCTTGTGATCGAGGCGGTCCTCCATCCCCTGGGGTCGCCGGCCGCGCGCCGCGCCGGCCGGCGCCCGCGCGTTGCCGACCTTTTCTGCGGTATCGGCACGTTCGCGCTGCGGCTTTCCGAGTGTGCAGAGGTGCGCGCCGTCGATGCCGATGCGGCCGCCCTTGGTGCTCTCGCCCGCGCCGCGCGAAAAAACCCGTCGCTCCAGGTCGCGGCGACCGAATCGCGCGATCTTTTCCGACGCCCTCTCTCCGGCGCCGAGTGCGAACCGTTTGACGCCGTCGTCTTCGACCCGCCGCGGGCCGGCGCGCCGGCTCAAGCCCGCGAGCTTGCTGCATCGGGCGTGGCGAGTGTCGTTGCGGTGTCCTGCAACCCCGCATCGTTCGCCCGCGATGCAAGAATTCTCGTTGACGGCGGCTATGCCGTCGAGCGAATCACCCCGGTCGACCAGTTCCGCCACTCGCCTCATGTCGAGGTCGTCGGCGTCTTCCGGCGCCCGAAGCAACCGCGGCGTCAGCGAGCCCTTCTCGGTTGAGCGGCCAGGCCTTCATCCATGATCGCGCCATGTCCAACCCGAGCTGAAGCCGCCGATGCCGTTCTCGGCCGGCTGGCGCAAATCGTTGGCGTAAAGCACGTCGTCACCGATACCCTGGAGCTGGCCCCCCACCTCGTCGAGCCGCGCGAGCTCTTCAAAGGCCGAGCCCGGGCCATGGTCCGGCCCGCCACCACCGCCGAAGTCTCCCGCGTGATGGTGCTCTGCAATGAGACCGGTCTGCCTGTCGTTCCGCAGGGCGGCAATACCGGCCTCGTTGGGGGACAGACGCCGCACGAAACCGGCGATGAGATCATCCTCTCGCTCACACGGCTCGACCGCCTGCGCGAGGCCGATCCCGCCACGAACACGTTGACGGTTGAAGCCGGGATGACGCTGACGCGGGTGCATGACGAGGCTGCCCGGATCGATCGCATGTTTCCGCTGTCGCTTGCGTCTGAAGGCTCCTGTACGATCGGCGGCAACCTCGCGACCAACGCCGGCGGCACGGCGGTGCTGGCCTACGGGAACGCCCGCGATCTGGTTCTCGGCCTCGAGGCGGTGCTCGCCGACGGTCGGGTGCTGTCGAACCTCTCCAAGCTCAAGAAGGACAATACCGGCTACGACCTCAAGCACCTGTTCATGGGCTCGGAGGGCACCCTCGGCGTGATCACCGCCGCGGTCCTGAAGCTTTTCCCCCGCCCGCGCGCCATCGAAACCGCTTTTGTCGGGCTTGCCGATCCTGCTGCCGCCCTGAAGCTTCTGGAGCTTGCTCTCGATTCGGCAGGAGCCTCGGTCACGGCGTTCGAGCTGATGCCGCGGATCGGTCTCGACATGGTGTTGCGCCACGCGCCTGGCACCAGGGATCCACTTGCAGGCAAACACGCGTGGTACGTGCTCCTCGAACTGTCGGCTCAAGCCGAACACGGCCTACTGGAGGCGCTCGGCTCGCTCCTGGAGAACGCGATGTCGCGCGACATCATCGACGACGCTGCCGTCGCAACCTCGCTCGACCAGCGCGAGGCGTTCTGGAAACTCAGGGACATGCAGTCGGAGGTGCAGGGCCGCGAGGGAGGATCGATCAAACAGGACGTTTCGGTGCCATTGGCGCTAGTGCCACGATTTATCGCCGACGCCGAGGGCGCGGTCGGCGCCCGCATTCCCGGCGCCCGCATGGTGGCGTTCGGCCACCTGGGCGACGGCAACATTCATTGCAACGTGTCGCAGCCCGTTGGCGCCGACAAGGCGACGTTCCTCACTCGATGGGCCGAGGTCAATGCCATCGTGCACGCCGTCGTGACGCGTCTCGGCGGCTCGATTTCCGCCGAGCACGGCATCGGGCGGCTGAAACGCAATCTCCTGCCGGCCGTGAAGGACCCGGTTGCTCTCGATGTGATGCGGGCGCTGAAGGCGACACTTGATCCCAAAGGCATCCTCAATCCGGGCAAGGTGCTGTGAGGTAGCCCGGCAGCCCCAGGGCTCGCCGTCAGCGAAAGGCTCGATATCAAAACAGCCGTCCCTGCGCCCCTTCGTCCGGCTCGGGCGTCGGTTGTTCCGGCAGTGGACGGGCAATCGGCAGCTGTACTTCGGGTCCATCATTTGCTGCACGATTGATTGCTGTCCCGATCTCGAAGATCTCCAGCGCATCGTCGGCAATCGGGCCGACCAGCTCCGCCGCGTCCTCGGCATTGACGTTTTCGACGTCAAGCCAGGCGTTGAAGTCTCCTTCCGCGATAATGGCCGGCATCCGGTCGTGGATTCCTCCGACCGATGCATTCGCCGCCATGGTGAGAATACATGCCGTCTCGATTTCGCTGCCGTCGGCGCCAAGCCATGGCTCCCACAATCCGGCAAATCCCATCGGCTGTCGATCAGCCCGTCTGATCAGGAATGGACGACCAGCCCTAGCTTTCTTCGAGCCCGGCAGATGCTGCCATTCGTAGAAGGCGTCAGCGATGAAGAGGCAGCGGCGGCGGAGCATAGCGGCGCGAAAGCTTGGGCGCGCCAGCGTCGACTCACTGCGCACGTTGATGATGGGCGGCCCGCCTTTCGGATCCTTGAGCCAAGCCGGGATCAGCCCCCAGCGCACCAGACGGAAATGGCGATCCGTGGCGCTCAATGGCGTGCGTTCGATCCGCACGATCGGAACCGGTTGCGTCGGTGCTATATTGTACCGTGGCGGAAAGTTCGGTTGCTCCACATACCGGAAGAATGCGCGAACGGCCTCCGGCGGTAAGGTAATTGCGTAGCGTCCGCACATTTTTAGTCAGTAATCCTTTACTAATCATAGATCGCGAAGTTGCGCGACCCTGTCGATTGCGGTGAGGTGACCTTTAGACTGGTCGGACTATGTCCAAGACGACCGACCGCAATCGCGAGCACGTTAATCATGTCGCCATCTCTTGCGCGCTCCGTATTCGCCCTTGCCCGTCGCGGCTTTGCACCGGTTGATCCAACGACGGTCGAGCCCGAAACCGGACTTGCCAGCGACTACCTGAACCACTTCAACCAGATCATCATGATGCTCGAACAGTTGCCGGGGATACCGGACCTGCGGGCGGACATTCTTGATTGGCGACCCCTCTCCTACCGGGATTTCATCAGGGCCTCGCAGTCGGACAAGGCGGCGAAGGCTTTGCGCGCCTACGAATTGCTTGACCCGATCCTGCGCCGTGCCTTCGACGCCGTGGTCGCCGGCCTTGACAAGCTCGCGACCGACGCCATCCGCCTCGTCGGGGAGCGGCCGCCCGGATCCTATCTGGGGCCGCCGGAACTCGCCGAAACGACGCGGTTCATGCGCATTCTTCTCGACCGGGCGGCTGCGCTCGCCAACCACGAAGATGCCTATGCGGTCGAGAACGCGCAAAAGCGCGCCGACCGGCTGCTCGGGCGATAGGCGGAAGCGCGGCAAAAATTCCTCCACCTGTCCCGCTTTTCCGATCGAGGCCAAGCTGCCGCGATCTCACGTTCTGTCGGGCGACCCGGCCAGAAGCGCGAGCGCTGCCGCGGGTGCGAAATGGGCGGCCGGAGCACTCGCCGAAGGCTCAACCTCGATCAATGTGTCGAAAGCAACGAAGGGCCGGCTGAGACGGCGGCCAAGTTCACGAAGCCGTTCGACGCCGATTCCCGCCCCCACGATCGGCGCATCATCGCGGACGCGGCCTGTCGAGGCGACAAGCATGGCAGCATCGGCAATATGTCGCAGCTGCTGCTCCGCAAACCAGCCCGCGAGAGCCCGCCACCGGGCATCGTCCGCATCCGCCGCGTCGCGTCCGATCGTGCGCGCAAGTCGCGCGCGTGAGGCTCCGACCGACTTGTCGCGGCCATCGGCCGTAGCCTGCTGATCCACCCCGTCGGGCAATGTGCCCAGGATGCGGTGCACGTCCGCCATGTTGGCGAAGAATTCGTCCATGAGCGGTGTCCGCACGCCGTCGAAGGGCGCCCGCCGGGCCACGGCGAAGACGAAGCTTCGCACTAGTCCGGTATACACGAGTTCGCCCGAGGCCAACCGCTCGGCATCCTGGTAGCCGCGCGCTGCTATAGCCCCCTCGGCGATCGGAATGATATCGGTTGTTGTCGAGCCCATATCAATGAAAAGAGCATCGCGGCAGCGTCGTGCGACAAGCGCAGCGCTCGCGTGCCAATTGGCAGAAGCGATGTCGGCGACGTGGGCGCCAACATCGGCGGGCTGCAGCAGGCCGACGCGGCCCCCGTAAAATGACACGGGCTCGGGTGCAAGCGCCTCCACCGCTTTGGCGGCGAGCGCCGCGACGCCCTCGGCGCGAGATGCGAAGGCATCGGCAAGCTCACCGGTCATGGTGACGAGATTGGCTTCCGAGATCCCGAGGACGGCCCTGGCTGCGGCAAAGGCCTCATCCAACCTGGCAAAGCCAAGCCACAGGGGCGAGGCGATTTGAACCGCGGCAACGATGCGGCCATTCTCGGCGCGGGCGCCCTTCAAATGCGCGCCCCCCACGTCCCAGCCGACGACGACGGACATCCCGGAGGATCCTCGGAGGCAACGGCGTCGGAGCCGAATCCCGCGGCGACGACCCACATTGGCGTAGCCTTCTCCGGGCAGTATACGATCGGGGCGAGGGACAAGACCATTCCGAAGCAAAGCGAAAGCACGTCGTGCGGGTGATCCCCGTCATCGACCTCAAAGGCGGGACGGTCGTGAGAGCACGGCTCGGCCGGCGCGACGAATATCGGCCGATTGAGACCCCGCTCGCCACAACCAGCGATCCGGTCGATGTGGCACACGGCCTCATGTCGGTCTATCCCTTCGCGAGCCTCTATGTCGCTGATCTGGACGCCATCGAAAAGACAGCTGACAACCGCCGGCATCTGGCGCGCCTGAAGGCCGCTTTTCCCGCACTCACTTTGTGGGTCGACAACGGCATCTCGACGCCGGGGGCGGCGGATGCTTGGCTGGCGTCACGGCTCGGCCATCTCGTCCTTGGCAGCGAGACCCAGCGCGATGACATCCTGCTGCGTCGACTGGCGAGCGACGAACGGATCGTGTTGTCTCTCGATTTCCGTGGCGATGCCTTCCAGGGTCCCGCCGCAATTCTCGCCGATCAGGGCGCTTGGCCGCAAAGGATCCTGTGCATGACACTCGGGCGCGTCGGCAGCGCTTCCGGGCCAGATCTTGCAAGGCTAGCGGAGCTGCGCAAGACAGCACCGGATCGCGACATCTATGCAGCAGGCGGAGTGCGAGACCTCGCCGACCTCCGACGGCTGGCACAGGCCGGCATCACGGGGGCGCTCGTCGCGACGTCGCTGCACGACGGGCGGCTGACCGGTCCCGATCTTGCCACTCTCTGAAACGAAGCGGGGAGCCGCACCTCCCCACTCGCTCACGAGAACCCCAGCATCTTGGCCCATCGGCGAAGGAGCCCTTTGGGCACCGCCAAAGGTTGCGCCTCCTCGCGGTGGTCTCCTGTCTAAGCAGCGGCACCGAACGGATGCTTGACGGAATCGCGCTTGGCCACGACATCGGCGGCGCTCGGCTCGCCGTTGACCGCCCGCGCGATCGACTCCTTCACCGCCCGGTAATTGTAGTCCTGGATCTTCTTGTCGTCGGCCGCTTCCCAGTGGATGAACACGCCAACGCAGATGAAGATGTCGTCGGCCTCGCTTTGTGGAATGACCCCCTCGGCGACGCTGTCGGCAACTGCCTTGGCCACCGCATACTGGGCCGGACCGAACATCTGCACGGCCTGCTTTGCGCCCTTGATGGTCACCTTGTTGAACAGAACCGTCGCCGGCTTCGTCAGAAGGTTCGGACTGATCACCGCGAGAAGCGCCGTAAATCCTTCCTTGTTGTTCGTCAGGCAATTGACGAACGCCGTTTCGGCCGGGCTGCCGCGCGGCCCGATCAGAAGGTCGATGTGGGCCACCTCGTTGCCTTCGCCGACAAGCGACTCGCCTATCAGCAATTTGTTGATCTTTGCCATTTGCTATCTCCTCCCCGGGGATGAAGCCAAACGCTGCGAGCCATCAGAGCCCACGGCGCCCAGCGAAACGACTACCCTTGTTTTCAGCGTCCGACGGACGAGCCTGGCGCCCGCCGGCGGACCGGTTGGCCGGATAGCTTGCGGAAACAGCTCCGCTGCACGAAGTCAACCATTGTTGCGGTCGCACGGCAAGCTCTCCCGCAGTCGTCGCACGAAGAGTGTCGCGACGGTCAGATCGGCGCTCGTTCCAGGATTGAGCCGGCGTGCCTTCAGGCGGGCATCGAAGGCCAGGAGGTCGCGCATCAGCGCCGCTTCGGCGCCAGCCAAGAGGCGGGTCTTGAGCGGCGTTGCTTCGGCCTGAACCGCACGGGCTTGAGCCTCCCCGTATTTCCGCAGGATATGGCTGTCGGGAAAGGCTGCGAGAAAGCCGAGATGGACAGCAAGGGTTGCCGCCCACCGGCTGGCGCCCCGTTGCAGGACATCATCGAGCACGGGCACGCCAAGGTCAAAGACGTCGTCATAGGTGGTGGCATATTGACGGGCGATCCGGTCGCGATGTGCCGCTTCGGCCATCGCCTCGCGAAGGGTGACCGTTGCCGGTTCCGAAACATCGTGGCGCGGGGCGCGGCCAAGGCCGCCTGGTGCGGCAAGAGCGATTGCCCTGAACGCTAGTGCTGCGTCCTGTTGGTCCAGGCAGGAAAGCACCTTTGCAAGGGCCGTGCGCAGATCAGCCGGCGCGAACTCGACCGCACATGCAAGGGGCGCGCAGAGAAGCAGGATGCCGAGATTGGTGTTCTGGCCGACGGCCGCGCGCGTCGCCTCGACGGCGCCGAGAATCCTGGCCCCGACGCGGGTCCCGTGCCGGGCGATCGAGGGCGCGGCGACTTCGGCGCTGCAGATGAAATCGGCAACCGTCATCGAGTGGCCGTCGGCCAATACGTGGACGTTGCCGGGTTTGGGCGCCTCGAGCTCGTCGCGGCATGCGGCAATGAACGCCTCGGCGATCGCCGTCTCGCGGGAAATCACATCGCAGCCTTGCGGCGCGACCGCGCGTCGAGCGCGCCGACGAGATCGCTGGCGATCACGGCCGCCACGTTGGCAGCTGTCACTTTTTGCAGCCCGCGCCAGGCGGGCATGCTGTTGACCTCGATGACCCAGGGACGGCCGGCCGAATCACGGATGATGTCGACGCCGGCAAAGTCGGCGCCCACCACCGACGCGGCGCGCAGTGCCAGCCCCGCTACCTCGGCGTCGGCGATGGCCGCGACCGGGCGGCCACCCTGTTTGATGTTGGTGATCCATTGGTCGGCGTGACGCGCCATTGCAGCCACCACCCGACCGCCCGTCACGAGGATGCGCAGGTCCTGGAACCGACCGGGCGCGGCGGCAACGAACCGCTGCAGATAGAATACGCCCGCCACATTGTCCCCCGCCGGCACGTCGGCGACCGTGTGAATGAGCCTCAGTCCGCGACCCTGCGACCCGAACAGCGGCTTTGAGACGAGCGGCCCCTGCGGGATCTCGCGCTCGACGATACGCCGTGCAGCATCGGCCGACTGGATTGTCCAGGTAGCAGGCGTCGGTATTCCGGCGCGCCCCAGAAGAAAGCTTGTCATCGACTTGTCGACGCAGCATTCGATGGCGCGCGCATCGTTCCACACCGTCACGCCAAGCGCGCGCAGGGCATGGAGAATGCCAAGCCGCACCGTGACGGCCTCGAACGTGCCTGCGGAAACGGCCCGGACGAGAACGGCCTCCGGGAGGCTCTCGCCGAAGCCGGGCACCCGAATGCCGTGCCGGGCACCCGAATCGAAAATCGCGTCCATCAGCCGAAAGGGGACCGCCGCCACCCCAAGGGCAGCCAGCGCGCGCTGCATCTGTCGGGCGTGCCAATCTGAGGTATCGATCGCGAGTGCGACGCGAAGCCGAGAGGAACTCGTCGCGGCGTGCCGATCAGGCATTGAAGGAGGCTTCGATGAGGGTCGGATCGACCCGGCCGCCGCGAAAGCTCTCGCCGGTCTCCAGAGCCGTGATCGTGACCTCGGCGGGGCTGAACAGCATGGGATCGACGGCATAGAAGTCGCCGTCGTAGCGCCTGAAGATCTCTGCGAAAGGGCGCCCGTAGTCGCGTGACGTCCGGCTCGGCAGGTGCTCGGCCAAGGTCTTGGCCTCAGCCGCCGGGCCGGTCACGAAAACGTGAACCCGGCCCGCGTAGATGATGGCGTCGTTGGTGCGCCCCATCGCGGTGACAAAATCCGGGTGGGGCGGAGACAGCGGGGCTACGCCCATGCCCTCGACGACTCTGGCCAACGGAAACTTCAGTCCATGCAGCTTGTGCAGTGCCACTTCGAGAACCCTCGCCACCACTTGGCAGCCGCCGGCCAGGCTGCAGGTCGGAGCATAGATGAAGGTCATTTTCGATGGCGCAAGCCGGCAGTCACGGGCGATCTGCTCCACGAGGGCGGCCGGGGGCGGTTGATCGCTTTCGAGGACCAGCGTCGCCTCCGCGGCGGCATCGGCGTAGTCGAGCTCCCTGAACAGGGCCTCTTTGCGCGACAGCGCCCGCGCCGGCCCCGACCCAAGCGCAAAGAACGCGCCCTTACCTCCCCCGTGAGACAGATTCCATCCGGCGTACTGGCTGGCGAGGCAGGCGATCACCGGATTGGACGAACGCACCATCACCGACCAGGGCCAGCGCGGCGTATCGGCATTCGGGCAAAGCAGCACGTCGCCGAGCCCGCCCATGCAGATCTCCGCGAGCACCAGCCCGGCCGAGATGCTTCCGATGTGCTTGCTCCCCGCATCGATCAGGGTTTCGCCGAGCTCCCCTTTGGCCACGCCGATGCGCAGTTCGGGCGCCTTTGCCGTCAATTTGCGAACAAGGTCGGCGGCGCGGGCGTTGACGCTGACCGATGGGACATCCGTGGCCGCCAGTTCGTTCATGCGGCCCTCCCGGTCGCGGCGGCCAGAATGCGGGCCGATCTCGCGTGGACAAGGCGCGACGCCTGCGCTGCGTCCGGCGCGTCGGCGACAACGGTGCAGAACGGCTCGCCTCTTGCGACAAAGCTTCCGGCCGGCTGCCGATCGGCGGCCCAATCCGGCCAGTCAATCACCGGGACACGGCGAATGTCGTGTTCGGCATAGACGATCGCAGCTGCGCGGCCGGCGCTGTCCACGCACACAGGGTGGAGCTCGCCGTCGCAGGCTGCGAGATGTGCGGCAAAGAGTGTCCCTGCCTCGCTCTCCTGCGGCTCGAAAAGATCGAGCGTGGCACCCGGCCGCGGGTTGATCTCGAGAAGCCATGAATGCTCGCGCGAAATGATGAAGTCGGCGCTGTTCAGGCCCACGAGCCCAGCCCGCGCGACGACCCGTTCGATGGCTTCGGCAATAGATGTCGCCGAAGCGGGATCGAGTGCGGCTGGGCGAACCGCCCCGCCGTAGCGGTAGGGTTGGCCTGCCCCCGGCGCGACCCATTGCTCGCTAAATCCGATGACTCGCGAGTTCCTCCCGTCGGCGATGAACAGCGCCGATATCGTTCGTCCCGCGACCTTGCGCTGATAGTAGGTCCCCCCGTCGCGCGCGGAGCCATCGACTGCCCGGATATGGCCGCCCCCCGCCCCGCCCCGACGACGGCTGATCCAGGATCGCGGCTGCCCCGGTGGCTCTGGCGATATTTCCGGGTGGGCGATACCGCAGTCGCGGCAAAGCGCGGCAAAAGCGCAGGGGTCCTTCAACCGAGCGATTGTGTGCGCACCATTGCCGATGACGCGCCAGCGTCGGGCGATCGCATCGATGATTGCGGGCCGGTCCTCGAATCCGGCGCCATAGACGACCCCGGCGACGGGTCGCGACCCGGCAAGACGATCGAGCGCCGCCATCAGGGCACGGCGCTCGAACCTGCGCTCCACCCCTCCGTCGAGACGCACGAGGTCCGAAGCGAATGCGCGGGTGTCGTCATCGCCGAAAAAATCGACGACGAGAGGCAGGTAGCCGGCCCGGCGCGCCGAAGCGGCCAGCGCCCGCCCTGACAGCGCCGTGATCAAAACCCCAATCTGCTCAGGCATTCAGTTCCCGGGCAAGCGCGAATGCATCCCTGAAATCGAAGCGCACCGCTTTCGACGTCGAGATCATCCGCCGAAACAACCCGGACTCCGTCTTGTACTTGATGTTGCCGATCGCGAGCGGCCCGATGCCGAGCGCGCCTTTCGTCGAAATCTGTGTTCCGCTCGCGGCGGCGTCGAGTCCCTCGATGCCTGAAGGCGGCACGGCGTTCACATCGGCCGCGACCACAAGCTTGTCTGCCGCCTCGATGTCCTCCTTCGCAAGAACGCGCACGCCGGCCCTGCCTGCACAGAATATGGCCTCGGTTCGGCTGAGAATTTCGGCGATCTTCGGCTTGGTGCTGCCGTCGACCGGACGAATACTGATGCCGAAGCGCGCCGCGATGATTTCCGCACTCCGTGCGACACGGTTCACGCCGTCGTAGCCGACGAGGCTGGCTTCGGCTCCTTCGAGGGCCGCAATGACGGCAGCCGAAAATCCGACGACACCCGTGCCGCCGAACACTGCGACTTTCAGGCCCTTCAGATCACGCTGCTTTTTCTCCTTCAGGACTTTCTCGACGCACGCCACCATGGCCGCGGCCGTGGTGAAAGAGCCGGCGGGATCGGCGAAAATCGAAACCGAGAAGGGCGGGACCAGAGCCTTCTGCGCCGCCTCGAGCATGTCGAGCGCCAGGGCCGCGTTCTTGCCGCCGATGAAGATGCCGGTGCGCACACCGAGCTTGGGCGGCCGGGAAAAGATGGCGTCCTGGACGAGTCCGGCCACCTCTTCGAGCGTCACCTGCGCGTATTGGGCAACGGCATCATACCCCGCATCGACCGCCATGTTCACGTCGAACGGGCTGATATGCTTGAGCGGCGTCAGCATGTGCAGGATGTTTTTGTCGGCCATGGCGTCCTCCCGCCGACGGCATTCCTTACGGCACTTGCGTGTTGGACGCCGCGACCGTTTTCACTTCCGCCCCGCGATTGAGCCCCGAAGCGATCCGGATGTCCAGTCCGCTCGCGCCAGTGTGATCCGCAGCGATCCGCGCCAGGCGCTCAGCTTCGTCCTGCGTTGCGGCAAAGGCAAAACCAGTCGGCCCCCACGAGCTTTGGCCGATGCCGTGCGCCCCTCCTCGATCGAGAAGATCGAGGACTGCGCCGACTTGCGCGCTCGTGAAAGCGCCACCCCCTTGTCTCGGAGCGAAATGCTGGCCGAGTCGGCTCTGCATTTCCTTGATTGCTGCGCCGAAACGCATGATGTCGCGCTCGGCGAGCGCGGGCAACGCCTGCATCAGCACGAGGCGGCACAAATGCGCCGCCTCTTCAGCCGCCATCGGCGGCAGCGTTCCGAACGCGTTGCGTTCGTCCTCGCCATGTATGCCTTGTCTCGATGGATCGAGGATGACCAGAATTCGCCAATCCTCCGGCAAGGGCATGCGACTGACAACCGGCGGGATTTCGGTGGCCGGCCCTCTTCCCGCATCGACGATCAGGCCGCCCCTCTCGAAGAGACCGATGCCGATGCCCGAGCGCGCGCCGCGGGCGAGCCGCATCGCATCGCCGGGCACGTCGAGCGCGAGGCCGTTCAGGCGACGGACCGCCGCGGCGACGGCAAGGGCAAGCTGCGTGCCCGAACCAAGGCCGGCATGCGCTGGAATCGTTTCGTCGAGGCTCAGGTGATGGGCAACGGTAAGCCCCAGGTAACTTGTCATCGTGGCAAGGTGGCGCGCCGCGCGGTGGCGTTCGCGGCCGATGATCTGCGTCTGCGCAGCGGGCCGCAGTGTCAGGCGCGTGCGCAGGCCATCGATGGCAAGGCCGACACTGCCGAAGCGCCTGCCCATGTCGCCATTGAGGTCAAGAAAGCCAAGGTGAAGGCGGGCCGGAACGGTCACGCTCACGCCGGGCAAGACCTGGGCAGGGACGCCGTTCACGGGAGCTTGTTGCCGTTTTCGATCCAGGTGGCTTGCCGAAACATGATGCCGGACTACAGTGCTCATACAGAAAAGACTTGGCAAAGCGAAGCCAGGCGGCGGCGGTTGGCTCGTGATGGAGTGGCCCGATGGTGGAGGAGGCAAAGGAGCGCGTCTACTCGGACGGAGAGGTCGCGACCAGATTGCAACGCGACCTGCCGCACTGGCGATTGGAAGGCGGCTGGATCCGGCGCCGTTACCGCACGCATGGCTGGAAAGGCACGCTGATGGTCATCAACGCCGTCGGCCATCTCGCCGAGGCGGCTTGGCATCATCCTGACATCACGGCCTCATATGCGTGGGTGGAGGTGCGCCTGCAAAATCATGCGGCGAAGGGCATCACCGACAAGGATTTCGAGCTCGCCAAGAAGATCGAAGAGGTCGTGCAATGGCAGCCCGGCAAGATGGGCGGGGCCCTGGAGGGAACGCCTGAAAAGGACCAGCGCTTCGCCTACATCAAGTACGATTGACCGCCGAGCGAACACGGCGGTGGAGCGCCGACCCGACAACAAGCCGCTCGATCGCCAAGGGCGGAAGGGCCAAGCATGGATCGAGGGGCGGGCTGTGCCGATGTCGGCCGCGGTCGCCGAGGCGGCGCGTCTTCTGGCGGCGAGTCGCGCGCCGGTCATCGCCGGGCTTGGCACCGACATCGCCGGCGCGCGGGCGGCGCTGCTGCTCGCCGATCGCCTGGGCGCCACGATCGATCACATGCATTCGGCAACGCTCCTGCGCGACCTCGACGTCATGCGCGAAACAGGCCTCGTACTGACGACGCCGGGCGAAGCGCGGCGGCGAGGAGACGTGGTGCTCCTCGTCGGCGACGGTCTCGCGGAGAGCCTTGCCGATGTCTGGCCCGATCTGGACCTGGCGGCACTGCCGCGGCCCACGAAGGCGCCAGAGCGGCGCGTCCTGCGGCTTACGAGCGGGAACAATCGCGCCGAGAGAACAGACGATGGTCCTCGAACACCGACCGCCCGCACGGACGTAATCGACGGAGCGGGCGCCTCCCTGCCGCAGCTTGTCGCTGCGCTGCGCGCCCGAGCAAACGGCCGACCTGTCCGCACGCCGGCGCCGCTCGTCGATACCATGGATGGATTTGCCAAAATCCTGAAGTCCGCCAAGTTCGGCATCGCGGTGTGGTCCGCGGCTGAGCTCGATACGCTCGCAATCGAAATGCTCTGCGGTCTGATCCGCGACCTCAACGCGCGAACGCGCTTTGCCGGGTTGCCCCTTCCACCCGGTTACAACGCCTTCGGCGTGCTTCAGGCGTGCGGCTGGATGACCGGATATCCGATGCGTACGACCTTTGCGCGCGGATTTCCCGAGCATGACCCCTGGCGCTTCGATGCCGTCCGGCTTGTCGACAGCGGCGAAGCCGATTGCGCCATGTGGATCTCTTCATACGGCGCAGAGAAACCGCTATGGCGGCGGGACATCCCGTTGATTGCGCTCTCGAGCGAGGATGCCCTGTCTCCGCCGGGCGCGCAGGTCCAGATCGCCGTCGGCCGGCCGGGCGTCGACCATGCCGGTGCGCATTTTTGTGCAAAGGCCGGAACCCTCGCGCATTTTGCCGCCCAACATGAGACCGGCCTCCCCTCGGTTGCCGCCGTGCTGGCACAGATCTGCAACGCTCTCGACGGGATCGGCAAGTCGCCATGCTGACCTGCATCACGGGCGGCTATGTCATTGACCCTCCCAATCGTCGCGACGGAATTGGCGATCTGTGGATGGAAAATGGTCGGGTCGTAACCGCGCCGGCGTCCGGAACTGCTCATGCCACATTCGACGCAACGGATCGCATCGTCATGGCTGGCGCGATCGACATCCATTCACATATTGCCGGCGGCAACGTGAACACCGCGCGCCTGCTCCTGCCGGAAGAGCACATCCGCTTCGATCCGCGCACCGCCGGGATGCCTTTTGCGACTGCCGGGTCATCGACATTCGAGACCGGTTGCGCCTATGCGGCTATGGGCTTCACGACGGTGGTCGAACCGGCGATCACGCCGCACAATGCGCTCCAGGCGCATCTCGAACTTGCCGACGTGCCGATCATCGACAAGGCAATTCTGACCGTTCTCGGCAACGACGACTATCTTCTGGCATTGATGCGCGACAACGCCGGCCCCGCGCACATCCGTGACTATGTCGCCTGGATGCTCGATGCGACACGCGGCCTCGGCATCAAAGTGATCAATGCCGGGGGTGCCGCGGCCTTCAAGGAAAATGTGCGATCGTTCTCGTTGGAGGACATCGTCCCGGCCTACGGCGTGACCTCGCGCCGGATCGTCGAGACGCTGCAGCGCGCGGTCATCGATCTTGGCGTGCCGCACCCTCTGCACGTTCACTGCAACAACCTCGGCCTTCCCGGCAACGTGGACACGGCTATCGCGACGATCGAAGCCGCCCAAGGCCTGCCGCTTCACCTCGCACATCTGCAATTCTACGCTTATGGCCGTGACGGCGCCCGTGGTTTCTCATCCGGGGCGCCGCGTCTCGCCGAGGCCGTCAACGCGAAGACGAACGTCACCGTCGATGTCGGGCAGGTCATGTTCGGGCAGACAGTGACCGTCTCGTGCGACGTGCTGCGCCAGTTCATGGCTCGCGGCCAGGCAAACCCAAGCAAATGGGTCATCGTCGACGGCGATTCGAACGGCGGCGGCATCGTTCCCTACAAATACCGGGCGACTGATTTCCACAATGTCGTGCAATGGGCTGCAGGTCTTGAATTGTTTCTCCTGATCGATGATCCGACCCGAGTCTTCTTCACGACCGACCATCCGAACGGGGCTCCGTTCACGACCTATCCCGAGATCTTCGCATTGCTGATGGATCGCGAGCTTCGCGCCGAGACCATTGCCTCCCTTCCGCCGGCAGCAATCGAGATGACCAGTCTCGCGGCGCTGAAGCGCGAATACACCCTGAATGAAATTGCGGTCATGACGCGGTCGGCACCGGCAAAGCTTCTCGGGCTCGCTGATCGAGGCCATCTCGGACCGGGGGCGATCGCGGACGTTGCGGTCTATGCGCCGGACAAGGACAAGGCGAAAATGTTCCGGCAAGCGGCCCTTGTCTTCAAGGATGGCGAGCTCGTGGTCCGCGACGGGAAGATCGTCCAATATCGGTTCGGACGCGCGCTGAGTGTTCGGCCGCGAGCTGATCGGACGGTCGAAAGCCGCATCCGGACCTACTATGAGGCCACCTATGGATTTGACGCAGCGCTCCTGAAAGTGCCGGACGGCGCCATCGGCAGGCCTGATCCATTCGAGACCGTCGGATGCAACGGATGATGCTGAACGACGTTGCGATCGACGACACCTTTGCCGAGGCCTTCGGCATGCGGGCGACTGGCCTCATCCTGACCGCCGACACAGAGCGCTGGGCGCACCAGGCGGCCGTGACAATGACCGGGTTTGCCACCTCGGTCATCGGGTGCGGGTGCGAGGCGGGCATCGATCGGCACCTCCCTCCGGAGGAAACGCCGGACGGCCGGCCCGGCGTGCGCGTGCTCCTGTTTGCCGTCTCGACGACTGAACTGCAGAAGCACCTTCAGATTCGGGTGGGACAATGCGTCCTCACCTCGCCAGGCTCTGCCTGCTATGGGGATGTCGGGCCGGCAGACGGCGAGCCGCTGAAGCTCGGCAGCCTGCTTCGCTATTTCGGCGACGGCTGGCAAATTTCGAAGCGCTTCGGCGGCAGGCAGTTCTGGCGCATCCCGGTGATGGATGGTGAATTCGTCTGCGAGGCGACCACCGGCCTCACGAAGCAGGCGGTCGGCGGCGGCAACCTCATCATCCTTGGACGAAGCCGGCACAACACGCTTGCCGCCGCAGAGGCAGCCGTGGAGGCGATCAACGCCGTTCCCGACGTGATCCTGCCCTTTCCCGGCGGAATCGCCCGGTCCGGTTCCAAGATCGGCAGCAAATACAAGGGGCTGGCAGCCTCGACCAACGACGCTTTTTGCCCGACCCTGAAGGGTGCGGTGAAGACGGCGCTCGACGATGATACCGCGAGCGTGCTCGAAATCGTCATCGATGGGCTGACGTCGCAGGCCGTCGCCGCAGCAATGCGCGCGGGCCTTGCTGCCGTCGTCGCGCTCGGACCTGAAAAAGGCGCCACGCGTGTCAGCGCCGGCAACTATGGCGGCAAGCTCGGACCGCACCAGTATCGATTGAAGGACCTACTTCCGGACGGCCTTCGCCCGTATTGAGAGTTCCCTGCGTGAAGCGGCTCGTCCTGCGCCTGCGCGCCGAACCCGACCAACGGCTCGACCTGTCGCCGCTGGTGCCCGAGCGTCTGGCCGGCAGGAACACACGGGAGATCGGTACAATTGCGATCCATACGACGCGTCGGGCGGTCACGATCGGCGACATGTTCGATCTGTCGATCGGCGATGTCGAGACCATCGTCATCGAAGGCGGCTCGGACCGGCTCGACCGCGTCGGCGAGGCGATGAGCCGGGGCACGCTTGTCGTGGAGGGCGACGTCGGCAACCGGGCCGGACGAGCGATGACCGGCGGACGCCTGATGATCCGCGGTCATGCGGGCCATTGGACCGCCTCCGGCAACAAGGCCGGACGGATCGAGGTGGCCGGCGACGTCGGCGATCGCCTCGCCGGCCCGTTGCCGGGCGAGATACGTGGCATGAGCGGCGGCCTCGTGGTCGTTCGAGGCAAAGCCGGCGAGCGGGCGGGCGATCGTCTGCGCCGCGGCATCCTCATCGTCGAAGGCGCTGCTGCGGCCTACGCCGGCAGCCGCATGCTCGCCGGTACTCTGATCGTTGGCGGCGACATCGGACCGGAGGCGGGCTATCTGTTGCGGCGGGGCACGATCGTGGTCGGCGCCGAGACGGGGGTCTCAGCGACGTTCGTCGACTGCGGCGTCCAGGAGCTCGTAGCCAACAGGCTTATGGCAGCCTTCCTCGCCGCTGACAGCGCGGTCGCCGCGAGCCTGCTGCGCCGCCCGCTGCGACGCTTTGCAGGCGACATGGCGGTCTTAGGCAAAGGTGAAATATTCGTCGTGACCTGAAACCTGTTCACCCGAGACATGTATATTGATGTGGCATAATTTGGAGGCGGGCCCGCCATGATCGAGATCATCATGACCGTCTGCAGCCTGGCCCAGCCGGTCACTTGCGAGGACAAGCATCTGCAGTTTGCATGGGAAGGGTCGCTGGCGCGATGCGCGATGGCAGCTCAACCCTACATCGCCGAGTGGATCGGCGAGCACCCGACTTGGAGGGCGGTGAGGTGGCGCTGCTCCTATCCGAAGAGCAACAAGCAAGACGCCTGATGCGGGCCGCGATCCGGGCAAAGCGCGACGCCTTCTTCGGCGCGATTGGAAAGGCGCCGCTGGTCATGGGCATTCTCAACCTGACGCCCGATTCCTTTTCTGACGGAGGGCGCTTCGGCGACGCCGAGGCGGCGCTTCGTCAGGCGCAAAAGCTGCTGGCGGAGGGCGCCGCGATCATCGATGTAGGCGCCGAGTCGACCCGACCCGAGGCAACGCCAGTCTCCGAGGCCGAAGAGATCGCTCGTCTTGCGCCGATGGAACGCCTTGTCGAGAGCATCGACGCGCCGTTTTCCATTGATACCTATAAGGCGAAGGTCGCCGCCTTCGCAGCCAATTCCGGCGCCATTCTTGTCAACGACGTGTGGGGCCTTCAACGGGACCCGGCGATGGCTGACATCATCGCGGAGGCTGACGTCGGCGTGGTGATTACTCACAATCGCCGCGAAAAAGATGCAGACCTCGACGTCGTCGGCGACATGCGCCGCTTTTTCGACCGATCGCTCGCGCTCGCCGCCAAGGCAGGCATAGCTGAGAAGTTCATCGTCCTCGATCCCGGGATCGGCTTTGCCAAGACATCGCGTCAGAACGTGGCGGCGATCGGCGCCATCGGTCGGCTGGCCGACTATGGCCTTCCGTTCATGGTCGGTGCCTCGCGCAAGCGCTTTCTCGGCTCGCTGAGCAAAGGTGGCGAGGAGGCAAGCCTTGCCGGCGTCATCGCCGTCAATCTGGCGGCGGCGGCCACGGGAGCATCGATCTTTCGCGTGCACGACGTCGCGGAGAATGCGACGGCCCTGGATGTGTTCACCATGGTGCGGCGGGCGGCTGCCGGTTGAGGCACGTGCGTCTTGCCTCCTCTCGAAGGTGGTTCCGCGATGTTCGAGGTGGGGTTCGGGCTTGGCAGCAACATCGGCGACAAGGCAGCCAATGTGCGCCGCGCGGTGCGGGAAATAGAAGCGTCGCGTGCGGTCGCGGATCTGATGCTCTCTTCGCTCTATCGCACCGCTCCCTGGGGCTATACCGACCAGGATTGGTTCATCAACGCCTGCGCCGTGGGCAGGACCTCGCTTGGACCGTGGGATTTGCTGAAGCTGTGCCTCAAGTGCGAAGCGCGCATGGGCCGTGAGCGCATTATCCGCTGGGGGCCGCGGAACATCGACATCGACCTCCTCTACTATGATGACCTGAAAATCGAGGAGCCGACGCTGCGATTGCCTCACCCCCAGATGATCAACCGCGCCTTCGTCCTGGTGCCGCTGGCGGAATTGCGGCCCGCCCTCGTCGTCGACGGCGTCGCGATCACCGAGGCCATTGCAAGGCTCGATACGAGCGGAATCGTCAGGCTCGATGAGGCCGAGAACTGACCGGC
>JAFAME010000002.1 GCA_019233695.1 Methylobacteriaceae bacterium
CTATATGCCGGCTTCATCATCAATGTCCCCCGTTGTTTCCGCGGAAGCTTCGCTTAACGAACCAGCAGCGCGGAGAGTGTCGCTGTCGATCGTCGGGCCGTTCACGATGCGGGTCAGAAGATCGGCCTGACGCGGCTCCAGCGCGACGAGTCGCGTCAGCACGCGCAGAAGCGCAAGAAGCTCCGTCGTATATTCCGCCAACCAGTCCGTCGGTTGAATTTCGCTCAGCTTTGAGGGCGGGCGCTTGTCCCCCATCGGCGGCTTGGAGCGATTCTGGCGTCGATAGCTCCACCACTGACGCAATACGTTCTTGCCAGACACTTCATAGGCCCAGACCTTGGGCGCGACGTTCGCGATAAAGCCTGTGCCGATCATCAGCCGACGCAACGAAGCTTCGTAGTCCAGCTCGTGCGGCATGGCGGCCAAAGTGTCCGGCAAAGCGCCGCCGGCCGGGATCGTCGGCTCATCCCTATCGACCCGTGGCGGCCCAGGCGGGCGACCCTCGCCGAAACGCTCGCCGAACGTGTGCAGCCACACGATCTCACGACCGAGCTCGACCGCTTCATCGAACAGGGCGCGCTCGGCCGTGATCGGGATACGTAGACCTGGCTGTTTCAGTTGCTGCCGAAAGCGCTCGGTGTACGCAGGCGAGGCGGCGACCGCAGCAATGCAGGCGAACAGATCAGGGCCGGTCACTAGACGACCGTAAGCGGCGGAGAGCTCGGTCAGAAGCGCAGTGGGAACATTCGGTTCGGTCGCGGCGGCGTCGGCCCAGAGCGGGAACACACGGCCGCCGCGGCCATGGTAGTGATGAAGATCGGGAATAAGCGCGGCTATCGTCAAAGCCGGACCTTGTGTTGGTGTTCGATCGTGGGGCGCCGTCAGATAGATCTGATTGCTGGATCCGGTCTTCCACAGACGCGGGTTCGCTCGGTTGATGAGTCGATTGTCTGGGACGATCCACTGACGATCAAAGGATCGAAAAGAATAGCGTATAGGCGCAGCGCCCTCGCTCTTGTCTGCCGCCACCGACAACGCCGGATGCGGATACCCGGCGAGCACCTCTCGTACTATCTTCTTGGCGGTTCGGTCGCCGCCCTTATGCGGATGGAAGCGCATCGCCTGCGTCGCCGCATCCGGCTCGTCTCTCAGCTGCCGCCACCGTCTACGTAGCGAGTCGGCATCGGGCGCAATTACCCAAGTGCGGCCGGTCATCACACCGGAGCCATTGTACTCGAACAGATCTTCCAGCGCCGGATAACCGACCCAGTCGGCCGCGCTCGCCGGCAGGAAGGGCGCACGCCATTCGTTCGGTGCGTCGACCCAGGCTCCATTATTGATCGTCAGGCCGGCCAATTCCTGAAACTTGAGCTCGCGCGGGCCCTCGGACAAGCTGCGAAAGCGCACCGTGGCGGGCTGCTTGTGCTGCTCGGCCGAGCGACGCAGTGCCAGCACGATGCAGACCGGCTGTTGTACATCCTGAAAAATACGGCTGTTAACAGGCGGCTGATGGCCCTCCGGCGTACAATCGATCACGAAAATCTCGTCCGCATCCCGTCGTAAGTCGGCGCGCATCTTCTGGAAACCAGGCCCGTTCAAAAATCCGGCAACAGTGATGAAGCAGACAACCCCTCGCCGCTCGGTCCATTTCGTCTCACTGATGTCGGTGCCACCACGGTACGGATCGCCCCCAAAAACCTTCCAGGCGGCCCAACGCCAGAAATAGACATAGAGGTTGCGCAAATGCTTGGCATGGGCGCCGACGCCCCACTCGGGCGGCGGCTGCCAATCATCGAGCGGAGCGCGCAGTCCGCTCCCGCGATTCTCGACCCAGCCGCCCATCCCTTTGGCCTTCTCCTTGTAGGGCGGATTGCCGATGACGACTGTGATCGTCTCCTTCCGTTTGACGGCATTCGCCGCCTTTCGAGACTGCGCGAGACCGGCGAGCGATGTCGGAATCCACGCTGTCTCTTCGTCTGGGTCGGCCAAAGTGTCGGCTACATAGAGCCTGAGGTGTGAGGCATCGGCGAGCGACCTTGTTTTCTTGCCGTTACTCACGGGGTTGGGCGTTGTCAGGTCGACCACCTCGGCGAACAGGCGAAGCTGCGCGACGGCAAACGGACCGAATTGCATCTCAAATCCGACAAGCCGCTTCAACGCTTCGATAATTGTGGAGGGCCGGGCGCCCTCGCCTTCCTCGGCATCGATGGTGTCTGCAATCCGCCGCAACACCCCAAGCAGAAATGTGCCGGTCCCGACGGCGGGGTCCGCCAAGGTGATACCGGGGGCCGCGAGGCCGCGATGCAGTCCGAAGCGCGTGGGTGACCGAAGCACCTGGTCAACGAGGCTGACCATGGCCGAGACGACCTCAGGCGGCGTGTAGTACGACCCTGTCTTCTTGCGAAGCGCGGTGTCGTATTGCTGCAGGAACAATTCGTAGAAGTAGAGCCACGCTTCCGGATCGTCCTTGCTGATCGTGTGCCAGTTCACCTCGCCCAACACCCGCGCGAGCGTGCGCAGCGATGTGGCGAGCGGATGACCCTCGTCCGGCTCCTCGGTGAAAAGAGCCAGTGCGGAGCCGATCAGGGTGTTGGTCTTCCGCAAGGCCTTGGCGGCCGGTTCGATGTTCTCGGTCAGCGGGATGTCGCGCGCCCGCGCCATAAGGAGCCCAAAGGTCACAGCCTGGGCGTAGCCATCTGCAAACTCCTTGCTGTCCGCCTCAGGAAACAGGAGCTTGCCCCAATCCGCCTTGAGGCTTGTAAGGCGCGGTTCGTTGCGCGCGAGCTGCTCGACGACCTGCTCACGCAATAGACGGCACAGGCGAGCCGCGGTCTCCGCCAGTTGCCGCGGCTTCAAAGGCGGGATCGGAATCCAGTCGTAAAAGGTAGAGACGAGATCGAGCAGATCGGCTCCAGCTGTCAGCGCCTTTCCGGCCGTGCGAACGTCCCCTTGCATGAAGGCAGAAGCAACCCGCTTTCCGTCACGCCAAAGAGCAAACTCGTTGCCGTCCGTGTACATGATGTTCGGCAGCGATTTCAGCTTTTCCCATTGTAGGCGATCTGCCGATTTCGCTGGAAATGCCGCCGGATTGGAACCCTTCCCAGGGGCCTTGACTTCGATGAATCCGATCAAGCCTTGTCGAGTGACTGCATAGTCCGGTCGCGTCATGAGATCAGGAAGCCGGACCTCGCCAATCACTTTGACGCCTTCAGCGGCTTTCCCGATCACCGCATTGATGTCGGCGATGAGGGACTCCAACGGACTGCGGAGCTGGTCCTCGGGCTCACCCGTCGCAGAAGGATCGTTGAGCTTCGCGTGGACGCTGTCGCCAAAACGTGCGACTGCGTCAGCCAGGGTCTTGGTCATCGAGAGCTTGCGACTCAGTGGCGGGGTCCATTTCTGTGCGTACACGGTTGCGCGACACGATTCGACTCTTCCCTTGCGGTCGCGAACCGGGCATGGACACCATATGACGCAGCTCGAAATGTCGTTCGGAACTCCTGCCCGCAGAAGCGCCGACTCACCGACGATCGACAGCATTCGCCAGAGGCTTGAGGCCGTGCTTCAGCAGTTGCGAGACGGCTCAGCCTCGCAATGGTCGAAGGCCGAGCAGCGGCGATGGTCGGTCGTATTCCCGCAAATGTGCGAGTGGCTTCCGCAAACCGAGCGCGAGGTCAAGCGGGCCGAGTTTCTCCGCCTGAACGGCTCTGACCCGATAGTGGGCTCCCGCTCCAAATAAAAGTTGTCCGAGAGTTGGCGTTGAGGGAGGTCGTCGGTTCGATTCCGTCTGGCTCCACCAAATTTTCAATAGCTTTGGCCTCAACCGCAGCAGGTTTTGGGGGTCAGGTTCCTTCTTTCGGCGGCGAACGCTTCCGTATTCCCGTGAATACTATCCCGCAGGTTGCGAGCCTGTGCCGTGAAAGCGATTCAGGAAGGATACTAGCCGCGCCGAACGCGGCCGCATCAGAATCTCCCCGGGCGGTCCCTCTTCGGCGATCCGGCCGCCCTCCATGAAGACGACACGGGTGGCGATGTCGCGGACAAAATGCATTTCGTGGCTGACGACGAGCATCGTCATGCCGCTATGCGCCAGCCCTCGAATCACGTTCAACACCTCGCCGACGAGCTCCGGATCGAGCGCCGAGGTCACTTCATCGAGCAGCATCAGCTTGGGTTCCATCGCCACCGCCCGGGCGATCGCGACGCGCTGTTGCTGGCCGCCCGACAGCTGATAGGGATAGAGATCGCGCTTGTCTGTAAGACCGACGCGATCAAGCCATGCCCCCGCCAGCGTCCGCGCTGCTGCGCTCGGCATCCGCCTCACCTTGGTGAGGCCGAGCATGATGTTTTGCTCGACCGTCATGTGAGGAAACAGGTTGAAGCTCTGAAACACCATCCCGATCTCGGCGCGCTGATCGGAAATCTCGCTCTCCCGCAAGCGCTTGCGCCGCCCCGCGATCATTCGATAGCCGATCGCCTGTCCATCCAGCTCGATCGTGCCGACCTCGTACTCTTCGAGGAGATTGATGCAACGCAGGAAGGTTGTCTTGCCTGAGCCGCTGGAGCCGATGATGCCAAGCACCTCGCCCCGTGGGATGTCGAGCGACACGCCCTTCAGCACCTCGGTCCTGCCAAAGCGCTTGTGCACGTCGCTCGTCCTCAGCAATATCGTTTCGGCAGAGCGACTTATCACCGTCGTCCCCGGTCAGGCTTTTATGTAAGAGAAGCGACGTTCGAGCAGCGCTCCGGCTTGGGCAATGGCGAAATTCAGCAGCAGATACGCCAGGCAAGCCACGAGATAGAAGGGAATGACGATGGAAGTCCTGGCGATCACTTGCTTTGTTGCCAAAAGAAGCTCCACGACACCAATGATGGCGAGCAACGAGGAGCCCTTGACCATCTCGACCGCGGTGTTGACCCACGGACCGACCATGCGCCGCAGCGCCTGCGGGACGATGACATACCAAAGGCGTTGGAAGGGACGAAGACCGATGGCCTTGGCTGCCTCCGTCTGCCCGATCGGTATCGAACCCAGTGCACCGCGGACAGTCTCGCTGACATGGGCGCCGCAGAAGCCGCCGAGCGCGACGACACCTGCGGTGAAGGCCGAGATCTGTATCTTCGCCAAGGACAAGCCGTAGTAGCTTGCAAGTATCAGCACGAGCACCGGTATGCCACGCAGTGTGTCGACGTAGATGCGCAGCAACGCGCGAAGCGGCCAAGCCCCGTACTGCAAGGCAATGCCGCCCAGAGAGCCGATGATCGTGCCGATCGCTATCGAAAGAAGCGACAATTCAATGGTCGCCAGAAGCCCATTCAACAGCGCGAAACGGGCAATCCAGGCGGCTTGCCAGAATGTCTGTTGGCCATCCATTCGCCCTGCCTCCGCTATCGAATGACGGCGTAACGACGTTCGACCAGCCTCAGAGCGAAAGCGATCGCGTAACACGTCGCGAGGTACAGGCCGCTTGCCACCAGCCAAGTCTCGATCACTCTGAACGTGTAAGTGTTGATCTCGCGCGCTTCAAAGGTCAACTCGGGCACGGCTATGGCGGTGGCGAGTGACGTATCCTTGAACAAGGAGATCAGGTTGTTGCTCAGAGAGGGAAGCACGATGCGGAAGAGCACCGGGAAGACCACATAGATCTGGCGCTGAAACGGCCTCAGTCCGATCGCCTTCGCCGCCTCGACGTAGCGGACTGGCACCGAAACCAGGCCAACGCGAAAGACCTCCGTGAGGTAGGCGCCGGCATAGATGGAGAGCGTCAGCACGAAGGACTGGTATTTGTCCAACGAATAGATGCCAACCTCCGGAAGCCCGAAATACACGAAGAATATCAGCAACAGGATCGGCGAATTGCGGATGAACTCGACATATGACCAGACGGCGCGTCGAACGAGCGCCGAGCTGGAAAGCCGGGCGTGGGCGCAAACGATCCCGATAAGAGTGCCGGCCAGCAACGATACCACGGCCATTTCGAGGCCCAGGGCCAGGCCGTCGAGCAGTTTGCCGAACCCGCGCCAGACGGGATCGAAGTTGAAATAGTAGACCATCGGCCGGTTGGCGCGTCTCGCGCCACCTATCCTGCGCGCGGCGTGTATTCGAGCGGGAATCCGACCGTCGGGTTCGGCAGATCCTGGCCGAACCATTTTTTGAAAGACGCCTTGTAGGTCGGAAACTCGATGCCGGTCATTGCGTCTTGCAGCACGATGTTGACGTAGTTGAGCCAGACCTGGTCACCCGGCCGCACCGCGGCTGAATACATGTTCGGCATCCAGTTGTAGCCCGACGTTTTGTAGCGGTTGGGGAACTTGTTCATGAACCAGCGCACGGACGACTGATCGTGCATGTACGCCCCGACCCGCTTGGAGTTCAACGCCTCAAGGCAGGACGCCTCGCTGTCGAACTGGTCCACCTTGGCGTCCGGCACTGCCAAATGAATCCAATCTTCGATGTACACATTTTGCAGACCGGCCACATGCAGATTTCCACCTGCCGACCGCAAGTCATCAATCGTATTGTACTTGCTGTCGGCCAACATGAATAAGGTCACGCCCTCGCGATAGTAGGGAATCGTGAACTCGACTTGCTGGGCACGACCGGCAGTGACGGTCATGAACTGAAAAACCACATCGACCTTGCCGGTCAAGAGCGATGGAATGCGCGCGTCCGCCTCCTGGCGCACGAACTCGACCTTGGACGGATCGGTGAACAGGCCCTTCGCGATGAGCCGCGCCATGTCGATATCCATGCCGACCAGTGTGCCGGAGTCATCCTCGAAGTGCCAGGGCGGATTGGTGCTGCCGGTCCCGCAGATCAAGTGACCTCGCTGCAAGACCTCCTGGAGCTTGCCGCCGGGGGTCTGTGCCTGGGCCGGCTGTACCGACAATGCTGCGCCAAGGCCGCTCACGGTCGATCCAAGTGCGGCGCCGGCAGCCGAGGCGGCGAGCAGTCGTCGTCTGTTCAAGCCTGTCTTGCGATCACGACTGGATTCATCCTGCCCGATCATGTCTCCCTCCCTTCGGCTTTCCAGCAGTCAGCCTGATTCTTTGCGGCGCCTCTCCCGTCCACGGGGAGCCTTGATGGCCGCCGTGCTTTCAGGTGGTCGGGCCACATATATTTACTAGCCTTTGATACCATGGTACCGAGCAGTGTCAATCCGGGCGACGCGGATGCAAGCGGCCTCACCGGTCACCCGTTTTGTCGACAGGACCGGTTCAACTCGGGCAACGGATGGCGAAGGAGATTTCAGAGCAAGGCTGGTTCGACAGCGAACCCATTCGGCGCCCGCGGATCTCGGAGGAGGTGACGCGTCGGCTGGCAACGGCAATTAGCGAGGGAGTCTACCGCGCCGGCGACTTCCTGCCGTCCGAGCGCGAGCTGATGCAGCGGTTCGGCGTCGGCCGCCCGGCAGTTCGCGAAGCGTTGTTCTCGCTCCGGAAAATGGGGCTCATTGCGATTCATAGCGGCACCCGCTCGCAAGTGACCAAGCCCGACGGGCTGGCCGTCATTTCGGAGCTGTCAGGCATCGTTCAGCACTTGCTGAACCGGGAGGACGGGGTTCGGCAATTCCAGCAGGTTCGCACCTTGTTCGAGACGGCGCTGGCCCGTGAGGCGGCCTTGTTCGGCTCGGCGGAGGATCTCGCGCAAATCAAGCTCGCACTCGAGCGCAACCGCGATGCGCTCGGCGACAAATCGAGGTTCATACGGGCCGATATCGGTTTTCATTTCGCAATCGCCAATCGAACAAAAAATCCGTTGATCGTTCAAATCCACGATGCCATGGCGGCTTGGCTGCGCGATCAGCGTGTCGTGACGCTGACCATCCCGGGCCTCGATAAAATCGCGCTCGCGGAGCACGAGGGGATCTACGAGGCCATCGCTGCCCATGATGGCGACCGGGCCGAGTCCTTGATGCGCAGCCATATCGAGCACGTGGCCCGCAATTATTGGACAGTTCGCGATCGGCACGACTGAGGGGAGGTCACATCGCTGGGATTGCTCGGTTCTCGACAGACCAGTGAGTCATCTCGGATGATCCAGAATCCCATCCGCCACATCCCGGTAACGGTAGCTTGTCTTGGTGGGAACCAACCTGTGCCGCATATCACTCTCCAAGTCAGATGGTCTGACTGGTATTGCCGCAACGAGTGCTGACTCTAAGTTTTTTAGTTGCGGCTGGGGAGCTCTCGCTCACATAAATTCACGGATTGTGGGGAGTGAGGGAGCGTTTTTCGCCAACTGTTACGACTTTTCACGATATGCTGGCAGCCAATTCAGGATTCTCAAGCGGTACGGTTTTTCATGGGAGACCCGCCACAGCACGCATTTTCAGGCCCGGTTACAGTTTTTCAGGATCGGCGGCTGCCCGAACAAGCGACGCTCACCGGCTATGCTGCCCTGATCGACGCCTTCGGCCTCGCCGTCCCGCTGCCCCGCACCCTCTGTGCGATCGGCGCCCATCACCGCATGTACGAGCGCGACGGCTGGCGCATCTATACGCCGCGCCACGCACCTGTGGCTGATCTTGGCGCCCATCTCACCTTTGCCCTCAAATACGAAGGGCTCGATCTCCTGGTCCTGAAGTCCCTGTTTCGAGCGACCGGCGCCGCGCCCATCGAGGCGATGGTCCGCGCGACCCCGACCGGCGCCTACGCGCGGCGCGTCTGGTTTCTCTATGAGTGGCTGCTCGGGCAACAACTCGCGCTGTCGCCTGCCGACAAGGGCGCCTACGTCCGCGTTGTCGATCCCGACCTTCAGTGGGCGTCAAAGAACGTCACTTCGGCCCGCCACCGGGTTAGGAACAACCTACCCGGCACGCCGGCCTTCTGTCCGATGGTGTTTGCGACCGAGACGCTGCGCGACTTTCACTCCGGCAACCTCGCGGCCCGCGCCCTCGCCGCCGTTGCCGCCATTCCGGGCGACTTGATCGCCCGCACCGCTGCATTTCTTCTGCTAAAGGACTCGCGGTCGAGCTTCGCCATCGAGGGCGAGCATCCGCCCCAGGATCGCATCGAGCGCTGGGGCCGCGCCATCGGCGAAGCGGGGCGGCGCCCTATCGATCTCGACGAACTCTTGCGTCTGCAGCGCCTCGTCATCGGGGATGCCCGCTTCGTGCATCTGGGCCTTCGCTTCGAGGGCGGGTTCGTCGGCGAGCATGACCGCGAAACGCGCATGCCGCTGCCAGTCCACATCAACGCGCGCCACGAGGACTTGCGCGATCTGATCGGCGGGCTCGTCGCCTTCGATCGAACTGCGGCGCGAGAGTTGGACCCTGTCATCGCGGCCGCGACGCTCGCCTTCGGCTTCGTCTACATTCATCCGTTCGAGGACGGGAACGGGCGCCTGCACCGCTATCTGATCCATCACGTTCTTGCCGAGCGGGGCTTCAACCCGCCCGGCGTCGTCTTCCCGGTTTCGGCAGCGATCCTCGATCGCATCGACGACTACCGGCGCACTCTGGAAAGCTACTCGGCGCGCCTCCTCCCGCTGATCCGGTGGGAGCCGACGGACGCGGGCAATGTTCGTGTTCTCAACGAGACAGCCGATTTCTACCGCTACTTCGATGCAACGCCGCATGCACAGTTTCTCTACGAGTGCGTCGAGCGCACGATCGAGGTCGATCTGCCGGCCGAGACGCGTTTTCTGCGAGCCTATGACGGGTTCCGCTTGGCGATCGGCCATATCGTCGACATGCCGGACCGCACAATGGACCTGCTGTTCCGCTTCCTCCACCAGAATGGCGGCACCCTCTCGAAGCGCGCCCGCCAACAGGAGTTCCGCGCCCTTACCCCGCAGGAGATCGAGCGCGCCGAACAGGCCTATGCGGAAGCCTTGGGCGAAGAGGCCACCTAGACGTCGGCCAGCTGCTCCCGCCAGCCGATTGCGCGTCTCGCCACAACCCGGTCATCTGGCGTTGTTCCGACCGTCTGTTATGGTCTTGTCGCCGCGGGCGAAGGTGCAACGGTCGTCGGATGTCGAGACTGTGCGTCGCCGGCGGGCGCCGAGCGGATGAGGAGGATGAATGAGGGATGATCCCCCGCGGGATCTCGTCGGCTACGGCTCCCGCCGCCCCTCCGCCGATTGGCCCGGAGGGGCCCGCGTGGCGGTCAGCTTCGTCCTCAACTACGAGGAAGGGGGCGAGCGCAACGTCGCGGACGGCGACGAGCATGCCGAGCACTATCTCGTTCCCGAGATCGTGGGCCTGCTCCCGCTCGCCGGCCGCAATCGCAATGTC
>JAFAME010000321.1 GCA_019233695.1 Methylobacteriaceae bacterium
GCCTGCTGAATCGTTGAGTTCGGCGATGTCGGGATCCTGCAGGGTATACTGGAACTGGGTGCGCGAGCTGCGGCCGCCGACGCGGACGTCCTGCGCGGCCTGCAGGAAAAGCCTGGCGCCCTCGACCTTCTCGAGCTGCGGCCGCAACCGGGCGATGACGCGATCGGCCGTGACGTCGCGCTGGTCGCGCGGCTTCAGGGTGACAAACATGCGCCCGGCGTTGAGCGCCGAACTGTTGCCACCGAGCGCCATGGCGACGCTTGCCACCGCCGGATCCTTCATGACGATCTCGCCGAGCGCCTCCTGACGCTTCTGCATCTCGGCAAAGGAGACATCCTGCGCCGCCTCCGAAGCGCCGGTGATCAGGCCGGTATCCTGCTGCGGAAAGAAGCCCTTCGGGATGATCGTGAACAGGTAGACCGACAAGGCCACCGTCGCGAGGAACACGCAGAGCGTGACGAAACGGAACTTGAGAACGATGTCGAGCCCGTGCTCGTAGCCCTTCAGGAGTTTGTCGAACGCGCGTTCGCTCCACTGATAGAGGCGCCCGTGGCGGACCTCGTGGTGTCCCTTGAGGAAGCGGGACGCCAGCATCGGCGTGAGCGTCAGCGCCACGAAGGCCGACACGGCGATGGTCATCGAAACGGTGACGGCGAATTCCCGGAACAGCCGGCCGATGATGCCACCCATCAGCAGCAAGGGGATGAGCACTGCAATCAGCGACAGGCTGATCGAGAAGACGGTGAAACCGATCTCGCCAGCGCCCTTGAAGGCTGCCTCGAGCGGCCTCATCCCGTCCTCGATATGACGACTGATGTTCTCCAAGACGACGATGGCGTCATCGACCACGAAGCCGACCGAAATCGTCAGCGCCATAAGCGAGAGGTTGTCCAAGCTGTAGCCTGCCGCCCACATCAGCGCACACGCGCCGAGCAAGGCAAGCGGCACCGTCACGCTCGGTATGATGGTGGCCGGCACGCTGCGCAGGAAGACGAAGATCACCATCACGACGAGGGCGATGGTGATGAGCAGCGTGATCTGCACGTCCCGGATCGATGCCCGGATCGTCTGCGTCCGGTCGCTGAGGACGTCGACCTTGATTGCGGGCGGCATCGAGGCGACGAGGCGCGGCAGCGCCGCCTTGATGCGGTCGACGGTGTCGATCACGTTGGCGCCGTTCTGCTTGAAGATCACCAGGAACACGCCGCGCTTGCCGTTGGCCCACGCCGCCTGTTTGGCGTCCTGGGGGCCGTCGACCGCCTGGCCGATGTCGCGAATGCGCAGCGGCGCACCATTGCGGAACGCAATGATGACGTCGTTCCAGTCCTTGGCCTTCGTCAGCTGGTCGTTGGCGTAGATCGTGTAGCTGCGGGTCTTGCCGTCGACATTGCCCTTGGCCTGGTCGACGGTGGCAATCGAGATCTGGGAGCGGACATCCTCGAGCGACAGCCCCTTGGCGACGAGCTTGGCCGGATCGAGCTGGATGCGCACCGCCGGCTTCTGCTGGCCGCCGACAAGCACCTGCGCCACGCCGCTCAGCTGGCTGATCTGCTGGGCGAGCTTGGTCTCGACGTTGTCGTCGACCTCGGTCAGCGGCAGCGTGTCGGAGACGGCCGAGAGGAGGAGGATGGGCGAGTCGGCCGGGTTGACCTTGCGATAGGTCGGCGGCGAGGGGAGGTTCTTCGGCAATTGGCCCGAGGCCGCGTTGATGGCGGTTTGGATGTCGTTTGCCGCGGCATCGATGTTGCGGTCGAGATCGAACTGCACCACGACGTTGGTCGCGCCGAGCGAGCTCGTCGAGGTCATCTGCGACACGCCGGGAATCTGCGCAAACTGGGTTTCGAGCGGTTGCGCGACAGCCGACGCCATCGTGTCGGGGCTCGCGCCCGGCAGGCTGGCGCTCACCGAAATCGTCGGAAAATCGACCTGCGGCAGCGGCGCGACCGGCAGCAGGGGATAGGCGACGATGCCGAGGAACAGAATCCCCACCATCAGCAGGGAGGTCGCGACGGGGTGCCGAATAAACGGCGCGGAGATGCCGCCGTTCACGTTCTTATTCCTTCGCGGCGGTCTTGGCGGGCTCGTTTACCGCGACGAGTGCGCCGTCCTGCAACCGGTATTGGCCGGCGGTGACGACGCGCTGTCCCGGGCTCAAGCCCTTGTCGACGACCGAGCGGCCGTCGCCGTTCTGACTGACAATGATTTGCTGCACGTGCACCTTGTTGTCATCGCCGATGATGTAGGTGTAGAGCCCCGAGGGGCCATGCTCGACCGCGTCGGTCGGAATGATCACGACGTCCTTCAATGTCGCGACGAGAAGCCGGGTGGACACCGAAAGCCCGGGCCAGAGCGCATTATCCTTGTTCTCGAACGTCGCCTTGAGCTGGATCGTTCCGCTGGCGACATCGACCTGGTTGTTGATGACCGACAATGTTCCGTCCGAGAGCGTCTGAGCCCGGTCGGTGGTGAGGGCGAGAACCTTGAGGGCCGCCTGGGCCTGCGCCTTGTTGATGCGCGCGACCTGATCCTCGGGCGCGGTGAACACAACCGAAATCGGCTGAATCTGCTGGATCGAGATGATACCGTTCTGATCGGCGGCATGAACGATGTTGCCCTGGTCGACGAAGCGCAATCCTGTGCGGCCGCTGATCGGCGCGGTGATGGTCGTATAGCCGAGCTGCGTCTTGGCGCTGTCGATGGCGGCCTGATCCGCGGCGATCTGCGCGGTCATCTGATTGACGGTCGACTTTTGCGTGTCGAGCTGCTGCGCGGTCGCGAAGTTCTGCTTGGCGAGCGTGGTATAGCGATCGAGATCGAGATGGGCGTTCTTGAGGTTCGCCTCGTCCTGCTGCTTTTTGGCGAGCGCCTGGTCGAGCGCTGCCTGGTAGGGGCGAGCATCGATCTGGGCGATCAGATCGCCCTCCTTGACCATCTGGCCTTCCTGGACGGCAAGCTTCTCGATCTGACCGTCGATGCGGGTCCTCACTACCACGGTGTTGAAGGCCTGCACGGTGCCCAGGCCATCGAGATAGACCGCAAACTCGCCCTTTTCGACGTTGGCCGCGCTCACCGGCGCGGGTGCCGCCTGGCCCTGCTGCTGATTGCTCGCGGATTGATCGGCGCGATGGCTGTTCTGGTAGCGCTGCCACGCGATGTAGCTGCCAAGAACAATCACCGCCGCGATGATCGGCGTGCTCCATCGGGCCAGTCGATTGGAGCGTTGCGGCTTGTCCATGCTCATCTCCGTGGAACCCCTCAAATCATCCCGCCGCTTGTGACCACACCACGTCGTTTACTACGATCGTCTTGAACTGTTTCTGAACGGCCATAGTCGCCGCGTGCAGTCGGTCGTCTTAGTAGAATCACATTTATGTGTTCGTACATCCTCTACCAGGGGCGCCACGGCGATTGAGTTTCGAACGACTGGTGTCCGGCCGCGCGGACTTGCCCGACAACTTGGCCGCTCCTCCGAAACATGCTTCTGAAGGGGAAACGCATGACGCCGACAGTGGTTGTCGCATCAGTGAAATGATACATGGGCGTCGCGAGCGTCGCGAGAGCCCTTTGCCGCCAATGACGCTCTGTCATAGGCACTTCGAGGCGATGGCCCATGTCCGAGGTGAAGGCCTACACCGTCACGGACGATGAGGCGGGAATGCGCGTCGACCGCTGGTTCAAGCGGCGCATCCCGGCGCTGTCGCTTGCCCATCTCAACAAGATCGTGCGCACCGGGCAGGTGCGCGTCGACGGGGCACGCGTCAAGACGGGGACGCGGCTGACGGCGGGTGCGGTGGTGCGTGTGCCGCCCCTGCAACCCGCCGCGACGGAGGTCGCCGGCTCCCGCCGACCTTCGACCGCCGGCCCAAACGATCGGCGCGCACTCGAAGACATGATCCTTTTCGAGGATCGCCACCTCTTAGTTCTCAACAAGCCCCATGGCCTGGCCGTCCAGGGCGGGTCGGGCATGATCCGTCATGTCGATGGCATGTTGGCAGCGATGGCGCGCCCGGACGGCGAGCGCCCGCGCCTCGTCCACCGTCTCGATCGCGAGACCTCCGGCGTCCTCCTCGTCGCAAAGACCCGCGGCATCGCTGCCGAGCTTGGGGAAATCTTCCGTTCCCGGCAGGCGACCAAGATCTATTGGGCTCTCGTCGAAGGCATCCCGCGTCCGGCGCGGGGCCGGATTTCGCTGTTCCTGGCCAAAGGCGAGGCGATGGGAACGACACGGGTCGCCCGCGCTCGCCAGTCCGCCGCCCCCGGCTCGGATCGAGAATCCGAACGCGCCAGCACCGAACGCATGCGTATTGCCCGGCACGGGGAGGAGGACGCGCAGCATTCGGTCACCTACTACGCCGTCGTCGACAAGCTTGCGCCGCGATTGGCCTGGCTTTCGATGAAACCGGTCACCGGCCGCACCCATCAGTTGCGCGCGCACGCCGAGGCGATCGGCCATCCCGTCATCGGGGATTGGAAATACGCAAACCTGCCGACAAATGACTCGCGCCGCGAGGATCCGTTGCGGGCCGTGCCGGCGGGGTTGGACCGCAAACTGCACCTCCTGGCGCGACGCCTCATCTTGCCTCACCCCAGGGGCGGCGTTCTCGACGTGACCGCTCCGCTGCCGCCGCACATGCAAAAATCTTGGGATATGTTCGGCTTCGACGAAAACCATGAGGATCCGATAGAAGAGGCGCCGAATGCCTGAGCCGACGCTTGCGCGTGAGCTCCCCGTTACGCGACAGGTCGGCACGGCCATCCGTTTTCGTACCCGGACGCCACGCCGCAATCCGCGGTGGCTCGCGCGGATATCCGGTGGCTTACGCCGATATGATGTGCGCTGTGGCACATTCACCAGTCGTCGCCGATATGATGTGCGCTGTGGCACACATCCATCAGCCGTCGAATTTCGATCATAAAAAGGGCCGATTTCGCGCGTCGTGCGCGCTTCATTCAACCTGCGTTCAGACAAGCTCTGTGAGATTCCCGGGCGCCCCGAGTCGCCACGTGGATGCGGCCGCCGGGCCTGAATGGAGAACCCTTGATGTTGAAGAAACTGCTCGTGTCAACCGTCGTCGCCGTGGCCGTCGCGTGCGCGCCGGCTCTCGCCCAGACGACGCCCCCGCCCGCGCCTTCAGGAGCGCCCCCGGCTCCCGGCGCCTCGGCTCCGGCACCCATGCCGATGCCGATGAAGCATCATCACAAAAAGCATCACATGAAGAAGCCGGCAAAGCCGAAGAAGCATCATCATCACATGACTATGAAAAAGAAGCCCGCGCCGGCTCCGAAATAATCAATCGGGTCAGTCTCCCGGCTCTGACGGTCGGCACCGAACTGTGTCGCAGGAAGCCCCTCTCCTCAGGTCGGGAGAGGGGCTTCATTTGTGCTGACCTTGTCTCGCCGTCTTTGGCGTCGCATCGTGACAGGGATGCAGACCCCTCGTCCTCGTACGGACCCAGCCGTCGTGCTAGTCAGGCCGATGACCGGCATCTTCAAAGACCCGCCGCCGACATCCATCGAACGAAATCCGATCCAGGCAGTCCGGCAGGCGATGCTGCGGCCCCTGCCGCAGCGGTTCTATTCCGAGGTCGGCACCGCTGCCCGCGGGGCGGCATTCGTCGTGACACTTGACGGGAAGACGGCACGAACACCGCGCCGGGCGCCCCTTGCCTTGCCGACGCGTGTGGCCGCGCAGGCGCTGGCGGCGGAGTGGGAGGCCCAAGGCGCGGCGATCGATCCGGCGACGATGCCGTTGACCCGCCTCGCCAACAGCGCCATCGACGGGGTTGCCTGCGACATCGCCGCGGTGCAGGCGGACATCGTCAAATATGCTGCCTCCGACCTTCTCTGCTACAGGGCCGCGGAGCCGCGAAAGCTCGTTGCCGCTCAGGCGGCGGCTTGGGATGGCGTGCTGCGCTGGGCGCGCGAAGCTCTTGCTGCGAGGTTCATCCTCTCCGAAGGCGTCATTTTCGTCGAGCAGCCGGCCTCTGCCATCGAGGCAATGCGAACCTCGGTGGCGTCCTTCGGCGAGCCGGTCAGGCTTGCATGCCTGCACGTCATGACGACGCTCACCGGTTCGGCGCTTCTGGCGCTCGCGGTAGCCCGCGGGCACCTGAGCGCCGAGGCTGCCTGGACCGCTGCCCACGTCGATGAGGATTTTCAGATGCAGAGGTGGGGCGCGGATCGTGAGGCGCTCGAGCGCCGCTCGCAACGGTGGCAGGAGATGGATGCGGCCGCGCGGCTCCTTGCGCTCCTGCGCTGAGCGCCGGCTCGTCTCGCCGACACGCTATCGTGCTCCGCCCGAGAACTGCTATCTTCGCGGTGGCCATACACGCGGGCGGGACGCCGCATGAAGCACATTCTCGAACGGCTGGAGGCTCGCCGCGCCGAGGCGAGGCGGGGCGGCGGCGAGAAGCGCGTTGCTGCGCAGCATGCGCGGGGCAAGCTGACCGCCCGCGAGCGGCTCGACGTCCTTCTCGACCATGGCTCGTTCGAGGAATGGGACATGTTCGTCGAGCACCGCTGCGCCGACTTCGGCATGGAGAAAACCAAGATCCCCGGCGACGGCGTGATCACCGGCTGGGGCACGGTGAACGGCCGCACCGTGTTCGTTTTCGCCAAGGACTTCACCGTGTTCGGTGGCTCGCTTTCCGAGACCCACGCGATCAAGATCACGAAGATTCAGGACATGGCGATGAAGTCGCGTGCCCCGATCGTCGGCCTATTCGATGCCGGCGGCGCACGCATTCAGGAGGGGGTTGCGGCGCTCGTCGGCTACGGCGAAGTGTTCAAGCGCAACGTCATCGCCTCCGGGGTCATTCCGCAGATTTCCGTCATCATGGGTCCCTGCGCCGGCGGCGATGTCTATTCGCCGGCCATGAC
>JAFAME010000010.1 GCA_019233695.1 Methylobacteriaceae bacterium
CCGCCGGCAAGCGCGTTCTGCAGGAGATGGTAGATCTCGGCCTTCGAACCGACGTCGACGCCGATCGTCGGTTCCTCCAGGACGAGCAGGCTCACGTGGGCCTCGAGCCAGCGCGCGACGACGACTTTCTGCTGGTTGCCGCCGCTCAGCGTGGCGATCGGCCGTTCGGGGTCGCGTGGGCGGATCGAGAACCGATCGATCAGGGCGCGCGAAGCGGCCGCCTCGCGCGCCGGGTTCATGATGCTGAACAACGGCTTGCCCGTGATGGTGGGGTTCACATAGAGGTTTTCGCGCACCGCCATGCTCGCAGCAAGGCTCTCTTCGGCGCGCTTGCTCGAAACGAAGCCGATGCGCTCACGCATCGCGTCCTCGGGGCCCGCGATCGCGACGGCGCGGCCGTCCAGCGAGATCGAGCCGGCATCGGGAGTGAGCGCGCCGAATATCGCCCGTCCGACCGTGTCCTGGCCGGCGCCGCGCAGGCCGACGAGCCCGAGCGTTTCGCCCGCGCCGACACGAAACGATACCGGGCCTACGTCGCCGAGCGTCAGCTTGTCGACGGCAAGCACCGTGTCGGTGGCGGGGAGGGCAGGCGGAGCAAACGATTGCTCCAGCGCCCGCCCGACGATGTCGAAGACGAGGTCGGCGGGGGTGATGTCGGCCACCGCGGCGGTGCGCACCTTGCGCCCGTCGCGCAACACGGTGACGCGGTCGGCGATCCGAAACACCTCGTCGAGCCGATGGCTCACATAGATGATGCCGATGCCGCTCGCGCGAAGCCGATCCAGCGCCTGCAGGAGGTGGGCGACGTCGGCCTCCGGCAAGGCGGCCGTCGGCTCGTCGAGCACGAGCAGGTCGGCATGGACCATCAGGGCCCGGCCGATCGCCACGATCGACTTCTCGGCCGCCGTCAGCTTGGCGACGCGTGTCTGCGGATCGAGATGGCTCCCCATCAACTGCAGCGCCCGCGCGCCGCCCTCATGCACGGCCCGCCACGAGATAAGGCCGAAGACACGCGGGTAGCCTGCCATGACCGCGACGTTCTCGGCGACCGTCATGACGTCGACGAGCCCTAGTTCCTGATGGATGAAGGCGATCGGCAGCGGCTCCGCCATCGGCTGCACGGGCCGCCCGTCGAAGCGGATGTCGCCGCCATCGGCCGGATAGACGCCGGCGAGGATCTTTATGAGCGTCGATTTGCCGGCCCCGTTCTGGCCGAGAAGCGCGTGCACCTCGCCGCGCCTGACGGAAAAATCAACGCGGTCGAGCGCCAGCGTGCCGGTGAACCTCTTGGTGAGGCCGATGATGTCGAGAAGCGGCGCCGAGCCGGACGGGGCGCCGGGATCGGCGCCATCCGCGGCGTCTGAGCGGGAACTGGGCGCCACCAGACTAGCTCGCAAGGCGAAAAGGATTGACGATGTGCAAGCCTTCGCCAAGCACCATGCCGTGCTGCATATCCTCCGACCACAATGTGTCGCAACCAGCATGAAGCGCCGAGGCTGCGATCATGGCGTCATACGTGGAAAACCCGTATCGCTCGCCGAGCTCCAGCCCCGTTTCGTGGACCTCGACGGTGAGAGGGTGAATCGTCAGCAGCCCGCGCAGTATATCCAGGAATGCGCGTGTTTCGGCCCAGGACATCCGCATCTTTCGGCGCGCGACGTTGGTGAGTTCGTTGAGGACCTGCACGCTGATCGCGCCGCCGGCTGCGACAGCCGCCTCGGCCTGATCGGCCTTCGTCGCATCGCCTGAGGCGATGTAGACGAGGACGTTGGTGTCGAAAAAGCTAGCGGGCATTCGCTTCATCTCGGTCGAACTTGAAATCGGGAGGAAGACGGCCGCGAAAGGCGCGAAGTCGGCTCAACAGCTCCGCACGCCCCGGCTTGCGCGCAACGCCGAACTGCCTGGCGCCGGCGATATGGATTTCGATTTCATCGCCTTCCTTGAGCTCAAGCGCCTCGACCAAAGCGGCCGGAAGGCGGATTGCGAGGCTATTCCCCCATTTGGCGACATGCATGTCGGGCTCCCTTTGGATATACGAGGTCGATATGTGTATCTGTCAGGGAAGGTCAAGCAATTTTTGGTATTGCCGTCAGGCGCGCGTGCCGACGAGACGCTAGTTGGAGCGTGTCCGGAGCGAAGCGGAGAGCCGAGATCTGGTGCCGGATCGCGGACAGCGCTTCGCGCTTCCGGGATGGCAAGGATCGGTTTCAGGGAACCTATGGCCAGACGTGCTTTCGTTTCGCAATGACAACCGCTGTCGCCCATTGCCGGCTCACGCCGCCTTCGCTGCCTCCGGGAAGAACTGCTGCATGAAGCGATCGCGGTAGGCGACGAGGTTCGCATGGGCCTCGGCGGCGGCGCGAATCGGCGTCTCGAAGCACGTGCACAGGGCTCCGGTGACGAAGGCGAAGACCGTCGCGTCGGCGCCGCAGGGCGTGTTCCCCATGAGATAGGGCTTGGTTCCCAGGACCGCGGCAAGCGAATCGAGGTCGCGCCTGGCAAGCTCGGCGATTTCCTCCTTGCTGTGGCGGCCGAGCCCGTGGCCATGCAGGTTCTGACGCACCTTCCGGCGCACCATCATCTTGACGACCGGTCGGATCGGCGCCGGCGCAATCTTGAAAAACGTCGCGGGGCCTCTCTCGAAATTCGCGTCGTCGAGCCAGCGCGCTTCAACAACCGCCCAATAGAGATGGTCCTCGCACATCTTCTCGACGGCCCAGGCGATGCCGCGCTGCTCATCGCTGAGGCCCTTGTCGAAATCGAACTTGTATTTCTTCTCGATGTGCCGCCGGATGAAGGTCGAATCCGCCACGATCGTGCCGTCGTCGTCGATGTAGGGGAGCTTGCCCTTGGGCGCCTTGCCGAAGCCCTTGGTGTCCTCGCGATAGACAAGCCCGGCGAGCTTCAAGAGCATCAGCGCCTTCGTGACGAAGGGGCTCGGATCGACGAGCCCGAAGGCCGGACCGAACGTATAGACAGTGATCATTGGACCCTCCCGGTGAGCACGGAGAATGGCAGCGTAGTGCGCCGCTGTCCTGCCAAATCCAGTCGGTAGCCTTTCGGTTTCGCGATGCTGTCGGCTAGAATGATCCGGTCGCCATCCCATCGCGCGCCGGCCACCCGGCCGGCCGATGACCGCTCCGTTGCGGAACGCCACGCCGAGGCCCCATGGCTCGTACGGACCGACTGCTTGCCCTCGTCCAATTGCTGCGCCGGCATCGCCGTGCGGTGACCGCCGACCTGATCGCCGAAGAGCTCGATGTCTCGGTGCGCACCATCTACCGCGACATCTCGACACTGATTGCCAGCCGCGTCCCCATCCGGGGCGAGGCGGGCGTCGGCTACATCCTCGAGCCCGGTTTCGATCTGCCGCCAATGATGTTCACGACCGACGAGGTCGAGGCGGTCCTCGTCGGCATGCGCTGGCTGCGGGTACGTGGCGACACGGCGCTCGCCAAGGCGGCCGACGACGTTCTGGCCAAGGTCGGTGCCGTTTTGCCGAGCTCCCTGCAGCCCCTGTTGTTCGACGGCGGTCTCTTTGCCCCGACCTTTCGAGGCAGAGGCGAGGCTCCCAGGATTGACGAGGCTTCGCTGCGTGAGGCGATCCGGAGAGAACGGAAAATCTCCATCAACTATGCCGACCAGGACGGGACGCGCACGTCCCGGACGGTGTGGCCGTTCGGGCTCTCCTTCTTCAACAACGCTCACGTGATCATGGCGTGGTGCGAGCTGCGCGAGGACTTCAGGCATTTCCGTACCGACCGGATCCACGATCTTTCGCTGCTCGAGGACCGCTATCCGGTGCGGCGCACCAAGTTGCTGCGTCGGTGGGAGGAGGAGAGCAGGCAAAAGAATCCCGATCTCATTCGCCAGGACTGAACGTCGCGCGAGGAGCCGGCACGAGCAACGGTTGCGGCGCCTCCCCGGTACCCTCCAACCGCACGTGATTGCCCTCGATCCGCGCGGCGCCGGAGGCAACGAGCCGCAGGGCCGTCGGATAGATCACGTGTTCCTGCGCCAGCACCCGCGCGGCGAGCGTTTCGGACGTATCGGCGTCCAGAACTGCAACTGCAGCCTGCGCGATGATCGGACCGGCATCCATTTCAGGCACGACGTAGTGCACCGTGCAGCCGTGGATTTTGACGCCGTCGGCGAGCGCCCGCGCATGCGTATTCAAGCCAGGATAGGCCGGGAGCAGGGCCGGATGGACGTTGATCATCCGCTCGCGCCAATGCTCGACGAAGGCGGGTGTCAGCATTCGCATGAAGCCAGCGAGACAGATCAGATCAATCCGATGGATGTCGAGCATCGCCTGGCAGGAGCCCTCGAAGGCGGCGCGCCCGGCATAGATGCGGTGGTCGATCGCCGCGGTCGCAATGCCGGCGGCCTTGGCCACGGACAGCCCCTCCGCCTCGGGCCGATTGGATAGAACCAGGGCGATCTCGGCAGGAAAATACGGGTCGCGCGCCGCGCCGATCAGGCTTCCCATGTTCGAGCCGCGCCCGGAAATGAAGATGGCGGTCCGCTGTCGGCCCCTCACAGGCGAAGCCGCCCGCGAGTGAGGACGTTGGCCCCTTGCAGCGCCGCGACGACTTCGCCGATTGGCACTGGCGCCTCGCCGGCCCCCCGCAAGGCGGCTTGCGTCTCGGCGACCGCCTCGCGCGCCGTGAGGATCGCCATGCCGATGCCGCAGTTGAAGGTGCGCAGCATCTCGCGCTCGGCAATGCCGCCCTGCCGGGCGAGCCAGCCGAACACGGAGAGCGCCGGCACGGCGTCGAGATCGAGCGACACGCCGAGGCCGGCGGGCAGGATGCGCGGCAGGTTGTCGAGAAAGCCGCCTCCTGTGATGTGTGCCATGGCCTTGATGGAGCTTGTGGCGGTCAGGACGGCGAGCAGCGGCCTGACATAGATCCGGGTCGGGGTCAGCAGCGCGTCGGCGAGTGTCTGGCCGGGGTCGAACGGGGCGGGCCCATCCCACGCGAGACCGCTATCCGCAACGATCCGGCGCACGAGCGAAAACCCGTTCGAGTGAACGCCGGAGGAGGGGAGCCCCAGGACGACATCGCCGGGACGGATATCGGAGCGGGGCAGAACACGGCCGCGCTCGACGGCGCCAACCGCGAAGCCCGCAAGGTCGTAGTCGCCCACCTGATAGAGGCCGGGCATTTCCGCCGTCTCGCCGCCGATGAGGGCGCATCCCGCCATCGCGCAGCCCCTGGCGATGCCTGCGACGACGGCAGCACCCGCCGCGGGGTCGAGCCTGCCGGTCGCGTAATAGTCGAGAAAGAACAGCGGCTCGGCCCCCTGTACGACAAGGTCGTTGACGCACATCGCAACAAGATCGATGCCGATCGTGTCGTAGCGGCCGGTCTCGATCGAGATCTTGACTTTGGTGCCGACGCCGTCGGTGGCAGCGACGAGGATCGGATCCTTGAAACCCGCCGCCTTCAGGTCGAAGAGCCCGCCGAAGCCGCCGATCTCGGCATCGGCGCCCGGCCGGCGCGTCGCGCGAACGAGCGGCTTGATCCGCTCGACCATGGCGTTTCCCGCATCGATGTCCACGCCCGACTGCGCATAGGAGAGGCCGTTGCGGCCGGTCGCATCGTCATCCGATCGCGCCATGAGTGAGTCTCGCCCGGTCAACTTCTTCCGACCCGTGGCCCGGTTAGCGCGCCGCACCTGACGTGGCAAGGCATGGAGAAGAGCGCATCGCCTCTGGCGCGATCTTGTGCATCATATGCTCGCAGTTCGAACCGCGCGTGTTACTGTTCCGTGCGCGGCGCTCTCGCCGGCATTGCGCCAAACCAACGTCATGCGGCCTTCGCATTTCCTCGCAAGCCTGCCCAATTTCATCAGCCTAGCGCGGCTCGCCCTCGTGCCGCTCGCCATCATGATGATCGCCCAGAGCCGCTGGGATGCCGCCTTTGGCGTGTTCGTCGCCGCGGGCGTCTCCGACGCGATCGACGGATTCCTTGCCAAGCGCTTCGATCTGCAGACCGAGCTTGGGGCTTATCTCGACCCCATCGCCGACAAGGCGCTGCTCGTGTCGATCTACGTGGCCCTGGCGGTGGGCTCGGTCATTCCCTCGGAGATCGCCATCCTCGTGGTTGCCCGCGACGTCATGATCATCGGCGCGATCGTCCTGTCCTTCCTGATGGGCCGGCCGGTGGAGATCAGGCCGCTGTTCGTGTCGAAGCTGAACACGACCGTACAGATCATTGTCGCAGCTCTCGTCCTTGCGGCCAAGGCGTTGCACTGGACGACCGGCCTTTGGTTTCACACCGCTCTCCTCCTGGTGGCGGTCTTGACGGTCGCCTCTGCTGCGGCCTATCTCGCCCAGTGGTTCGTCCACATGACCGCGGGGCGACGGCCGGGATGATGCTGCACCGTCAGATCTTTTTCTGGCTGGGCATCCTGGCGATACTCGTTCTTGCGCTCTACGTCCTCAGCGACGTGCTGCTGCCGTTCGTCGCCGGCCTTGGGGTCGCCTATGTGGTCGATCCGCTTGTGCGCCGCCTGCATCGCCTCGGCATCAACCGGCTGGCTGCGAGCCTGCTCATTCTGGGCGTGGTCGGGGTGATCTTCATCGCGACCTTGACGCTGATTGCGCCCGTGCTCCTCAATCAGCTCGGCGCATTCGTCGAGCGGCTCCCGGACTACGTCAATCACCTGCGCTCGCTCGCCGCCGCCGGCGGCAAGGGGCTCCTCGGCGCGCAAGGCCATGAAATCCTGAAGAAGCTCGGGCTCGATGCGGCCATCACCTCCGATGACGTGCAAAAAACGATCGACTACTTCGTCGGCCAGGGCACGCAATGGCTGACCACGTTCGTCAGGTCGCTGTGGTTCGGTGGCGCCGTGCTCATCGGCATCCTGTCGCTCATCGTGGTCACGCCGGTCGTTGCCTTCTACATCCTCCTCGATTGGGACGGCATGATCCGCACGCTCGACAGTTGGGTGCCCCCGGCGCATCAGGAGACGATCCGCCACATCATGCACGACATGGACGCCGCGCTCGCCGGGTTTGTGCGCGGCCAGCTGCTCGTCTGCCTATGTCTTGGCTTGTGGTATGCGCTGGGCCTCTCGCTGATCGGCCTCGACTTCGGCTTTCTGATCGGCATCGCCGGCGGGCTGTTGAGCTTCATCCCCTATGTGGGGTCATTGACTGCGCTCGTCTTTTCGAGCGGCGTTGCCCTGGTGCAAGGCTGGCCGCACGGCACGCTGCTGTTCATGGCGCTGGCGGTCGTCCTGTCGGGCCAGTTTCTCGAGGCCAACGTTCTGACGCCCAGGCTCGTTGGCGCCTCCATCGGCCTCCACCCGGTCTGGCTGATGCTGGCGCTGTTCGCCTTCGGCGACCTCTTCGGCTTCACCGGGCTGATGGTGGCCGTGCCGGTCGCCGCGGCGATCGGGGTTCTCGCCCGCTATGCGCTGCGCTCGTATCTTGCCAGCGCCTACTATCTCGAGGGCGCCGGGCGTCTGCCGGTCTCAGGCGCCAGAGCCGAGTGATGGCCGGGCCGCTGGCGCAACTCCCGCTCGACCTGCCGCTGGAGCCACGCTACGGCCGCGAGGATTTCCTGCGCTCGATATCGAACGAAGCCGCCTACGCGGCAATCGAAGCCTGGCCACGCTGGCGCGACCGCGTGCTCCTGCTGATCGGACCGGAGGGAGCCGGCAAGAGCCATCTCGGCGCCATCTGGGCGGCGCGCGCCGGGGCGCGGACGGTTGCAGCGACCGGCCTGTCGAGTGCCGAGGTGCCCGACATCGTCGTCCCGGGCGCGGTCTTCGTCGAAGATGCCGACCGGATCGGACCGAACGAGGCAAGCCTGTTCCATCTCGTCAATCTCGTTCGCGAGACCAGCGGGTTCCTGCTCCTTACCGCCCGCCGCCGCCCGGATTTCTGGGGACTTGCAACCGCCGACCTCCTGTCGCGCCTGCGCCAGGGGCATGCGATCGAGATCGGCGCCCCGGACGACGACCTCATCCGCGCGGTGCTCGTCAAGCTCATGGCCGACAGGCAGATCATGGTGGATGCTGGCGTGGTCGACTACCTCGCCTGCCGGATCGAACGCTCGCTCGCGGCGGCGCGCATGGTGGTAGCTTCGCTCGACCGAGAGTCGCTTGCCCGCGGGCGGCGCATCACCAAGATCATGGCCGGCGATGTGTTGAAGCGACTGGTCGAGGAGTGAGGCGGAGAGAGGCATGCGCGCTTGGGCGCCTGGGGCAGGGCGCGGCAGGGCCCTTCCTCCTCGGCAAGCTCAGACGCGCCCCGACGCGCCGGATGATCGAGGCGATCGTCCCGATTGCCGACCTGAATGCATCGCTCTTCTCGGGCGGCTTGCCCGCGCCAGGCCTGACCTTGCAGATGCGGCGCTCGCAGCGCTGGACTCCATCGACGCTCCGGAAGTCGTCCGCCTCCTCAGGGCCATCGCCTCCCGGGCCATCGCCCGCAACGACCGCTACCGCCTCGTCAGGCTTCGTCGTGCTGGTGTCGCAAATCTCCGTATTCTAAATTCGAGCCCGTCGCCCGACGGGAGGCCGGAATGAGTGCAGAGGAAGTCGCCGTGGCGTTGCGTGCTGAGGAGACTGCGATGCTTGACAGAGCGACCGGCGCGCGGGCGGAAGCCTCGCTTGTCGCCTCGCCCCAGCGCTTCATCAACCGGGAACTCTCCTGGCTCGAATTCAATCGTCGGGTGCTCGAAGAGGCGTCGAACCGCAACCATCCCCTGCTCGAGCAATTGCGCTTCTTGTCGATCTCGGCCAACAACCTCGACGAATTCATGATGGTGCGGGAAGCGGGCCTGCGCGAACAGGTCCGCAAGGGCATCATCACGGTATCCGACGACGGGCTCACGCCGGCCGAGCAGCTCGCCAGGACGCGCGAGGGTGTGGCATCGCTTGCCAGCGATCAGCAGGCGCGCTGGCGAGAATTGCGCGTCGACCTTGCCGCCGTCGGCATCAAGATCATGGAGCCGGCCGATCTGACGCAAGAGGAACGGCTGTGGCTCGAAGACTATTTCCTCCAGCACGTCTTCCCGATCCTCACGCCGCTTGCGGTTGACCCTGCCCACCCCTTCCCGTTCATCCCCAATCTCGGCTTCACGCTTGCCCTGCAGCTGCGGCGGCCAGGACGCGAAAAGGCGCCCCGCAACGCGCTGGTGCGCGTTCCAGCCAAGGTCGAGCGCTTCATTCGCCTGCCGGAGGCAGCCGCCGGCGGCGCCCGCTTCGTCATGCTCGAAGATCTGATCGTGCTTCAGATCGATCGACTGTTCCCGGGCCACAGCGTTATCGGCCGCGGCGTGTTCCGGGTCATCCGCGACAGCGATCTCGAAGTGGAGGAGGAGGCCGAGGATCTCGTGCGCCTCTTCGAGACCGCACTGAAACGACGTCGTCTGGGCTCGGTCATCCGCATGGAGGTCGATGCCAACATGCCCGAGCAGATTCGCGCCTTCGTCGCTGACGAGCTCGGCGTCTCGCGCGACGAAGTCTTCGTCGTCGACGGCATGCTGGCGCTCGATGAATTGTCGGCTCTCGTCTCGCTCGATCGCCAGGAGCTGAAGTTCGCACCGTACCATCCGCGCTTTCCCGAGCGCGTGCGCGACAACGGCGGGGACTGCTTTGCGGCGATCCGGGCGAAGGACCTCGTAGTCCATCACCCTTATGAGTCCTTTGACGTCGTCGTGCAGTTCCTGAACCAGGCAGCCCGCGATCCGAATGTCGTTGCCATCAAGCAGACGCTCTACCGCACCTCGCGCGACAGCCCCATCGTCCACGCCCTGGTCGAGGCGGCGGAGGCCGGCAAGTCGGTAACGGCACTTGTCGAGCTCAAGGCGCGGTTCGACGAGGAGGCCAACATCCGCTGGGCACGCGACCTCGAGCGCGCCGGCGCGCAGGTGGTATTCGGCTTCATCGAGCTCAAGACGCACGCCAAGCTGTCGATGGTGGTGCGGCGCGAAGGCGGCAACCTTGCAAGCTATTGCCATGTCGGGACCGGCAATTATCACCCGGTCACCGCCCGCCTCTACACCGACATTTCCTTCTTCACCGCCGACCCGGCGATCTCGCGCGATGTCTCGCGCATCTTCAACTACATTACCGGCTACGCCGAGCCGCAGGGACTGGAGCGGATGGCGGTATCGCCGCTGTCGCTGAAGCAGCGGCTGCTGAAGCACATCGAGGACGAGATCGCCTTCGCCAAGGCCGGCAAGCCCGCCGCGATCTGGGCCAAATGCAATTCGCTCGTCGATGCCGCGATCATCGATGCGCTCTATGCGGCGAGCAACGCCGGCGTCGAGATCGAGCTCATCGTTCGCGGCATCTGCTGCCTGCGTCCGGGCCTGCCCGGGCTCTCCGAGCACATCCGAGTCAAGTCGATCATCGGGCGCTTTCTCGAACATGCCCGCGTCTACGCCTTCGGCGGCGGCTTCGGCCTGCCGCATCCGAAGGCCTACGTCTATGTCTCGTCCGCCGACCTGATGCAGCGCAATCTCGATCGCCGCGTCGAGGCGCTTGCCCCGATCCTCAATCCAACTGTGCACGAGCAGGTCCTGGATCAGATCATGGTTGCGAATCTGATCGACAATCAACAGAGCTTTAGGGTGAACTCCGACGGGGTGAGCGAGCGAATCGTGCCCGGCCCTGGCGAAGAGCCGTTCAACGCCCATACTTACTTCATGACCAACCCGAGTTTGTCTGGCCGTGGAAAATCCCTCAAGGAATCAAGCCCGAGAAATCTACTCAAGCGAATTCAGGGGCGCTGAGCCGGCGCGCATGGTCATTGACCATGCGCCGGGGCGCTTGGCGGTCGGCGATCCGGTGGCGATTGTCGACGTCGGATCGAACTCTGTGCGGCTCGTTGCCTACGAGGGGCTGACGCGCGCCCCCACCCCCCTGTTCAACGAAAAGGTCCTGTGCGGCCTAGGCCGCGGCGTGGCGACGACGGGAAAGCTCGACAGCGAGGGAATCGAGCGGGCGCTCGCCGCATTGCGCCGTTTCCGGATTCTCTGTCGCGGCATGGGCGTCAAGGACATCCATGTGCTCGCAACCGCGGCGGTTCGCGATGCGGTGAACGGCCCGCAATTCCTCGAGGCGGCCGAGGCGGCAATCGGCTGTCACATCGAGCTCTTGTCGGGCCGGCGCGAGGCGGAGCTCTCCGGCCTCGGCGTTGTGTCCTCGATCCATCGTCCTGACGGCGTCGTCGGCGACCTCGGCGGCGGATCGCTCGAATTGATCGACGTGAAGGGCGCGCGGGTCGGCAGGGGCGTGTCGCTCCAGCTCGGCGGCCTCTCGTTGATGGACAAATCCGGACGATCCATCAAGAGGGCCGCCAGGATCGTCCATGACGCCCTCATGTCGTCGAAAACCCTCGAAGGGCTTGCCGGCCGGAGCTTTTATGCGATCGGCGGCACGTGGCGGGCGCTTGCCAGGCTGCATATGGCGCAACACTCCTACCCGGTTCACGTGATGCACGGCTATGTGATGCCGGCACGTGACGCGGCGATTTTCGCGCGCCTCGTCGAGGAGGACGAGCGCCGAACACTCGCCACCATCGGGGCGGTCAGTCCGGCGCGCCGTCCGCTGCTTGCCTATGGCGCCCTCGTGCTCGACCAGATCATTCGTCGGGCAAGGCCGCGCAACGTCGTCATTTCGGCGCTTGGCGTGCGCGAAGGGCTTCTGTATGAGCGGCTCGATGCCGCCACGCGGCGACAAGATCCGCTGATCGCCGCGGCGCACGAGCTCAACGTGCTGCGCTCGCGCGCGCCCCGGCACAGCGAAGAACTTTTCGACTGGATGGATGAATTCTTCCGCACCGGCACCTTCGTAGAGACCGCCGAGGAACGACGCCTGCGCCATGCGGCCTGCCTGCTGTCGGATATGAGCTGGCGCGCCCACCCCGACTATCGCGGCGACCAGGCGCTCAACATCATCATGCATTCGGTGCTTATCGGGATCGATCATCCCGGCCGCGCTTTTCTTGCCCTGTGCTCGGCGTACCGTCACCTGCTGAACGAGGATGTGAGCCCGATGGTGCGCGCCATCGTCCCCCAACCGATGGTCGAGAGAGCGCGGATCATCGGGGCTGCGATGCGGGTTGCCTATATCCTTTCGGCGGCCATGCCGGACATCCTGCCGCGCGTCTCGCTGCGCTGCGTGCGGACACGGGTCGTGCTCACCCTTCCCGGCGCCCTCGCCGGTCTTGCCAGCGAGCGGGTGCACAATCGCCTGCGCCAGCTTGCCAAGCTCATTGATCGCGAGGCGATCGTCGTGATTGCCGACTGAGCCCCGGGACGCCGACGAACCCTCCCCGATCGATTTCGCCAGGCGGCCAGGGGGACCTGGCCGTCCCGCTGGCAGCTCACATCGAGGGGATCGGCACGAAAAAGCAGTAGACGTTGGTCTGAGATCCGTCCGAATACGTGCGGTAGAAGATCCAATACGATCCGTCCGGCGAGGGCTGCTCGGCGCCGTTCGGAATGACGCCGTTGTAGCCGTCGACCCGCCAGCCGCTGGTGCTGAAATGGACCTGCTCGGGCGAAAGATGGTGCGCATCGTCCGGGCCGCAGCAAGCCCTCTTGACCCATGCCGGAACCGGCTCGCCGTTGGCCCATTGGTCGTGGGCCGCCGCGGGTCCGGCCATTGCGATCGTCAGCAGCGGGAGAGCGAAGGAGGAGAATAGAAGCGCTTTGCGCAGCATGGGTGAACACCGTCAGTTGCGAGCGTTCCTCCCATGACCGTTCAGCCTGTCGCAAGTTTTGTGCCGTCGCAAGCGGGGGGCTGTGGGCTCAGACGAAATCGTCAACCCGCGCAGCGCTTTAGCTCGCCACAGGCACGTCCCTCCGTGCGCCCTTTTGCGCGCGTGACCACGCAGAAGCTGCGAATCACCTGCAAGGCAGGTAGGTGAGGT
>JAFAME010000179.1 GCA_019233695.1 Methylobacteriaceae bacterium
GGATCGTTCCACGCCGCGCCGGTCGTGCCGGTCATGTTGGCGAAGATCTCGGCGTTCGGATTGACGTATTTGACGCCTTGCGCGTAGCCGCAGCCGAATCGGCGGATCAGCGGGATGTCCATGCCGCCGACGAAGCCGAACTTGCCGGTCTTGGATGCCTTGGCGGCAAGGACGCCCACGAGGAAGGAGCCCTCGTGCTCCTTGAACACCACAGACTGCACGTTCGGAAGATCGACGACCATGTCGATGATCGTGAACCGCGTCTTGGGAAATTCGGGCGCAACGACCTGCAGCGCCGAGGCCCATGAGAACCCGGGGATGACGATCGGATCGAACCCGTCGCGGGCGAAGCGGCGCAACGCCTGCTCGCGCTGAGCATCGGTCTGCGGCTCGAAATCGCGGAAATCGATGCCGGTCTTGGCCTTGAAGGCCAGGGCACCGTTGTAGGCGGCCTCGTTGAACGACTTGTCGAACCGGTGCCCCAGATCGTAGATCACGGCCGGCTTCAGATCGGCGGCAGGCGCCGCGACTGCCGCGAACGCGCTCACGGCCAGCGCGAGGCCTAACTGCTTGAACGCCATTTTTTGTCTCCCCGATCGGCCCCGCGCGGCGGGGCGATGGGGGAACTATGTCACCGCGCCAGATGGCTTTTCAAGCTCACAATTGGAGGCCGAAGCATCGGCTGCACGCTGCGGCCATGCCGCACCTCATGCCGCCTTGAGCATCGCGGCAGCAAAGCACCCGTTCTGGCGCCGCAGAAAGGCTTCGAGGCGAGAGGGATAGTCGGCGGCTGTCGCGCCCTTGACGGACGGCCGCTCCGCAAGCGCCGAGCGCCAGCGAACGACACGTGGCACATCGGCAAACGTGCCGAGATCAAAATGCCGGTCGAACACATCGAAATACCTGAACACCGGCCCGAAGACCGCATCGACAAGGCAGAAGCGCTCGCCGGCGAAATAGGAACCGGCGCCGAGTGCGGTCTCGATGCGCCCGAATTTCTCCGCCACGAGCTTGCGCTTGGCTTCGAATGCCGACACGTCCGCTGTGGTCTCGATCACCCAAATGTCCTGCAGGACCGAAGATCCGAATTCGATCCAGGCGCGGTGGCGCGCGCGAACCAGCGGATCGGCCGGATGAAGCGGATGTGGCTGCGTTTCCTCCAGATATTCGAGGATGGCCGCGGATTCGAAGATCACGTCATCGCCAACCTTCAGCAGTGGCACTTTGCCGAGCGGCGACATCCTCCTGAACCAGTCTGGGGGGTCGGCGAGGTCAACTGTGAGCCGCTCGAACCGAACATTCTTTTCGGTGAGCGCGATGACCGCGCGTTGGACGTAGGGACAAAGATGGTGGCTGACCAGGGTGAGCATATGCCCTCCGCTTGCGGGTCGCTCAGATAGATGCATTTGCATATATAGACTCAAATCAATGCATTTGCAAGGATCCTGACTTGATGCCGGAAACAAGCACGGAGTCCGTGCACCTCGAACCCTCCGAAGCAGTGGTCCATGCCTGGACAAGGCTCAACCGCGCCCAACACTTCCTCCTCGACCATATCGAGGAGGACCTGAAGTGCGCGGGCCTTCCTCCTCTCATCTGGTATGACGCACTCTTGGAGCTCTGGCGCGCCAAGGATCACCGCTTGCGGCAGGTAGACCTCGAGCAGCGCATGCTTTTCCCGCAGTACAGCATTTCGCGCCTCGTAGACCGGCTCCAGGATCAGGGCCTCGTGCGGCGCGAACGAAGCAAGGAAGACGCAAGGGCCTATTGGATCATGCCGACGCAGGCGGGCCTGGCCCTGCGCGAACGCATGTGGCCCGTCTATGCCGACGCAATTGCCAGGCATGTGGGGGGCCGTCTGTCGGAATCCGAGGCGAGGTTGGTGGCAAGGCTATTGGGGCGCTTGTATGCCGAAGTGAGCGATGTCGGCGGCGCCCGAGCCTAGGCGGCTGCGTTTGCAAGCCGTGGTCGCGTGCTATACCCCCTCGATCAAGCGCCGGGCCGCCGCCCGTGCCTCCTTGGTGATTGTGGCGCCCGCCAACATGCGGGCGATCTCTTCGCGTCTCGACTCCGGATCGAGCAACGCCACAGATGTTGCGACCCGCTCGCCCTCCCCGGCCGGCTCCTTGGCGATGCGCAGATGGGTCATGGCCCGGGCCGCAACCTGCGGCGCGTGAGTGACGGCGAGCACCTGCACGCGCCGTGCCAGTCGATCGAGGCGCTGGCCGATGGCATCGGCAACCGCTCCACCCACTCCGGTGTCGATCTCGTCGAACACCAGCGTCGGCGCCGAGCCGCGGTCGGCGAGCACCACCTTCAGCGCCAGCATGAAGCGCGCGAGCTCGCCGCCAGAGGCGACCTTGGTCAGCGGGCCCGGCCGAGTGCCGGGGTTGGTGGTCACCCAGAATTCGACGCGATCGGTGCCGCCCGACGTCGGCTGCGCCGGATTGGAGGCAATCTGCGTGAGGAAACGCGCCCGCTCAAGCTTGAGGGGACCGAGCTCCGCGTTGACCGCCGCGTCGAGCTCAGCCGCAGCGCCCCGGCGCGCCGCGGTTAGGCCTTCGGCTGCCGCCTCGTAGGCCGCGCGGCGCGCCGCCACATCGGCGGCGAGCTTGGCGAGCTGTGCTTCTCCGGCATCAAGCGCCGCGAGCTCATCGGCAAAACGCTGGGCGAGGGCTGGAAGCTCGGCGACAGGCACGGAATGCTTGCGGCTCGCCCCGCGCAGCGCGAAGAGCCGCTCTTCGATCCGGTCAAGTTCCCTCGGATCGAAGTCCGCCTGGCGCAGCGCCTGGTCGAGAGCCACCTGCGCGACATCAATTGCCGCCAGCGCCTCGTTGAGGGCGCGCGCAGCCGGCACGATCAGGTGCGGCGCCTGGGAAGCGCGCCGCTCCAGCCGACGTAACACGGCGCCGAGGGCGGGACCCGGCGCGGCCTCTCCGGCGACGGCCTCATGGGCCTCTCGGAGATCGCCGGCAACCTTCTCCACCGCCATCATGGCGGCGCGCTGATTGGCGAGCTCCGTCTCCTCGCTAATCTGCGGTGCCAGCTGCGACAGCTCGGCATGGGCGTGGCGCAGATAGTCGGCCTCGCTGCGGGCCTTCTCGAGCCGCGCCTGTTCGGCCGCAAGATCGGCCTCGACGGCGCGCCAGGCACGATAGGCCGCCTGAACCGTCTCGACCTGCGCCTCCAGGCGGCCGAAGGCGTCGAGCAGCGCGCGATGCACGGCAGGCTCGACGAGCGCCCGGTCGTCGTGCTGGCCATGAATCTCGACGAGCGCGCTGCCGATCGAGCGCAGCGCCTGGGCGCTCACCGGCGCATCGTTGACATAGGCGCGCGTGCGGCCGTCGGCGGCCTGGACGCGGCGCAGAATGAGATCGCCGTCGGCGTCGAGCTCATGATCTTGCAGGACGGTGCGCACCGGATGGTCCGCCGGCGTATCGAAGACGGCGGTCACCTGTCCTTGCGATTGTCCATGGCGCACCAGCGAGCCGTCGCCGCGCGCACCAAGGGCGAGGGAAAAGGCGTCGAGCAGGATCGACTTGCCGGCGCCGGTCTCGCCGGTCAGCACCGTAAGGCCCGAGCCAAGCTCAAGATCAAGGCGTTCGATGAGAACGATGTCGCGGATCGCGAGCTGAACCAGCATCGGGCCGCGCCAGGACCGCCACGATCAGGAAAGCCCGATGCGCTTGAACGCCTTGGAAATCCAGGAGCCTTCGTCTTCGCGAGGCTCGAGGCCGCCGGTCTTGAGAAGGTCGTAGGCGTCCTTGTACCACTGGCTGTCGGGGAAGTTGTGGCCGAGGATCGCGGCTGCGGTCTGCGCCTCGTTGGTGATACCGAGCGCCATGTAGGCCTCCGTCAGGCGCTCCAGCGCCTCTTCGGTGTGCCGCGTGTTTTGGTATTTGGCGAGCACTTCGCGAAAGCGGTTGATGGCTCCCACATAGTTCTGGCGGGCGAGATAGTGCCGGCCGATCGACATCTCCTTGCCGGCAAGCTGGTCGCGCGTCACCTGGATCTTGAACTTCGCATCGTCAGCGTATTCGGATTTCGGATACTTGTTGACGAGATCGGTGAAGGCTTCGAGCGCCTTTTCCGTTCGCTCCTGATCGCGTGAGACATCGGGGATCTGGTCGTAGTTGGCCATGCCGACGAGATAGAGCGCGTAGGCAGCATCCGAATCAGCGGGGTAAAGCGAGACGTAGCGCTTGCCGGATTCGATGGCGTCATCGTACTTGCCGCCCATGTAGTTGGCATAGGTTGACATCAACAGGCCCTTCTTCGACCAGTCGGTCGAGGGGAACTGTTTTTCGATCGCGGAGAATTTCTTGGCTGCCCCTTCCCCGTCGCGGTTGCGCAGGCGCGCCAAGCCCTGGTCGTAGAGCGTCTCCGGCGGATTGTTCGGCAGGATCTTGGTTTCGTACTTCTCTGGACCGAAGGGATTGAGGCTGCCGAGGGTCGAACAGGCGGCAATCGGGGCAAAGAGGATCAGGGCGGCCGCGATCCTGCCGACCAAGGCTGCCGTCCCATGCAAGCGGCTCCCGGAAGAAACAGCGGCGAAACTGGCAAACGTCATCGGCGAATCCGTCTCCGAGGGACCAGGGGACAAGGACAACCGGCCCTGCCCAGATCACCCCTAGCTTTTGGCGCACCCCGGCCCTCATCGGCACCCTGCGGCGGCGGAGCAACGAAATAGATCAAATGTGGCGTGATCGTGCTCACGAATCGCTGAGTGCGCTTTTCCCTCGACCGCTGCAACGATGTCACGCTTTTCCTAACGAAAAGCGCTGCGTGTGCACATAGTGCGGCGCCCGGCCGCCCACCAAATCCTGCCGCTGTGGAGGGCTCAGTTCCGTGTGGCGGGCTCAGTTGGTCTCGGCCGCATAAGCGGGCAAGGCAGCAAGGCTGAGGCCGGCAAATCCGCCCTCGCGCCGTCGCGGCGCCTCGACCAGCGCATAGGCCGAGCGGTCGGCGAAGAGGGCTTCCAGCACCGCAACGTTGAGCCTGTGGCCTGAGCAATAGGACCGATAGGCGCCGATGAGCGGCGCACCGGCAAGCGCCAAGTCACCAACCGCGTCGAGCATCTTGTGGCGGACGAACTCGTCGGGAAAGCGCAATCCCTCCGGATTGAGCACGCGATCATCGTCGAGCGCGACCGAATTTTCCAGAGACGAGCCCAGGGCAAACCCGGCGCGCCACAATTGCTCCACATCGCGCAGGAAGCCAAACGTTCGGGCTCGCGCCAATTCGCGCCGGAAGGTTGCTGGTTCGAGGAGGATGGCCTTCCTCTGGCGGCCAATGATCTTGGAAGGAAAGTCGATCTCGACCTCGAGCCGGAGGCCGTGACCGGCCGGACGGAGTTCGGAGAACGCCCGCCCATCCTCGACCCGCACCGACTTTACGATTCTGATGTAGCGGCGCGTGGCGCCGAGGTCCGAAATGCCGACCTGATCGATGGCGTCGACGAAATCCTGTGCAGAACCGTCCATGATCGGCATCTCGGGGCCGTCGACCTCGATCAGCGCGTTGTCGACGCCAAGCCCCGAGAGGGCTGCAAGCACATGCTCGACGGTGGCGACGGACGCCCGGTCCGGATCGCCGATGACCGTGCACAATCGCGTCGCGGCGACCTCACTCCATCGCGCGTCGATGGAATGGGAGCGACCGTCGTCGAGCCCCGTGCGCACGAAGGAAATGCCAGTATTGGCATCCGACGGATGAAGGACAATTTGGACCGGAGCATTGGAGTGGACGCCCCGACCGGAGAGCACCGCACGTTCACACAGCGTCGTCTGTCTTCCCGGCTTCATGCCCATCCCGTTCAATGCGAACCCTTGATCGCCGATTTCCGGCACTGAGGGTTTCGTCCCCAGCTAACTCGCCACCGCCACGGACCCGCCCTGCTTTCGCCCCCTGGCGATTGCATTCGACGGAAATTGAGTTCGAATTTCCTCCCCTCGAATCCGATCGCGGTACGCAAATCGACTTAGCAAGGGTACGCTGCAAAGCCGGCTCCGCCAAATCACGCTTTCTTACGCTCTGTTACAAATCAGCCGCTTTTGCTGCACAATTTGTGAGGCGGGACATTAGATAAATTTCAAATGCTTACGCGCCCGGGCGGAACCCGGGCGAGAAGCTGTTTCAGCCCGCGCGAGACCTCTGTTTCAGCTCGATTGGCGGCGCAGGAAGGCGGGAATTTCGAGCTGATCGTCCTCAGCCGGCCGAACCGGGGGCGCCACCCGGCCGTGCTGGTCGAGCGAGGCCTGGGCCGGCCGGGGAGCATGCGGGTGCGTCGCACGTTTGCCATATTCGGCGTGCGACGACACGGGCTGCGGCATGCGCGCCGGAGCAGGCTGGGCAGGTTGCATTTGGGGAACCTGCTGGACGGGTGCAGCCACTGTCGCCCGCGGCGGCAGCTCCTCCTGGCGGCTCATCCCGAAGGCGGCGAGCCGATCGAGCAGCGTGCGCCGCTTTGCTTCGACGGGGTGGGCTTCCGCCGCAGCCTCGCCGCGCTGGGCGCGGATCTGCTTTTGTGTCTGCGGCGGCAGGTCTTCGAGTTTCGGCAGCCGCTGGGGCCGGATGGGCTGCTCGGCCGCAGGCGGAATGAATGGACCGGCGGGCGGCGGCTCCGCGGCGTGCGCCGGCTCGACCGGAACCTCGTAGAGGCTCGGCCTCGCCTGCACCGGGCGAATTTCGACGTCATGATGCCTTTCGGCCTCGGCGACCGCGTGCGGCTGGGGCGCTGCGGGCGCGCCGGTGTCGATGACGATCGGGGCGCGTTGGGCGGCGAAGTCGGTCTGCCGGGACCCGGACTGGGCGCGCAGTTTCTGTGCCGCCTCCGCGATACGCGTCTCGGCGGCGCTGAAATCGCGCATGCCGGCAGGCGTGTCGATGCCCGTCGCCACGACCGACACGCGCACGATGCCGTCGAGGCTCTGGTCGAAGGTGGCGCCGAGAATGATGTTGGCGTCGTCGTCGACCTCCTGACGGATACGGCTTGCCGCCTCGTCGACCTCGTAGAGCGTGAGGTCGTTGCCGCCGGTAATCGAAATCAGGAGGCCGCGGGCCCCCTTCATCGAGGTTTCGTCGAGCAGCGGGTTGGCGATGGCGGCCTCCGCCGCCTGGATGGCGCGCTTGTCGCCTGATGCCTCGCCCGTCCCCATCATCGCCTTGCCCATTTCGCGCATGATCGCGCGCACGTCGGCGAAGTCGAGGTTGATGAGGCCTTCCTTGACCATCAGGTCGGTGATGCAGGCGACGCCCGAATAGAGCACCTGATCGGCCATAGCGAAGGCGTCGGCGAAGGTCGTCTTCTCGTTGGCGACGCGGAATAGGTTCTGGTTCGGGATGACGATCAACGTGTCGACCGCCTTTTGCAGCTCGCTGATGCCGTTCTCGGCCACGCGCATGCGCCTCTGCCCCTCGAACTGGAAGGGCTTCGTGACGACGCCGATGGTCAGGATGCCCATATCGCGCGCCGTCCCGGCAATGACCGGGGCCGCACCGGTGCCCGTGCCGCCGCCCATGCCGGCGGTGATGAAGACCATGTGGGCGCCGGCAAGATGGTCGCGGATCTCGTCGATCGCCTCCTCGGCGGCGGCGCGACCGACCTCCGGCTGCGATCCCGCGCCGAGGCCCTCGGTAACCTGCAGCCCCATCTGGATGATGCGCTCGGCCTTCGATGAGGTGAGCGCCTGCGCGTCGGTATTGGCGACCACGAAGTCGACCCCCGATAGTCCCGACACGATCATGTTGTTGACGGCATTACCACCGGCGCCGCCGACGCCGCAGACCGTGATGTGCGGCTTCAGTTCCCTGAGCTCAGGGGCTTTGAGATTGATGGTCATCGTCTGGCCTCTCGACGTTTGGGCCCGTCGCCGGGACCCGACTGGGTTGGTGTGACGCATCGCGGGTTGAGAGCGGCCGCCGCGCCGCTCCAGCCGCGTTACTCAGAAGTTTTCCCTCAGCCATCGCCCGACACGCGCTACATATCCGTCCGCCCCGCCGGCGACGGCCATTCCGCTTCGCCGCGGTTCGAAATGCTCGATGCCGGCAACCTGCGGATAGACCAAGAGCCCTACCGCCGCCGCAAAGGCAGGGCTTTTGGCCGATTCCGGCAGCCCATGGATGCCGAGCGGACGGCCGATGCGCACCTGTTGGGAAATGATCGCTCGGGCAAGATCGGCGGCGCCGGTGAGCTGGCTCGCACCGCCCGTCAGCACGAGGCGCCGGCCCGCGTGGGCGGCATAGCCCGCAGCCTTCAGCCGATCGCGTACGAGCTCCAGGATCTCCTCGACGCGCGGCTTGATGATGCGGGTGAGCTGCGACTTCGGCAGGTGATTGGGATGATCACCATCCTCCCCGACGTGGGCGACATCGATCATCTCGCGCTCGTCCGAGGCGGCGCCGATGCAGGAGCCGTAAAGCGTCTTCAGCCGCTCCGCATCGGCAAGACGCGTCGTCAGGCCGCGCGCCACATCTGTCGTCACGTGATTGCCACCGACTGCGATGGCATCGACATGCACGAGCCGGCCTTCGGAGAAGACGCCGACCGAGGTCGTGCCCCCGCCCATATCGATGATCGCCGCGCCGAGCTCTGCCTCGTCGTCGACCAGCGCCGAAAGCCCGGCCGCGTAGGGGGTTGCGACCATGACCTCGATCTTGAGATGGCAGCGCTCGATGGCAAGCATCAGGTTGCGCGCCGCGGCGGCCTCGCAGGAAACGACGTGGAGATCGGCGCCAAGCTCGTCGCCGATCATGCCGCGCGGATCGCGAATGCCGCGCGTGCCGTCGAGCGAGCAACCGGTCGGCAGCGAGTGCAGGACCGCGCGGCCCTGGCGGGCTTTGGTCGCCGTCGCTGCCTCGAGCACGCGATGGATGTCGGGGTCCGACACGGTCCTACCGCCCACCGAGATCTTGGCACTGTAGAGCTGCGAGCCGAGCCTGCCGCCGGTCATGTTGACAATGACGCTTTCGACCTCGACCCCGGCCATGCGCTCGGCAGCGTCGACCACATGACGGATCGCCTGTTCGGCCGCCTCCATGTCGACGACCGTGCCGCCCTTCATGCCGCGCGACCGCTGATGGCCGATGCCGAGGATGCGGCACCGATGTGTGCGGCCCGGCAGTGCTTCGGAAGGATCGGACGGCGCGAGGCGCGCGATAAGGCAGGCGATCTTCGAGGTGCCGATGTCGAGAACGCAAAGGATCGCACTCTTGCGCGCTGCAATCGGCTTCATGCGCGGGGGCAGATTGCGGTTCACGCTCACGTGGGACCGCTCCTCTTGCCGGCCTTGCGGTTGAGGAGATCGGCCCGGTTTGAGGCCGCCTCTTCGGTGAGGCGTGCCACGACCCGTCCGGGTACGCGCAGATCCAGTGACACGATATCCTTTTCGAGAATGTGGGCGGTACGCTCGAGCCGTGCCAAGCCGGCGAGCGCCGTGGCGGGGTCGATTTCCGGCAGCTTGACGATGACGCCGGACGTCATCACGAGATTCCAGCGCCGCTCGGCAATAAGGGCGCCGGCACGGATTTTCGGCTGCAGATCGTCGGCGGCCGCGAGCAATTTGACGTATTCGGCGACATGCGCGTTGGCGTTCTCGCCGGCGACGAACGGCAGGCCGTCATGGCGCTCATCGTGCCGCTCGTCGATGACTTGTCCGTCCGATCCGATGATGGCCACCTGCCCGTCCTTCTGCCATAGCGCATAGGGCTGGCGCTCGGTAATGGCGACGAGCAGGCGATCGGGATAGAGCTTGGTGACAGAGGCGTCCCGAACGAGCGGCAGCGCCTTGAGGCGGCGACGTATGTCGGCGGCATCGAGAAACGCCAGCGATGATTTCGGCGTGATGCCGGCTGCCGCGAGGACCTGCGTCTCCGACAGCTCGTTGAGGCCGGAGATGGTCACCGCCGCAATGCTGAAGCCGACGCTGCGCGCAATAAGGTCGGGGAGTGTGCCATTGGCCTCGACGAAGGCCGCATATTCGCCGCTGCAGACCGCGCCATAGGCGCCAACCGAAGCAAACAGCGTGGCTGCGAGCAGATTGCCAACCAGCCGGGGGCGGCGGCTCAAGATGCCGAGGAGGCACCCGCCAAGGCCGTGCGGCGTGCGACGCCGGGCTGGCCGAAGCGGTTCGGCGAGGGCTCGTGCCGGCACCGCAACCAGCGCTCCCGCCACGGCAAGGCGCGGCGGTGCAAAGCCCGGCATCATGTCCGGGACCACCGCGCTCAGCGATCGCAGGAGGCGTCCTCCACCATCCATTTCACCAACTCGCCAAACGAATATCCCGCATGGGCAGCCATCTCGGGCACCAGGGAGGTCTCGGTCATGCCGGGCTGCGTGTTGACTTCCAGGCAGACGAGCGTGCCGGTTCCGGTCGCAGTGTCGTCGTAACGGAAGTCGGCACGGCTCACGCCGCGGCAACCAAGCGCCCTGTGCGCCACGACTGCCAACTCTTGGACACGTTGGTAAACATTTGGTTTAATTTTTGCAGGCAGGACGTGAATCGACCCGCCTTTCGAATACTTTGCGTCGTAGTCATAGAAGACTCCGGTGGCCGGGCGGATGTCGATCACCCCGAGCGCCTGCTCGCCCATTACCGCGCAGGTGAGTTCGCGTCCGGCGATGAATTCCTCGGCGAGCACCAGATCGCCGTACGGCCAGTCCGGCCGCGACAATTCCTGCGGCGGATGGGACCGGTCCTCCCGCACGATGATGACGCCGACCGAGGAGCCTTCGTTCACCGGCTTGACGACGTAAGGGGGCGGCAAGGCGTGGCGTTCGGCTGCCGCAAAGCGGCTGAGCACGACACCTTGGGCCGTCGGCACGCCGGCGGCCGACATGACGACCTTCGCCTTGTCCTTCTGCATGGCGAGCGCCGAGGCGAGCACGCCCGAATGGGTGTAGGGGATGCGCAGGATTTCCAGAATTCCTTGGATGGTGCCGTCCTCGCCGACGCGTCCGTGCAGCGCGTTGAAGGCGACGTCGGGCTTAAGCCGCTCCAGCACCGCCGCGATATCGCGCTTCACGTCGATCAGCGTGACGCGATAGCCCACTGCTTCGAGCGCCTTGGCGCAGCCGGCGCCGCTGTTGAGGCTGACCTCGCGTTCAGCCGACCATCCGCCCATCAGAACGGCGACGTGCTTGGGCATGGCAGAATCCTTTACTGGAATGCGCATGTACTGGAATGCGCATGCGAAAGGCGCCGAATCGCGACCTGTCGCGTCAACTTCGTCTAAGGCCAAATTCCCTTTTGCGGAATCGCTTGTGCGTCTCGAGCTCCGCTTGCGGAATCCACCCCTGCATTGGTTAGGCCGCGGACCTCGGCTATTCTCAACCGACGATGGCCGGCATGCTGGCCATGCCAGGAGTGACCGTACGCTGGTCGACCTGGACAAGTCGTTTTGTTACGGCGGCGTATGAGGTCAGGGCCGACATTCTTCAAGCTGCCGATAGTGGGGTCGCGTTCGTGCTCTTGGTCATGACTCTCAATAGGGTGGGAGCGCATAGCGCAGAACGTCGAAATAGGCGTCGACCGCCGTGATCTCCAAGACTTGGTTCACGAGGTCTGCGTCGGTCGAGTTCGTCCAGCGCAACCAGAAACGTCCCGGGGTCAGATCCAGGTCCATGCCCTTCGCCGGGCCGTTGAGACAGATGAGCCCCGCATGCAGCGCCGCGCCAGCGTACTGACCTCCCGCGCCGCGATCTTCCGCAGGCCCGTGGGTGGCGAAACAAACCAACCAGCCCAGACAAGACGTCACTCGCTCGGAGCGCTTAGGCACCGACCCCGATCCGTTTGATTTCCCACTCGAGATCGACGCCTGAGGTCTCTTTTACGCGCCGGCGCACCTCCTCGCCCAAGGACTCGATATCGGCCGCCCTGGCATTGGCGCGGTTGATGAGGAAGTTGCAGTGCATCGGCGAGACCTGCGCATCGCCAATCGCAAGGCCGCGGCAGCCGGCCTTGTCGATCAGCTGCCAGGCCTTTTGGCCGGGCGGGTTCTTGAAGGTCGAGCCGCCGGTCTTTTCGCGGATCGGCTGGGAAGCCTCGCGCGCCTCGGTGATGCGATGCATTTCGGCGAGGATGGCGGCGGGATCGCCGGGACGGCCGCGGAAAAAAGCCTGGGTGAAAATGACGTCGTCGGAGACGCTGCAATGCCGGTAGGAAAAGCCCATGTCCGCGTTGGTGAGGATATGGATTGCGCCCTTCCGATCGACGCCGTGCGCAGCGACGAAGCAGTCCTTGGTCTCGCCGCCGTGAGCTCCCGCGTTCATGCGCAGGGCGCCGCCGATCGAGCCCGGAATGCCGCGATAGAATGCCAGTCCGTCGATCCCCGCGTCGGCGGCGGCGCGCGCCAGCCTGACGTCCGGCACGGCGGTGCCGGCGCGCAGATGGCAATTCGGCTCGACGGCCACCTCGCCGAACGGCTTGCCGCCAAGCCGGATGACGACACCCGGCACGCCGCCGTCACGCACGATGAGGTTCGAGCCGAGGCCGACCGTCGTCACCGGCATGTCGTCGGGCAGGCGGGTAAGAAAATACGACAGATCCGCTTCGTCGCCAGGCGCGAACAGGAGCTGCGCCGGCCCGCCGACGCGGAACCAGGTGAACGGCGCCAAGTCCTGGTTGGCGGCAAGGCGACCGCGCAGCTCCGGCATGCGGTCGCGCAAGTCCTGGGCGAGATCCGGAAAGGTCATCGCACGCACCGGCCGTGCCGCGGCATGAATGTGGGAAGGAGCGCGCCGGCGCTGGCCCCCTCTCTCCCCGCTTGCGGGGACAGGGAAGGTGAGGGGCGGGGCGAGTAGCCGCGAATTGCGTGAACGAGGTGGGCGGAGCGCGTTTGGAGTCCGAGGTCAATCGCTCGGCCCCTCACCCCTGCCCTCTCCCCGCGCGCGGGGAGAGGGGGTCTTGCGGCGACCCTCATGCCTCGCCTCCGGCAAGCTCGCTCGGCAGGGCATAGGCCCATTGGGTGATACTGCCCGCCCCGAGGCACACGACATAGTCGCCGGGCTTGGCAAGGCCGCGCACCTGGCACGCCAGCTGCTGCGGCCCGGGGAGCGCAACAACGTTGCGGTGGCCGTGGGCCTTGATCGCGGCCACAAGCGAATCGCGATCGGCGCCGGCTATCGGCTTTTCCCCCGCCGGGTAGACGTCGGCGACGATCACCGCGTCGGCATCGTTGAAGCAGGTGGCAAACTGGTCGAACAGCGAGGCAAGCCGCGTGTAGCGATGTGGCTGAACGATGGCGATGACCTGGTGCCTGGTCGAGGCGCGCGCGGCTTTCAGCACTGCAGCGATCTCGACCGGATGGTGGCCGTAGTCGTCGAAGATGGTCGCCCCGTTCCACACGCCCGTCTTGGTGAAGCGCCGCTTGACCCCGGCGAATGCCGCGATCGCCTGCCGGATTGTCTTGACCGGCATCCCGAGCTGGTGGGCAACGGCCACCGCCGCAGTCGCATTGAGCGCATTGTGGTGGCCCGGCATCGGCATGACGAGATCGCCGATATAGGTTGCATTGGTGGTCGAGCGGTCGCGGATCAGCACGTTGAAGCGCGAAACGCCGTCGGCGAGATCGACATCGAGAAGGCGAATATCGGATTGTGGGTTCTCGCCGTAGGTCAGCACGCGCCGGTCCTCGATCCGGCCGACGAGTTCCTGCACGGTCGGATGGTCAAGGCACATGATGGCAAAGCCGTAGAACGGCAGGTTCTCGACGAAAGCGCGGAAGGCATCCTTGATGGCATCGAATGTCCTGAAATGGTCGAGATGTTCGGGGTCGATGTTGGTGATGATGGCGACGTCGGCCGGCAGCTTCAGGAACGTGCCGTCGCTTTCATCGGCCTCCACCACCATCCAGTCGCCGGCGCCCAGGCGCGCGTTGGTGCCGTAGGCGTTGATGATGCCGCCGTTGATGACGGTCGGGTCGAAGCCGCCTGCATCGAGCAGGGTTGCCACGAGCGACGTCGTCGTCGTCTTGCCGTGGGTTCCGGCAATGGCGACGCATTGCTTCAGGCGCATGAGCTCGGCGAGCATCTCAGCCCGGCGCACGACCGGCAGACGCTTTTCGCGCGCCCCGGCGAGCTCCGGGTTGTCACGCTGGATCGCCGTCGAGACGACAACGACTGCCGCCTCGCCGAGACTGTCGGCGCTGTGACCGACGCTGATCGGCACGCCCTTGTCGCGCAGGCGCTTGACGTTGGCGCTGTCGGCCGCGTCCGAGCCCTGGACGCGATAGCCGAGATTGACCAGCACCTCCGCGATGCCGGACATGCCGATGCCGCCGATACCGACGAAATGAATGGGGCCGAGCTCACGCGGCAGCTTCATGAGACCTCTCCGCGTGGTCCGGCAGGCCCGCGACAGCGAGGACCCGATCGGCAAGCCGCTCGGCGGCATCGGCGATGCCGACGCTTCTGGCTGCTGCCGCCGCCTGACGCAGGCGGCTGGCATCGGCGAGGCCGCCAACGAGCTCGGCGGCCAGTGCCTGGGGCGTGAAGTCGCGCTGCGCCAAGACAAGGGCGGCTTGGCGTTCGCCGAGCCAAGCGGCGTTGGCCGCCTGATCCTGATCGAGGCTGCCTGGCAACGGCACGAGGATGGCCGGGCGTCCGATTACGGCGAGTTCCGCGACGGTCGATGCGCCGGCGCGCGCCACGACGAGATGCGCGGCCGCGACCCGGGTCGGCAGGTCCTTGAAGAACGGCGCGACCTCCGCCGCGACGCCGAGGCTTGTGTAGGCGCCGCGCACCCGCTCGACGTCCTCCGGTCGTGCCTGCTGGACGATGGCCAGGCGCTGACGCACCAACGGCGCCATGGTGGCAACAGCCGCGGGCACGATGTCGGACATGATGCGCGCGCCCTGCGACCCGCCGGTGACGAGAACCCGCAGGCGGCCGTCGTCGAAGCCGGGATAGGAGACGCCCGCCGCCTCGATCACCGCCGGGCGCACCGGATTTCCCGTATGCGTCGCCTTGGCGCGAAGCCTGTCGGCGATGCCCCCGATCTTCGGGAAGCCGGTGGCGATCGCCGTGACGCGGGGGGCGAGAAACCGATTGGCACGGCCCATCACGGCGTTCTGCTCGTGAATCACGGTCGGGACGCGCGCAAGGACGGCGGCGAGTACGGGCGGCACGCTCGGATAGCCGCCAAAGCCGACGACGCACAGCGGCGCGAGGCGTCGTATGAGCGAACGCGCCGCAAGCGTTCCGAGCCCGAGCTTAGCCAGCGCGGCTGCCTTCGCCGCGACCGAGCCGCTGAAGGGGGTCGCGGCCTGCAGCGCGTGCACAGCCTCGGCGGGGAAAGCGGTGCCGTAGTCGAGAGCCCGCCGATCGGTTGCGAGTTCGACGGCCTGGCCGCGGCCGGCGAGCGCCCGGGCAAGCGCTTCGGCTGGAAACAGGTGGCCGCCGGTGCCGCCGGCGGCGAGCAGGATGGGTGGCCGCCTCATGCGCTGGCGGCCTGCGCGGGCGCGAGGGGGGCATCCAAGGCGGCGCGCGGCCGCTTGCGCGTCACCGCGACGAGAAAGCCCATGCCCAGGGCAAGCGAGATCACGGACGATCCGCCATACGAGATGAATGGCAGGGTCATGCCCTTGGCCGGCATCAGCTGCAGATTGACCGCCATGTTGATCAAGCTCTGCAGGCCGAACAACATGACGAGGCCTGCGGCGGTAAAGCGGCAGAACGGATCTTCGTTGCGGGCCGACAACAAAAGTCCGCGCAGCACGATGAAGCCGAAGAGCAGCATCACGCCGATGCAGGCGAGGATGCCGAATTCTTCGCCGGTAACAGCAAAGGTGAAGTCCGTGTGCGCATCGGGCAGGACGCGCTTCAGTGTCCCCTCCCCCGGACCCTTGCCGAACCATCCGCCCGCCACGATGCTGTCGAGGGCCGTGTCGACCTGAAAGCGATCGCCGGTGCCGGTGCCGTTCACTGAATCGATGAACTGCAGGATGCGGGCGCGCACGTGCGGTACGAGTTCGTAGGCAAGCAGCGCGCCGACCGCGCCGACCCCGCCGATGCCGGCGACCCAGAACCAGTGCAGTCCCGCCATGAAGAACAGGGTCGCCCAGACGAGCGAGATCAGCATGGTCTGGCCGAAGTCCGGCTGCAGGATGAGCGGCACGATGGTGGCGGGCAAGAGCAGCAGGGCCAGGACGTTGCCGGGCACTTCGCCGCGACGACGGCCCCCCTCGGCAAAGGCCCAGGCCGCAAGCACGACGAAACAGGGCTTCACGAATTCCGACGGCTGAATGCCGAGAATCCACCGCCGCGAGCCCTTGACCTCCTGGCCGAAAAGGAGGCCGGCGGCGACAAGCGCCATGCCGATGAGAAAGGCCAGAAGCGCCGCGCGCCGCACGTGGCGGGGAGACAGGAACGAGGTGACGATGAGCAGGACCGCCGAAAGCCCCAGGAACAGCACCTGGCGATGCACGAAATGGAAGGTTGAGAGGCCGAGCCGCTCGGCAACAGGCGGGCTTGCCGCCATGGTCAGCACCACGCCCACGACCATCAGCACGCCAAGGCCGCCGAGGAGCCAGCGATCGACGGTCCACCACCAGTCGGCGAAGGGCGAGCGGTGCGTGCGCGAAACCATGGTCAGGCTCCGTTAGTGTGGTCGGGTCCTCCCCCGCTTCTGCGGGGGAGGGGGACCATGCGAAGCATGGTGGAGGGGGCGCCGGACGGCGAGGCCGATAGGAAGCGCCCCCTCAGTCGGCTGCGCCGACAGCTCCCTCGCATTGCGGGGGAGCATCCGACGGACTGCATCCGCGTATTCATCTCGCCGCTCCCGTCGGCGTCACTCCGGGAAGACCTCGCACGAGTTCGCGAAAGCGGTCGCCGCGGACCTCGAAATTGGGGAATTGGTCGTAGGAGGCACAAGCGGGCGAGAGCAGCACGATGGGCTCCGGTGCAGTCGAACGCATTGCATCCTCCGCGGCGTGGGCGACGGCCACGTCGAGCGTGCCGCCGCGCTCGAAAGGAACGTCCGACCCGAGCGTCCCCGCAAACTCTTCGGTCGCTGCGCCGATCAGATAGGCTTTATCGATTCGGTTAAAGAGCGGCTTCAGCGGCTCGATGCCACCCTCCTTCGCCTTGCCGCCGGCGATCCAGAAGATGTTGCGGAAGGACAAGAGCGCCTTCTCGGCGGCATCGGCATTGGTCGCCTTCGAATCGTTGATGAAGAGGACCCTGCCGTTGCGGCCGACCTCCTCCATGCGATGCGGGAGACCTGGAAAGGTAGAAAGCCCGTGCTGGATCATGTCGATGCGGACCAGCCACGCATCGGGATTATTTTTGGCGACGAGATCGCCAAAGACTTCTTCGACAATCGCCTTGTCCCGATCGAGCACTTCAGCCAGTTTCCCGCCGCCGCCCTTCCTTTCGGCCCACGACTCCAAGGCCGCGCGATAGAGCTCCCGTTTCAAGCCATGATGCAACATTCGGACAGCGGAGGTCGCCGCAATCGCGTTTTGGGCATTGTGCTGCCCCCTGAGGGAAGCAATCCCGGCAACGTCGGCAAGCCATATCGCTCCGGTTCGGGAGTTCCCTCCTTCGAGGATTCGGGTTCCGACGGTGTGGAAGCCTTCGGCAACCTCGCCGGAAAAGCGGGTGACATGGTGGCTGCGTGACTTCAGTCGGTCGGCGATTGCCCGGCACCATGCATCGTCGACGGAGAGTGCGGCAATTGAGGCGTTCGCGACCAGTCGCTCCTTCACCGCCGCATAGTTCTCCATGGTGCCGTGGCGGTCGAGATGGTCGGGCGTGAGGTTCAAAAGCACACCGATCGTGGGCGCCAGCGACGGCGCAAGGTCGATCTGGAACGAGGAGACCTCGATGACGTGGATGCGCTCGCTCGACGGCGGCTCGAGCGCCAGGATGGCGGTGCCGATGTTGCCGCCGAGCTGCACGTCCTTGCCTGCCGTGCGCAGGATGTGTGCCGTGAGTGCGGTCGTCGTCGACTTGCCATTCGTCCCGGTGATGGCGATGAGCGGCGCATGAGGCGCCAGCTTCGCCCGCTCGCGGCAGAAGAGCTCGATGTCGCCGATGATCTCGACGCCCGCCGCCTTTGCCTTCTCGACCGTCCAGTGCGGCCGCGGATGCGTCAGGGGAACGCCCGGCGTCAGCACGAAGCTTGCGAACCACGACCAGTTGGCCGTGCCAAGGTCCTGGACCTCGAGCCCCAGCCTGCGCGCCTTGTCGAGCGCCATGGCGCTGTCGTCCCAGCAAACGACGCGCGCTCCGCCGGCGACGAGCGCCCGCGCCGTCGCGAGCCCGGACCCGCCAAGGCCGAAGAGCGCGACCGTCTTGCCGGCGAAGCTCGTGACCGGGGTCATGTCAGCGCACCTTCAGGGTCGCAAGGCCCACGATCGACAGCACGAGCGCGATGATCCAGAAGCGGATGACGATCTGCGGCTCCTTCCAGCCGAGCTGCTCGAAATGGTGGTGGATCGGCGCCATCCTGAAGACGCGCTTGCCGGTGAGCTTGAAGGAGATCACCTGGACGATGACCGAGACCGCTTCGAGCACGAAGAGCCCGCCGACGATGGCGAGCACGAACTCGTGCTTGATGGCGAGCGCGATCGTGCCGAGGAGGCCGCCGAGGGCGAGCGATCCCGTGTCGCCCATGAAAATCTGCGCCGGCGGCGCATTGAACCACAGGAAGCCCAGGCCCGCTCCGATGAGGGCGCCGCATACGACCGAGAGTTCGCCCGTTCCGGGCACGAAATTGATGCCGAGATAGACGGAAAAGATCGCGTTGCCGGCAAGCCAGGCGATGATCCCGAAGGTGCCGGCCGCCAGCATCACCGGCACGATGGCAAGGCCGTCGAGGCCGTCGGTCAGGTTGACGGCGTTGCCGGCCGAGACGATGACGAAAGGACCGAAGACCAGGAAGAACAGGCCGAGGTCGACGACGAAACCGTTGATGAAGGGAACGGCGAGCGAGGTCGCAATCGGCGTGCCGCTGACGCGGATCAGTGCCCAGCATGCAAGCAGGGCGATCAGCGCCTCGAGCCCCAGCCGGGCGCGCCCGGAAAAGCCCCTGTGCGTCTGCTTCGTCACCTTCAGGAAATCGTCGTAGAAGCCGATGAGGCCGAACCCGAGGGTCACCAGCAGCACGACCCAGACGTAGCGGTTCTGCAGGTTGGCCCACAGCAGCGTGCCGACGATGAGGCCCGAGAGGATCATCAGGCCGCCCATCGTCGGGGTGCCGACCTTGAGGATGTGCGACTGCGGTCCGTCGGCGCGGATGGGCTGACCCTTGCCCTGCTTGAGGCGCAGCGCCGAAATGATTCGCGGCCCGAAGAAGAAGACGAACAACAGCGACGTCGCCGTCGCGCCGCCGGCCCGGAACGTGATGTAGCGGAAGAGGTTGAGCGGACTGAAATGATGCGACAGATCCGCAAGCCAGCTGAGCATGAAGCTTCCCTAGGGCCGCCCGGTCTCCGCAACCGCCGTGTAGCGCTCCCTCAGCGCGGCGACGATGGCGGACATGCGGCTCCCCTTCGACCCCTTGACCATGACCACATCGCCGCCGTGCACGGCGTCGAGGACCGCCGACTCGATGTCGGCTGCCCGTTCCGCCCAGCCACCGTAGACGTTGCTTGGAATGGCATCGGCAAGGTGCTGCATCAGCAGGCCCGCGGCAAAGACCACGTCGACCCGGCTCTCGGCAATGGCTTCGGCAAGCTCCGCGTGGAGGGCCGGAGCATCGGGCCCGAGTTCCAGCATGTCGCCGAGGACCGCGATGCGCCGGCCGAGCCAGCCCGGAGAAGTGCCGGCGAGAACCGCGAGCGCTGCGCGCATCGAGACGGGATTGGCATTGTAGCTTTCGTCGATGAGGGTGAAGGCGCCACCGGTCGCCTGAAGATTGACGCGCGCCCCGCGGCCCGGCGGCTGGGCGAGATAGGCGAGCGTTGCAGCAGCGCTCCCGACATCCCCGTCCGCTGCTTCGACGGCAGCAAGAACCGCAAGCGAATTGACGGCAAGGTGCCTGCCCGGCGCGCCAAGCCGGTAGGTCATTTCGTCGCCGTTGATCAGGGCCGTGATATCGGAATGATCCGCCGCAAGCACCAGCGAGATGAGCCGGGCCTCAGCCTCCTCGTGCTCGCCGAAGCTGACGATCGAGCCGGCGGGCGACGCCTCGGCGCGCTCGCGCAGGCGTTCGAATTGGGGAATGTCGCGGTGAATGACCGCGACGCCACCTTGTTCGAGGCCCGAGAAGATCTCGGCCTTGGCGTCGGCGACCGCTTCGACCGAGCCCAGGAATTCGGTATGGACGGGCGCGACGGTCGTCACGATTGCAACGTGCGGGCGCACCATTGCGGCGAGGGGGATGATCTCGCCGGCGTGGTTCATGCCGATTTCGAAAACGCCGAAGCGTGCTCTTGACGGCAAGGTCGCGAGCGTCAACGGCACGCCCCAGTGGTTGTTGTAGGAGGCGGTCGAGGCATGCGTCTGACCTTGTTCGCCGAGGACCAGTCGCAGGGCCTCTTTCGTGCTGGTCTTGCCGACCGAGCCGGTGACGGCAATGATCTTGCCCTTCGAACGGGCCCTGGCGGCGCGGCCGAGACGCTCCAAGGCGGCGAGCACATCGTGCACGATGTAGAGGGTGCCCGCCGCCTCGAATTCGTGGGCCCGCGCTTCCGCGACGACCGCCGCGGCCGCCCCGTTCTCGAAGGCGGCATGCACGAAGTCATGGCCGTCGTTGGTGTCGCCCTCTATGGCGAAGAAAAGGTCGCCCGGCTGCAGGCTGCGCGAATCGATCGAAATGCCGAAGATACCGGGGCGCGGCAGCACGCCGGTGACCCGCGCCTCGAGCGGCGCCACCAGCCCGAGACCCGACCACAGCATGTCCGGAAGCGGCGATTGCTCGTTCATTGCAAGGGTTCCTGGAGGGCCGCGCGGACGGCCTCGTGATCCGAGAAGGGGAGGATTGTCCGACCGACAATCTGGCCGGTTTCATGGCCCTTTCCAGCTACAAGCAGGACGTCGCCATGGGCAAGCATGCGAACGGCCTCGCCGATTGCCCTTCGCCGGTCGCCGATTTCTAGCGCGCCGGGCGCACCGGCAAGGACTGCGGCGCGGATCGCGGCGGCATCCTCGGTCCGCGGATTGTCGTCGGTGACGATCACGACGTCAGCGTTCCTTGCCGCCACCTCGCCCATGATCGGGCGCTTGCCCGGGTCGCGGTCGCCGCCCGCCCCGAAGACCACCAGAAGCCGCGTGCCGGCCAGCGGGCGCAGCACCTGCAAGGCTTTTTCGAGCGCATCGGGCTTGTGGGCGTAGTCGACGAAGATCGGCGCGCCGTCCTTGTGGCCGACGAGTTCGAGCCGGCCTGGCGCGCCATGAAGATCGCCGAGGGCCGCGAAAATGGCGGCCGCCTCGCCTCCGGTCGCAATGCAAAGCCCGGCGGCAACAAGCGCGTTCTCGACCTGGAAGCGGCCGAGCAGCGGCAGGCGGGCCACATGCTCGCGGTTGGCGTGGCGCAACCTGAGGCGCGTGGCAAATCCGTCCCGTTCCGCGGCAATGAGTCGGATGTCGTCGCCGTGCTCGCCCGTCGTGACGACTTTCAGGCCGCGTGCCTTGCAGACCTCGATGACCTTCACGGAGGCGGTAGCATCCGCATCGACCACCGCGGCGCAGCCGGGCGCCAGCAGCACCTCGAACAAGCGGAGCTTCGCGGCAAGGTATGCCTCGAGCGTCGGATGATAGTCGAGATGATCGCGCGATAGATTGGTGAAGGCGCCGGCTGCCAGCCGGACGCCGTCGAGCCGCCGCTGATCGAGGCCGTGCGAGGAGGCTTCCATTGCAAGATGCGTGACGCCGTCGCGGGCGAGCCGATCGAGGGTCGCATGAAGCGATACCGGATCAGGCGTCGTCAGCGCGCCGTAGGTTTCGCCTGAAGGCGAGACGAGGCCGATGGTGCCGAGCGAGGCTGCAGGGTGGCCGAGCCTCAGCCAGATCTGCCGCACGAACGCGGCGACGGAGGTCTTGCCGCTGGTGCCGGTCACCGCAACGATCGTGGCAGGCTGCAGCGGGTGGAAACGCGAGGCGGCATGCGCCAGCGCGGCGCGCGCGTCCTCGACCCGCACGAAGGCGACCCCCTCGGGCAGGCCCTCCGGCCGCCGCTCGGCGACGATGGCAGCCGCACCCTTGGCGATCGCCTGGGGAACGAAGGCAAGCCCGTCGGTTTTGCCTCCGGCGATGGCAAAAAAGACAAAGCCCGGCTCGACGGCACGGCTGTCGGCGGTCAGGCCCGTGACCGCCCGTTCCGCCGCCGGCGGCGGCGCGGCGTCGGCGAATAGTCGTTCAAGCGCGATCATCGCGTGATGCCGATACCGAGCTTTGCGACGAGCGGAAAGGGCTGCTCCGGCAGATCGATGCGCGGCGCCATGCCCAGCAGGGGACCGACCCGCTCGATGATCTTGCCTGTCACGACCCCGCTGTTCCAGGCGGCGGTCGCAAAGCCGCCGGTCTCGGGAAGGCCTTTCGGCTCGTCATAGGTCGTCAGGAACAGGTATCGCGGCTTGTCGGCCGGAACGATGGCCATGAACGTCGTGAACAGCTTGTGCCTCTGATAGTGGCCGAACATGACCTTTTCCGCCGTTCCAGTCTTGCCGCCGACGAAGTAGCCTGGAATGTTGGCCTTCTGCGCCGTGCCCTTCTCGGCATTGAGGCGCATCAGATAGCGCATTTCCTCGCTCGTTTCGGCACGGATGACACGCGGAGCGTTGGCGCGCGCCTCTTCGGCCGTGCGCGGCAGGAAGGTCGGGTTGATCATCAGCCCGCCGTTCATCAACGCCCCAACGGCCATCGCCGCCTGCAGCGGCGCAACCGCGATGCCGTGGCCGAAGGCAATCGTCATCGTGTTGAGCTCGCCCCAGTTCCTCGGATAGAGCGGCTCGGCCGATTCCGGCAACTCGGTGCGCATGCGATCGAGCTGGCCCATCTTCCTCAGGAACGCCTTGTGAGCCTCGACGCCGACCATCAACGCCATGCGAGCCGCGCCGATATTGGATGAAAAAGTGAACACCTCCGGGACGGTCAAAACCCGGCTCTTCGCCTCGTAGTCATGGATGGTGAACCGGCCATAGCGCAATGTGCCGCGCGCGTCGATGCGCGAATTCAAGGTGACCTTGTTGCTGTCGAGCGCCATGGCGAGCGAAATCGCCTTGAAGGTCGAGCCCATCTCGTAGACGCCGACCGTCAGGCGATTGATGTGGTCCTTGTCGAGCGCCTCGGCGGCAGCGGTATTGGGATCGTAGTCGGGAAGCGAGGCGAGCGCGATGACCTCGCCCGTGTTGACGTCGAGGATGGCGCCCGCGGCCGCATTGGCCTTGTATTTGGCAATGCCCTGCAAGAGCTCGTCGCGCAGGGCGTAGGTGACCTTCAGGTCAAGCGACAGGCGCACCGGCTTCATGTCGGCCGCCGACAGGTTGAAACCAGCGCCGTGGAGTGCGCCGAGGCCCTGGTCGTCGATGTATTTCTCGATGCCGGCGATGCCGGCGTTGTCGACGTTGGTGAGCCCGAGCACGTGCGCGGCAATCGGACCGTTGGGGTAGACACGCTTGTCTTCGGGCAGGAAGCCCACGCCAGGCAGCCCGAGGCGGAAGACCTCCTCCTGTTCCTTCGGCGTCACGCCTCGCTTGACCCAGGCAAAGCCCTTACGAGAGCTCAGGCGGTCGCGCAATTCGCGGGCGTTGACGTCAGGGAGCACCGCCGTGAGCAGTTCGACCGCCTCATCCTTGTCGATGATGCGCTTGGGCTCGGCGAAGATCGACATGACCCTGATGTCGGTCGCCAGGATTTCCCCGTTTCGGTCGATGATGTCAGGGCGGGCGGCTGCCGCTGCCTCCGCTGCGACATGCTTGAACGTATCGGGCGTGTCCGGCCGCATGCCGAGCTGGATCAGCCTGCCGCCGACGACGCAATAGATTGCGGCAAAGCCGAAGGCGACGACCCTGATGCGAGCCCGGCTCTTGTCAAGCCGGGTGCGAAAGACGTCGCGCAAGAAGGCGCCAAGAAGGCGCGGCAGCGAGCGCCGGCGCGGTGCCGGTTCGCCAATCTGCGACGGCACGCGCGCGACGTCCGGTGCGGCGGCGGTAGAATCGTCGTGAATGGCTTGGCTCGACATCGCGCTACCGGCGTGCCGACGGGGTGGTCCCGCCCGAAGACTTCGGATCGCGCGGCGTACTCGTCGACAAGCCCACGCCGAGTGTCTCAAGCTTGCGGCCGATGGTGTCGACCTTCGGGGCGCGCTCCGGCAGATCGGCGACCTTCACCATCTGGTTGAGGGCAAGTGGCAGGGTCTCGAGATAGGCCGACACCAATTGCTGGACCCGTTCCGGTCGCGTCAGATGCGCCCATTCGGCGCGCAGCATGGCGATCTGGTCATGCTCGCCAGCGATCTTGTGCTTCATTTTCACGATCTGCTCGGCATACCAGATCGTCTGGTATTTGACGGAGTAGGCATAGACTGCCGAACCCATCAACGCGCCGATCGCGCCGATATGGAGGAGGCGCCACATTCAGTGTCCCCTCTGACCCAGGGCGGCGGGTTGGGCGAGCGCTGCGACTTCGGGCGGCACCGCCAAGGGCGGCGCCGCGGTGCGGACTGCAAACCGAAGCTTGGCCGAGCGAGCCCGGGGGTTCATGCGCATTTCGGCCGCGGTGGGGATCACAGGCTGCCCGCCCGGCACGGTGAAGCTCGCGCTTGCCGCGATGGCTGTCTCCGGCAGATGACGGGAACCTGCGGGTCGGCGGCCGGAGCAGGCGGCAAGGAACTGCTTGACGAGGCGATCTTCGAGCGAGTGGAACGTCACGACGACGAGCCGGCCCGCCGCCTTCAATATCCGCTGCGCGGCCTCAAGCGCGCGCAAAAGCTCGCCGAGCTCATCGTTGACGGCAATGCGCAGCGCCTGGAAGACGCGCGTGGCGGGGTGGATATCACGCGATCCGCGCGGCGCGATCCGCTCGATCAGTTCGGCGAGCGCGCGTGTTGTGGCGATCGGCGCCCTTTCCCGCTGAGCGACGAGCGCCCGGGCGATGCGGCGCGCGGCCCGTTCCTCGCCGTAGTGATAGAAGATGTCGGCGAGCCGCCCTTCGCTTTCCAAATTGACGATGTCAGCAGCACTCCTGCCACGCTGCTCCATGCGCATATCGAGCGGACCGTCGAGGCGGAACGAAAACCCGCGGCTTGCCTCGTCGAGCTGCATCGAAGACACGCCGATGTCGAGCGCAACCCCATCGAAGGAAGGCTCAGGCCCTGTGATGAATCCATGGTCCAAGGCGACGCGATCAAGTTCGCCGAACCGCGCTTCCACGAGGGTCAGGCGGCCGGGCGCGGCCCCGGCGAGCTCCCGGCCTTCGTGGATTGCAGAGGGATCGCGGTCGAGCGCCAGTACCCTGGTTCCCTCGACCGCGAGGATGCTGCGCGCATAGCCGCCGGCCCCGAACGTTGCATCGAGATAGAGGCCGCCGGGGCGTAGGTCGAGCGCCGCCAGAGCCTGGTCACGGAGCACGGGAACGTGCCGGGCGGGTCCGCCTGCGGCGGGACTGGGTCCTGCGCCGCCGCCCGGTGTCATTCCCGTGCTCCATGAGGCGCAGCGGGAGGCGAAGCTCGCGCTGCGTGCCGGTCGCTGAGCTGTTTGCGAAGAGTGCGCACCCGGTCTCTGGCCTCGTCCAGATGCGCACGGAAACGGCTCGGCTCCCAGATCTGAAACTTGTAGCCCTGCCCAACGAAGGTGACTTCGGCAGCGATGCCGGCGTATTCCTTCAGCGATTCTGTAAGGATCACCCGGCCTTCGGAATCGACTTTGAGAATTTCGCTCGTCCCGAGAAGCGCCGTCGAATAGGTGTCGCGTTCCTCGGAAAACGGCGAGAACGTGTCGAGCAGTCCTTCGATCTGCCTGAGCAGCGAATTGCCGCCGCAGTCGAGAGCCTCCGCGTCGAGCGATGGATGCACGTAGAGACCCTCGAAACCATCGCGCGCCAGCACCGCTCGAAATGTCGCAGGGATCGACACCCGCCCCTTGGCGTCGACCCGGTTCACGTAGTGCGAGACGAAGCGATCCAATTGCTTCACCCGATCCCGTGCGCGCGGCGTCGCCGCACCCTGGCCGGCCTGGCCCGGCCTCCCCTCCTTCGATCCGCCCCATCGCTCCGGGCGCGACTGCTGGGCTACGCACCAAGAGGCAGCGCATTGCGGGCAGTGGCTCCGGTACGATACGCGGGATGATTTGGGATAGCATGGGATGACATGGGCGTCAATGCGACGCGCTCGGAGTAATCCGGGACGGCGCGCCCATTAGGGTGCGTTAACGTTAATGAAGCGTTGCGAGGCTTGCGCCGATCCCGGGGCGTGCGCCTTCAAGCCGAATCAATGGGTTCCGAACGCCCGAGGCGCGACGCCTGAAGCGCTGGCGAAAAGCCTTGACCGGAGGGTGGAAACGGTATTGAACCGCGCCTGCAACTGACTTTGGCCCGCTTGGCCATTCGACCCGTTCGCGCGCCGCCCTTCGAGCGACGTCAGCTCAGGGCGCCTGATCAAGACACCCCAAGTGTCCGTTGTCGGCCCCGCACCGCGGCGGTGCAGGCCGCCTTACCGAAATCGACAAGGACTTCCCGATGCAAAAAGGTACCGTCAAGTGGTTCGATGCCACGCGAGGCTATGGCTTCATCCAGCCGGCCGGAGGCGGTCGCGACGTCTTCGTGCACATTTCCGCGGTCGAGGCCGCGGGTCTGCGCACACTCAACGAAGGCCAGCAGGTGTCCTTCGAACTGAAGACCGATCGTGGCCGCACCTCGGCTGTCAACCTGCAGGTCAGTTGAACCGCTTGCCTACCTCATCAAGCTTGCCGACCGCCATGGCTCCCGATCCGCTGCGCGACGGGCATCCCTGACCGGTAGGCCAATCGAAAAGGCGCGGCGGAGGCAGCTCCGGTCCGCGCCTTTGCTATTCAGAGCCGGTGCTTCCCAAGCCGCGCCTCAGTGCCCCGTACGGTCGGCGTCCCGACTTGCCTCGAACAGGAACCAGGTGCGCCGCTCCGCCTCGTCGATATAGACTTCGAGCAGACTTGCCGTGGCGACGTCCTTGTGCTCGTCGCAAACATCGTGGGCGTGCCGCATGCCGGCGACGACGGCCTTGTTGTCGGCCATCAGTTCGCGCAGCATGTCGAGCGGCGGCACGAATTCCTTGTCGTTGTCCTTGATTCGCGACAGTTTGGCGATCTCGCCGATCGAATGAAGCGTTCGGCCGCCGAGCTTCCTGACGCGCTCGGCGATGGGATCGGTGGTGGCGAAGATCTGCTCGGATTGCTCATCGAGCATGAGGTGGTAGTCGCGAAAATGCGGCCCGCTCATGTGCCAATGGAAATTCTTGGTCTTCACGTAGAGGGCGAAAGTATCGGCGAGCACATTGTTCAATTCGGCTGCGATCACCCGCGTGGCATTGCCGGTGAGATCGGTCGGCGTATCGAGCGCCGGCGCGGTGGCGCTCTTGTCCTGCTTGCCTGACGGCATCGTCATGTTCGGCTCCATCGATTGCGGGAAAAATCGGGATTGCGCGGCGGTCTCGCTCCACGGGAGAGCAAATCGATCCGCCCCCGTGCTTTTCAAGCTCCGGGCAGAGCACGGGGCGGCCCAATGAGAGCCGCAGGCCAGCACCGGACAAACTTGATTTGCGCCGCATTCAGGTATAAAGATATGTTTATATCGTTACGTGGAATGTCAGATGACCGCCGCCGGATGCGCCCCCCTCGATTCGATCCTAGCCGGCCTCGAGGCTTCCGGCGAAGAGACGCGCCTGCGGCTCCTCGCCTTGCTTGGCGAGGCCGAGCTCACGGTCAGCGAACTTGTCAACATCCTCGGCCAGTCGCAGCCGCGGGTCTCGCGCCATCTGAAGCTGCTCCTCGAGGCAGGGCTCGTCGAGCGCCACCGTGAGGGCGCGTGGGCGTTCTTTCTCGTGAGCGAGCATGGGCCGCTGGCGGGACTTGCGAAGGACATCATCGCGCGACTTGACCCCGTCGACCCCACTCTCCTCGCCGACCGCGCCCGTCTCGCCGATGCGCGCCGCGAGCGGGCCGCCCAGGCGGCCTCCTATTTCGCGGCGCACGCCCGCGACTGGGATCAGATTCGCTCCCTGCATGTGCCCGAAGAACGCGTCGAGGCTGCCATCCGCGAAATCCTCGGAACCGCCCCCGTCCATGCGCTCCTCGATCTCGGCACGGGGACCGGGCGCATGCTCGAGCTGCTGGCGCCACTTGCCGACCGCGCCGTCGGCATCGACGCAAGCCACGCCATGCTCGCCGTGGCGCGCGACCGGCTCGAGCGGGCCGGCCTGCGCAACGCGCAGCTGCGCCAGGGCGACATCTATGCGCTGCCGATCGAGCCCAACGCTTACGATCTCGTCGTCGTCCACCAAGTGCTGCACTATCTCGACGATCCGGCGCGCGCCGTGCGCCAGGCGGGCCGCGCGTTGCGGCCCGGCGGCCGGCTCATCGTCATCGACTTTGCCCCGCACGAGGTGGAATTCCTGCGCGAGGCACATGCGCATCGCCGGCTTGGCTTTGCGGCCGATGAGATCTCGGGCTTCATGCGCGAGGCAGGCCTCGACCCGCTCGTCCATCGCCTGCTCGAGCCGACAAAAGGTGAACCCGACAAGCTGACCGTATCGATCTGGCTCGGGCGCGACCGCCGCATCCTCGGCGACGCGCCCGTCGAACCAACCGAGAGAAAGGTTGCCTGATGTCGACCCAGCCTCTGCGCGTCAGCCGGTTTTCGCGTTCCTCGATCCAGGTCTCCTTCGAGTTCTTCCCGCCGAAGACGCCGGAAATGGAGCAGACGCTGTGGGAATCGATTGCCCGCCTCACCCCGCTCCAGCCCCAGTTCGTGTCGGTTACCTATGGGGCGGGCGGATCGACGCGCGAGCGCACCCATCAGACCGTCGAGCGCCTGGCGCGCGAGAGCCACGTCAAGCCCGCCGCGCACCTGACCTGCGTCGGCGCGACTTGCGCCGAGATCGATGAGATCGTGCGTTCCTACAAGGCGGCGGGCGTGCAGGCGATCGTCGCCCTGCGCGGCGATCCCCCGGGCGGCGCGGGCAAGGCCTATGAGCCTCACCCCGAAGGCTACCAGACCACAGCTGACCTCGTCGCCTCGATCAAGGCGATCGGCGGCTTCGAGGTCTTCGTCTCTGCCTATCCCGAAAAGCACCCCGAAAGCCTGTCGGTCAACGCCGACATCGAGGTTCTCAGGCGTAAGGTCGATGCCGGCGCCGACAAGGCGGTCACGCAGTTCTTCTTCGAGAACGACGTCTATTTCCGCTACCTCGACAAGGTCAGGGCGAAGGGGATCGACATCCCGATCGTTCCAGGCATCGTGCCGGTGCAGAATTTCCGCCAGACGGCGAACTTCGCCAAGCGCGCTGGGGCGAGCGTGCCGCAATGGCTCGCCGACCGCTTCGACGGGCTCGACGATGACCCCGCAACGCGCCGGCTGATCGCCGCAACGGTTGCCGCCGAGCAGGTCATCGACCTCCTCGATCGGGGCATCACCGAGTTCCACTTCTACACGATGAACCGCGCCGATCTCGTCTACGCGATCTGTCATCTCCTCGGCTTGCGCTCGAAAGTCGAGAAGCAGCAGGCGGCCTGAGCCATGCGCCAATCCATGAAGACCGACGGCCCCGAAATCCTCGCGGCGCTGCGCGCGGCAGCCGCCGAGCGCATCCTTATCATCGATGGCGCCATGGGCACGATGATCCAGGACCTGCGCTTCGACGAGGCGCAGTTCCGCGGCGAGCGTTTCAAAGACTGGCCGCGCGACCTGCGCGGCGACAACGACCTGTTGATCCTCACCCAACCCGACGCCATCCGCGACATCCACCTTGCCTATTTCCTGGCCGGCGCCGACATCGTCGAGACCAATACCTTTTCCTCGACCGCCGTGGCGCAGGCGGACTACGGCATGCAGGCGCTGGTCTTCGAGCTCAATTGCGAGGGCGCCCGGCTTGCCCGGCAGGCGGCTGAGATCGCCGAGCGGAAGGACGGCCGCCGCCGGTTCGTCGCGGGCGCACTCGGCCCCACCAACCGGACGGCCTCGATCTCGCCCGATGTCAACAATCCCGGCTTTCGCGCCGTCACCTTCGACGATTTGCGCCAGGCCTATGGCGAGGCGGCGCGCGGCCTCATTTCAGGCGGCGCCGACATCCTGCTCATCGAGACGATCTTCGACACGCTGAACGCCAAGGCGGCGCTGGTCGGCATCGACGAGGCCTTCGCCGAGTTCGGCGTCAGGCTGCCGATCATGATCTCGGGCACCATCACCGACCTTTCCGGCCGCACCTTGTCGGGCCAGACGCCCGCCGCCTTCTGGCACTCGGTGCGCCACGCCGAGCCTCTCTCGATCGGGCTCAACTGCGCGCTCGGCGCGCGCGAGATGCGCGCCCACATCGCCGAGATCGGCCGGGTGGCCGACACGCTCGTGTGCGCCTATCCGAACGCGGGCCTGCCCAACGAATTCGGCCTTTACGACGAGAGCCCGGAATACATGGCGGGCCTGCTCGGCGAATTCGCCGAGGCAGGCCTCGTCAATATCGTGGGGGGCTGCTGCGGCACGACGCCTGCTCACATCCGCGCCATCGCCGAGCGCGTGGCGGGCGTGCGGCCGCGCGCGGTCCCGTCCATCCCGCCCCTGTTGCGGCTCTCGGGGCTGGAGCCCTTCACCCTGACGAGCGACATCCGCTTCGTCAACATTGGCGAGCGCACCAACGTCACGGGCTCGGCCAAGTTCCGCAAGCTCATCACGGCGGGCGACTATGCCGCCGCGCTCGACATCGCCCGCGATCAGGTCGCCAACGGCGCTCAGATCATCGACGTCAACATGGACGAGGGCCTCCTCGATTCCGAGAAGGCGATGCTCGATTTCCTCAACCTGATCGCCGCCGAGCCCGACATCGCCCGCGTGCCGGTGATGGTCGATTCATCGAAGTTCAAGGTGATCGAAGCCGGATTGAAATGCTTGCAGGGCAAGGCGGTGGTGAATTCGATCTCGCTCAAAGAGGGCGAGGACGAGTTCGTCCGCCAGGCGAAGATCGTCCGCCGCCACGGCGCCGCCGTCGTGGTGATGGCGTTTGACGAGCAGGGGCAGGCCGACACGCTTGCGCGCAAGACCAAGATCGCCAAGCGCGCCTACGACATTCTCCTCAAGCTCGGCTTTCCGCCGGAGGACATCGTTTTCGATCCGAACATTTTTGCGGTGGCAACCGGCATAGAGGAGCACAACGGCTACGGCGTCGCCTTTATCGAAGCGGCGCGCTGGATCCGAGCCAATCTGGCCCACGCGCACGTCTCCGGCGGTGTCTCCAACCTGTCGTTCTCGTTTCGCGGCAACGAGCCGGTGCGCGAGGCCATGCATTCGGTCTTTCTCTACCACGCCATTCGCGCCGGCATGGATATGGGCATCGTCAACGCCTCGCAGATGGCGGTCTACGACGATCTCGATGCCGAGCTGCGCGAGGCCTGCGAGGACGTCGTGCTCGACCGTCGCCCGGACGCGGCCGAGCGCCTGCTCGAGATCGCGCAACGCTATCGCGGGCAGAACCGCGACGTCAAAGAGGTCGATCTCGCCTGGCGCGAATGGCCGGTCGACAAGCGGCTCTCGCACGCGCTGGTGCACGGCATCACCGACTACATCGCCGAGGACGTCGAGACCGCGCGCCTGAACGCCAAACGTCCGCTCGACGTGATCGAAGGTCCGCTGATGGCCGGCATGAGCGTCGTCGGCGACCTCTTCGGTTCCGGCAAAATGTTTTTGCCGCAGGTGGTGAAATCGGCACGCGTGATGAAGCAGGCGGTCGCCCATCTCATGCCGTTCATGGAAAAGGATAAGGCCGAGGGGAAGGCGGCGCGCGCCAAGGGCTCCGGCAAGATCGTGCTGGCGACCGTCAAGGGCGACGTGCACGACATCGGCAAGAACATCGTCGGCGTCGTCCTCCAGTGCAACAACTACGAGGTGGTCGATCTCGGCGTCATGGTGCCGGCAGCGA
>JAFAME010000381.1 GCA_019233695.1 Methylobacteriaceae bacterium
GGCTAAAGCTGGAGCAATGCATCTTCTGCGGCTTCTGCGAGCGCTTTGCCTGCCCGCATTTCGCCAAGGCGAGCCCGCAGACCATCATCCTGCCGGTCCTGCTCAAGAATCCGAATTACGAACTCCGCGCTCGCTGCGAGGTGCTGCGGATCAACCTCGACAGCACGGGCAAGAAGGCGACCGGCGTCACCTACGTCGATGACGCCGGGCAGGAGTTCGAGCAGCCCGCCGAGATGGTGTTCATCACGGCTTTTCCGTTGAACAACGTTCGCACTCTGCTGCTCTCCGGCATCGGCAAGCCCTACGATCCCAGGACCGGCGAGGGCGTGGTCGGGCGCAACTACAGCTATCAGACAACCGGCGGCCCGACTGTCTTCATGGACGAGGGCATCAACATCAACCCATTCATGTCCTCGGGGGCGCCGGGAACGATGATCGATGATTTCGGCGGCGACAATTTCGATCACTCGAATCTAGGTTTCATCGGCGGCCAGTATGTCGGCTCGATCATGACCGGCGGACGCCCGATCGAGTTCCACCCGACGCCGCCCGGCACCCCGGCCTGGGGTCTCGAATGGAAGAAGGCCGTGGCGCGCCACTACAACCACACGATCCTGATCCAGCAGCACGGCACGTCACAGCCGAGCCGGCTCAACTATCTCGACCTCGACCCCACCTACAAGGACGCCTGGGGCCAGCCCTTGCTGCGCATGACCTTCGACTTTCCTGAGAACGACATCCGCATGTCGCAATACATCGCCGACAAGGTGGTCGAGATCGGGCGGGCGATGGGCGGAAAAATCGTGGTGCGCGGCGGCACCAAGCGTCCCTATGTCACCACGGTCTATCAGAGCACGCACAATGCCGGCGGCGCGGTCATGGGCGACGACCCCAAGACAAGCGTCGTCAACCGCTATCAGCAATGCTGGGACGTGCCGAACGTCTTCAGCCTCGGCGCGTCCTCGTTCCCGCAGAACATCACCTACAACTACACGGTCACGATCGGCGCGCTGACCTTGTGGGCGCTCGATGCTATCAAGAGCCAGTATTTGAAGGCTCCAGGCCCAATGGTGCATACATGACGCCGGCTCGCCGCCTCTTCGCCGCGGCGGCGGCGCTGCTCGCCCCGCTCAGCACAATTCCTCTGGTGCAGGCTCAGAACCCGGTGCACCAGCCCGATCCAAGACGTGGCGCCGTCATCGCCGCGCAAGGCACCGCACCAGGCGCGCCGCCCTGTGCGCAGTGCCACGCCTTCAACGGCGCGTCCGATTCGAGCGGCGCGTTCCCACGGATCGCGGGCCAGTCAGCCTATTATCTTACAAAGCAGCTGCACGACTTTGCCTCGGGCGTTCGGGCGAATGCCTTCATGTCGCCGATCGCCAAATCCCTCTCGTCCGACGACATCGACAACGTGGCGGCCTATTACGCGGGCCTCGATTCGCCGTTCCTGCCGCTCAAGACCGCCGCTCCGGAGATCACCAAGCGCGGGGAAGAACTCGCCACCGTCGGCAGCGCTGAGCGACGCGTACAGGGCTGCAACAACTGCCACGGACCAGGCGGGATCGGGGAACCCCCGGCGATCCCATATCTCGCGGGGCAATACGCCACGTACATCGCGTTCGAGCTGAAGATGTGGCAGCAGGGCTTTCGCAAGAGCAGCGCCGACTCGATGGGGTACGTCGCCAAGCAGCTCGATCCGGCGGACATTGCCGCGGTCGCCGCCTATTACCAGCAGGTGCGCTCACTCGGCGAGCAGGCCGCAAAGGCAACAGGAGGATGATTTGATGCATCCTGAGGAGGCACACGAGTCCGCCGCCGGCACTCTGAAGCACGTCGCCGCGCCCATACGGCCGCATGATGCGGCCGAGGCGTTGAAGAACGGGCCAATCGGTGCCCTGGTCGTGTCCGCCGCCGCGGTTGCGCTGCTCTTCCTCGGATGGATGGCGTTCTACTTCCTTCTCTTCATGCCGCGAGGCCCCATTGGCTGAGCCTTCGTCGAATCCGCTGCGGCAGCCGCTTCCGGACGGTGTCGTCCCGGAATCCGCGGTCGCTCGTACCGAGAAGCGTTGGGTCATCACGATGGTGACGATGCTCGCCATCATGATGTTGGTGATCGTCGCCACCGGCTTGGCCGATGCCCTGCATCCGGCGAGCAATGTCGAGGTTGTCGATCCCCGGACGCTCCATCTCGCGGGCGAATTCGTCGAAAGCAACCTCGGGACGGCCATCGAGCCCGACGGCTCCGCCACGGTCCGCCTCGTCGCCGTGCAGTATGACTTCGTGCCGAACTGCGTCCAGGTGCCCGTGAATACGCCGGTGAAGTTCCGTCTGACCAGCGCCGATGTCGTGCACGGATTCCTGCTGCCCGACACGAACGTCAACACGATGGTGGTGCCTGGATTCGTCGCCGAGGTGCGCACGCGTTTTGCGCAGACGGGCGAATACGAAATGCCGTGTCACGAGTTTTGCGGGCTGGGTCATCACGCCATGTGGACGCGTGTCAGGGTCGTACCCGTCGCGCAGTTCCCCACCGAGGCTCCTCAACAGAGGACGAGCTGTGCTGAACAGTAGACGCTTGGCGCTCTTCCATTGTTGGGTCGCATTCGGGGCATTTCTGCCGGCAGTCCTTCTCGGCGCCTGGCAGATGCTGATGCGGAGCCCGTTGCCGGCGCCGCTCGACGACCCCGGCGCGTACTATGCGTCGGTGACCTTGCACGGCACGGTAATGGCCTATGTGATCACGACGTTCTTCGCGATGGGCTTTGGCTATGCCGTGGCCGCGACGAGCCTCGGTCGGCCCCTTCGCGGGGCTGCGGCGGCGTGGGCCGGCTTCGTCATCTGCCTCGTCGGGACCGCAATGGCCGCGGCGACTGTCGTCGCCGGCAAGGCGTCCGTTCTCTACACCTTCTATCCGCCGCTCCTGGCAAGTCCTTGGTACTACCTCGGCGCCTTCCTGCTGGTCGCCGGATCGATGGTCTGGGTCGTGCTCATGGTCGTCAACATGGTGGGTTGGAAGCGCGACAATCCGGAGCGGCCGGTGCCGCTCGCGATGTTCGCGATCACGGCGACGGCGTTGCTCTGGGCGTGGGCTGCGGCCGGCGTCGAGATCGAGCTGGTCGGCATCTTGCTCCCGCGTGCCTTCGGCTGGAGCGATCTCATCGATGCCGGACTCGGCCGGACGCTGTTCTCCGTGACGCTGCACGCCATCGTCTATTTCTGGCTGATGCCTGCCTATATCGCGTTCTACACGCTGGTGCCGCAAGCGGCGGGCGGCCGTCTCTACAGCGATACGATGGGGCGGCTCACCTTCATCATGTTTCTCGTCTTCTCGCTTCCGGTCGGGATGCATCACCTCTTCGCGGATCCTGAGCACGGCTCCGGCTTCAAGTTCCTGCAATCCTTCCTCACCTTTCTGATAGCATTGCCGACCCTGCTGACGGTCTTTTCGATAACGGCGAGTTTGGAGATCGCGGGCCGCCACCGCGGCGGTCGCGGACTTCTCGGGTGGATCGCGACTCTGCCCTGGGAGGAACCGATGGTTTTGGCGGTGGCGCTGTCGCTGGTCATGCTCGGTTTCGGCGGCTTCGGCGGGCTCATCAACATGAGCTACGCCATGAATATGATGATCCACAACACGTCCTGGGTCACCGCGCATTTCCATCTGATCTTCGGAGGGGCGGTGGTGATCATGTATTTTGCGATCGCCTACGAGATGTGGCCGCGCATCACAGGCAAGCCGCTGCGGTCGAAAGCGCTGGCGCGCTGGCAGCTCTGGCTTTGGTTCTGGGGAATGCTGATCACAACCATCCCCTGGCACATCGCGGGACTCATGGGTCAACCGCGGCGCATCGCCATCTTTGACTACAGCCTTCCGCTGGTCGCCCGAATGGCGTCGCTCGTCAATATATCGGTGATCGGCGGGTTCATCCTGCTGGTCTCGGCAATCCTGCTGATTACAGTTCTCGTTCGGTCGCATTTCGGCGAGCGTTCGGTGACGGAGCCGCTCCGCTATGCCCTTGCCGTGAACCCGCCGCGGCAGGTGCCGGCCTCGCTCAACGGCTTTGCTCTCTGGAATGCGATCGTGCTGGTGCTGATGATCGTGGCCTATGGCTATCCGATCGGGCAATTCTTCTTCCTGAAGAGCCACAGCGCGCCCGCGGTCGAGGTGACGAGCCAATCCGCTGCGGCTGGAGTGCAGTGATGGCGCGCGAGCAGGGGCCGTTCAAAACCGACAATCCTTGGCCCCGGATTGGCTGGTGGTCGGTGGCCGGGCTCCTCGCGGCCGGCGCGGTCCTTGGATTTGTCGTGTTGGGAGGCGAGCAGCAGAACGGACCGAGGCTCGGGACGTGGACCGCGATCTGCCGTGCCCTGGGCATTGCCTCTGATACCGGCCCTGCTACCGCACCGCAACCCCCGCTGCAGACGCCGACACGTATCGCCTGGACCGCTGCTACGCTCGCTCGGATCGCCGGCGGCGACGTCAAGCACGGCGAATTTGTCGCCCTCAATTGCGCCGCCTGCCATGGCGAGCAAGGGGTCAGCCAATCCGGGCTCTTTCCGACCCTCGCGGGCATGGATGCCGGCATCATCTACAAGCAGCTCGACGACTTCCGCGCCGGCAAACGGTCATGGGGCGCCATGAATGCGATCGCGACGGCCCTCTCGGACCAGGACGCCGCCGATGTTGCGGCGTACTTCGCCGGTCGTGTTAACGGGCTTGCGCCCATTCTCGGTGAGAATTTCCACGGCGGCCGTACGCTCCGCGAGGCGGATGTTGCTACGCGCCTTGCATTTGCCGGAGATCCGGCGCGCGGCATTCCACCTTGCGCCGCCTGTCATGGTCCGAGCGCGAGCAAGCCCGGCGCGCCGTCCTTAAAGGGGCAGAGGCCCGAATACATCGAACGGCAGCTCGCGGCTTTCGCCCAAGGCATCCGCCAGAACGACATAAACCGTCAGATGCGCACTGTCGCGATGCAGCTGACACCGGACGAAATGCACGCGATCGCCGTCTACTATGGCTCCGGAGCCGCCCCGGCGGAACTCGCGGGACGCTGAGCATTCTTGTGAATGCCGATTTTTCGAACGAGCGAAAAGAGGATTGCGATGCGCGTCTCCGCCGGCTCTCTCCTGACCGTCGACGCCTTCCGCGCTTTTTGCTCGTAGCACGGCGGCGCGGTTGGCCGAGAAAAAGGTGCTGACGCTCGAGCAACAAATCGCCGTCATCAGCGCCCTAACCGAGGGCTGGTCCAGAATGGCGCCACCGCCGACGCAAAAGAGCAAAAGTCCCAGTGCACCTTCATCAAGTCCGGCACGCGCCTTGGCGAACGGCACAAGCGGCGCCCAAGTCGCCGTGGCAAATCCGAGCATGAAAAAGCCGATGCGCGTCGCCCGCTGCTCGGGCGTCTCCCCCGCAAGGAGAGAGGAAATGATGTTCCTTCCGACCCGGTGCGTCTTCGTTGGCCCTTCGGCGCGCCGGCTCAGACGTCCTCCAGGTCGAAATCGAGGATGGCCATCTGGAGCGTGAAGGATTTTCCCTTTGCGTCATCGGCGGAGACCACGCCCAGGAAATCCTCACCGCTGTTGAGCTCGACCGAATCCGTCTTGCGCGGCCGGGCAATGATGCGCAGCTTGTCGTTCTCGAACAGCAGCCGCAGATAGGATTCGAGCGCCGACCGTTCGACCGGAAGTTTCATTTCCAGAGAAAACGAGCGGTCGCCGTCTTCGTCGTCCACCGTGATCGAGGCGATGCTTCGTTCGCCAAGACGCACGTCGGCCGCCTCGGCGTTCTTGGAATTGGGCACCACTTTGAGGGCCGCAGTGCCAAAGGCGCGGCGCAAGAAGGCTTGCAGCTTGTGCAGCTCGGTCTTGTCCACGACAGCCTCCGGCATTGAAAAAGCGATACCGACAATCACGAAACCAAGGGCAGGCTTTGCCAGAAAAGGAGGGCCGCCGCAAGGCGTTCAAACATCTCCGATCAAGGCCGGCCAAAGTCTATAAAACGGCTTCATCCTCAAAGCCTTTGTGGCAAACCCTAGAACATTCGATCAGGCGGTCGACCGCCGTTGGCCGGCATGCGGAGAGCCGCGTCGTCCGACCTCGCCGACGGCCGAAACACGCGCCTGCGGCCGCCCTGGTCGCCTCAGGCGTCGAGCTTGTCGGCCAGGAGCTGATCCATCGTGCGCGCCGGCTCCGCGCATCCCGCCGAGCCGACGACCTTCGCCGGCACGCCCGCGACCGTCGTGTTGTTGGGAACCGGCGACAGGACGACGGAGCCCGCGGCGACGCGGGCGCAGTGGCCGACTTCGATGTTGCCCAGAATCTTGGCCCCTGCGCCGATCAGCACGCCACGGCGGATCTTCGGATGCCGATCGCCCGTCTCCTTGCCGGTGCCGCCGAGGGTCACGTCCTGCAGCATCGAGACATCGTCCTCGATGACGGCCGTCTGGCCGACGACCAGTCCCGTGGCATGATCGAGAAAGATGCCCTTGCCGATCCGGGCGGCCGGATTGATGTCAGTCTGGAAGACCTCGGATGAGCGCCCCTGCAGGTAAAGCGCGAAGTCCTTGCGTCCGGCCTTCCACAAGCTGTGTGCGAGCCGATACGTCTGAATGGCATGAAAGCCCTTGAAGTAGAGCAGCGGCTCGATCAGTCGCGTGCAGGCAGGATCGCGATCGGCAACCGCCAGAATGTCGGCGCGAACCGCCTCTGCGATGGAGGGATCGCGATCGAAGAGATCGAGGAAGGCCTGACGGACAAGCTCGGCCGGGACATCGCGGTGATCGAGCCGCGAGGCGACCCGGTGCGCCACGGCGGCCTCGAGCGTCTCGTGATTGAGCACCTTGGCGTAGATGAACCCGGAAAGCTCCGGCTCGCGCTGGGTGACCTCCTCCGCCTCCATCCGGATGCGTGCGAAGAGAGGATCGGAATTGCCAAGGCCAACCAGCTTGGCGTGGCTCGTATGCTGCATGGACTTGCCTCCGGCGGCCGTGTGCTTCGACCGCCCGACCGATTGCGAGAGAGCGGCGACAGATCGCACGCATATTATATGCGCAGGCGCGCTCCGGACAAACCTCCGGCGGCAAATGCACGATTGAAGGAACGGCGAACCCGCCTGTTTCCGCAGATCTTGCTGGGAGCCTCCCGCCGCGGGTCAGACACGCTCTTCCAGGAAATCGAGGACGCCTTGTTTGAAGACCTTGTCGCCGACGGCGAGATTGTGGTCACGGCGGGGGATGTCGAGGGCGCGCCCGTTCGGCAGCAGCGCCGCAAGCTCGTGCGCATCGCCGGCGATTTCATCCTTGGTGCCGACTGCCACGAGCGCCGGCGCGCGGATGCGGGCAACCTCGTCTGCCGGCAGCGCCTGGCGCGAGCCGCGGGCGCAGGCCGAGAGCGCCCGCAGATCGCTTTTGGAGGCCTCGGCAAAGGCGCGGAACATGCGCTGTATCGGATCGGTGACCTCGTCGAGGGTCGGCGCTTCGAGCGCGTGCGCGAGGCCGGGCGGCAGCCCCCCTCGCCCGACGAGGTGATGTCCGAGGCCGCCGAAGACGAGCGAGCGCACCATCGTAGGGACATCAAGAGCAAGAAAGGCGGCGATCCGCGCGCCCATCGAATAACCCATGACGTCAGCCTCGACGATGCCGAGATGGTCGAGCAGCCCTCGGGCATCCGAGGCCATGATCGGCATGGCGTAGGCGGCCGGATCATAGGGCTTGTCGCTCTCCCCGTGGCCGCGATTGTCGAGGGCCACGACCCGCCGGCCAGCTTCAATCAGGGTCTTCACCCAGCCCGGATTGACCCAGTTGATCGCGTGGGTGGAGGCAAACCCGTGGATCAGCAGGATCGGCTCGCCCCGATCGCCTGCCGGTGGCAGCACGTCGATGAAGGCAATCCGCACGCCCCGAGAGGAAAAGAACTGCATGATTTTGGTCTCCTCGCCGAGATCCATCATCCATGGTTGCCGATCGGGTTGTCACGGCAACGCGATTGTAGCCCCGCCAGCTTCGACTTTGTGAGCCGAGCTTGGTTGCGCGAGAGCAACCGGCATGCTTCATTCCCGACGCTCCACCGGCGACCTTTTCTTCGCATGGCAGATCTGGCTCCTCCGCTCGCGTGGGATGCGAGCTTGGTCTGGGCCTTCCGATCCTTGCCTTTGGATGAGGACCGTGCCGAGCTGAACTGAACGTGCTCCAGCACCGCATGGGAGTGAGTGATGTCTTCCGGTCGTGCAACGATGTTGATTGCTGCGCTCCTGATTTGCGCCGGCCCAGGCTACGCGCAGGACTCGCCGCTTCATGGCGAGGGCCCCGAAGGTCAGGGGCCCAATGGCGGGGCGCCGCATGACCCGGGAACCTCTGGCCCGGGAACCTCTGGCCCGGGGTCCCCCGGCCAGGGATCGAACCTCGAGGCAGTCGGCAATCCCAGTCTTGCACCTCTGAAGTGGACCGGCCTGCTGCTCGTCCCCGGAAAGTACAAGTGCACCGCACAGTTCATCGCGCCGAGGGTGGTTCTCACCGCGGCGCATTGCGTCGCCGATCAGGAAACCGGAGAATTGGACCCCGACAAGACGATGCAGTTTCTGCTGCAATGGCAGAACGGCCAATGGTCGCAGCTCTATCGCCCCGTTTGCCGTGCCTATCCGAAGGAATGGATGCCTGAGCGGAAACCCGGACAGAGCCAGAAGGATCTCGAAACGGCGCGAGTGAGGGCGCACCGGTGGGATTATGCGATGATCCTGGTGGATCAACCAAGCATAACCGGCTACTACAATTGGGAGGCAGACTGGAAAGACAACTGGAAGGACGCAACCGCCACCGGTTATCCACGCGATATTGCGGAAGGCAAGGTCGTCGAAGAAGTTCACGGCAATCTGCAGCTAACCGATCTGCCCAATGTTGTGGCGCTGGATCATGGCAATTCCAATTTCACCGAAGGCGCGAGCGGCGGGGTCTGGGTGGGAAATTTCAGCACGTCGGAGGGCAAGACCAACAACGTAGCGCTGAGCCTTGAATCGTTCGGCTTCGACGATCGACCGGGAGTGAGCTACGGGCCGCAGTTTACGGCGGCATTTCAAGACCTGCTCAAGTTCACCGCCAACGGCTGCAAGTAGCGCAGCCTTGAATTTGCTTCCGGCATGCCCCAATTCGGCTCAAGAAGGCCGCCAAACAGGCAGAGAGCGGGTGGGCTGGGGCCGTACCCGGGCATTGCGAAGGAGATCCTGAATGCGAGCCGTTATGTTCGTTGCGATGGCTGTCGCGGTGCTGGCGCCCCTCCGGGCCCCCGCTCAGACTGCCGAGACCGCGACCGCCAGGACCGTACAGACGGCCCGGGTCGGCGATCAAACGGTCGTCTACGATGTGTTTCCAACAACGCGCGGCGTGGGCATGAGCCGCGAGGAACTCCAGAAGGTCGTCGCCAGCACCAAGGCGCTGCCGACACCGATCATTCAGGACCCACGCAAGTTTCCGTAGCGGCCGAACGTGCCATCTGCATTCCGGGCGCGTTCCGGTTGTCACTGGTGACTCGATTGTAGCTGGAGCAATGTGGGGGCTCCGCGGTTACAGAATCGAAACGACGGCCGCGTCCTCCCCCTGCCTCTCCTGCCTGGGGAACGGCCCGCCACAGTCTGCAACCGGTGTTCCAGCCTCAGAGACGAGGCCCAGAAGGAGGCTTCTTCCTTTCGGATTCCGGGTCCGCGCCTTCGCTGAAGGGCAGTGGCCGATCGAACGGAGGAAATCCCCGTCGTCCTGTGGCAGGAAAGCCACGTGCGGCGACATTATGGCGTTTCAAGACAGAACACGGTCCGACCAGTGTCGGCGGAAGATCCGATTCCGATCCGACCGCCTTCCGGTAACCGTTTGTTCTACCACAAATTTCAGTGGTCCCCCTTGTTCGGCCACCAACCGCGATCGGCGGCACGATTCTGCTCCCGGGGGAGCCGCGGATCGCGGCGCCATTGCGGCGGAATCGCGCAAGTGATTGGATGCATTGGAAGTTGGTGCGAATCGGCGGCGCTCCGGGCGCGCGTGGCAACCAGGGGCGGCACGGGAGGCCGGCATGGACGGACGCGGCAGACGGCGCATGCTTCGGGCCGCGGTCGCTGTGACGGCCCTGACGTGCGCCACCACGTCGGCTCTGGCCGGCGGGTTTGCCCTGCGCGAGCAGAGCCCCACGGCCGAGGGCGAGGCGTTTGCCGGCGTCGCCGCCGGCGTCGGTGGCTTGTCTTCGGTCTATTGGAACCCGGCCAACATCACCCAGACGCCCGGCTGGCAATCCACCTGGGGATTCTCCGGCGTCTTCCCCTCCGCCAAGATCACGCCCCAGGCAGGAACAAGCCCGCTGTTTCCGCCCTTCAGCTCCGGCGACATCAGCCGCACCGCGCTCGTCCCCTCCTCCGCCACGAGCTACCAGTTCAACAATTGGCTGTGGCTCGGCTACACGTTCGATGCGCCTTACGGCCTTCTGACCAAGGCGAACTATACCTGGTCGGGCCAAATGTACAGCCGCACGTCGAGAGTATACTCGGCTGCGGTGACGCCGATGGCCGGCTTCAAGGTCAACGACTGGCTGTCGCTCGGCGCCGGCGTCGAGGCCATGTATTTCAGCACGCGCCTGACCGAGGCGACATCGCCAGCGCCCGCCGCCCCCAACGCGACGCTCGACGGGCACAGCTGGGGGGTCGGTTACACGCTCGGCGCTACCGTCACGCCGCGCTCGGGAACCGAGCTGGGCGTGGGCTTCCGCTCCGAAGTCAGCGAAGACATCAAAGGCCGTCTGGTCGTGCCGCCCGCGCCCGGTTTCGGCGTGAAGACGAACCTCACCCTGCCGCTGATGGTGACGGCCGGCCTGAGCCAGAAGATCACCGACAGGTTCACGCTCAACGGCGGCTACGAATACACCCATTGGAGCGTCTTCAACTCGTTCCCGGTCGTCTCGACCGCGGCCCCGCCCTTCCCGCCTGCCGGCACGACGGTCACGGCACTGGCCTTCAGGTACCGCGACGGGCATTTCTTCTCGGTCGGCGGCGACTATCAATGGGACCCGAACCTGACGCTGCGCGCCGGCCTCGGCTACGAGATCTCGCCGATCACCGATGCGACCCGCTCAACGCGCCTGCCGGATACCGACCGTGTCTGGGCAACGATCGGCGCAAGCTACCAGATCAATTCGTGGATCAGGCTCAACGCCTCTTATGCCCACATCTTCCCCCTCGGCGACAAGATCAATATCGTGCCCGGCAATCCGGCCTTCATCCCTGCGGCGATCCCGACGAGCTTCATCGGCAAGCTCAACTCGAGCGTCGACATCATCTCGGCAAGTCTCGACTTCCGCTGGGATAGTCCGGCAGCGCCGGCGCTCCTGCCGTTCATGAAGAAGCCGTAGCGCTCCTTCGCCCGTGGGAGAAGGAGCCGCCACTTGACGGCGGATGCGGCTAACGCATTGAAATCAAGCCATTCGCTTTGTGAAGCCGTTCCGGGTAGCGGTCGTGTCCCTCATCCGGTCGCTTTGCGGCCACCTTCTCCCGACGATGGGAGAAGGGGCGCACCCTCAAGCGTTTGTTCCTGCACATCTCGCGATAGCGAGGGTTCAGATCGACTGACCGTTCTTCAGCTGCGTGTTGCACCACGACCAGTATTTCGGCCAGGTCGTGATGCCTGTCGGCAGCGACGCAGTCCCCTTGATTTCCTTCCAGCGCGCGCCGCACTGCCGCTCGCGCGCCAGCATTGCCTCACGGCCGCCAGTGGCAGGCTTTCCCGTTGGCGTGGCCGTCGCGGTCGGAGCGGCGGGGGCGGCCGGCGCGGCCGCCGTCGGGGCAGGAGCTGCCGGCGTGGCCGCTGTCGGGGCGGGGGCGGCCGGCGGCGCGGTTGCGGCGGTCGCGGCCGGCGGGGAAGCAGGCGCGGCCGGGGGAGAAGCAGGTGCAGCCGGCGCCGGCGGCGTGGCTGCGGTTGCCGCCGGCGCCGACGTAGATGGAGCGGCGGCATCGTTGGCGTGGCGAGCTCGGCATTCGCTCAGGAACTTGGGCCAGGTCGTTCCGGTCTGAACCGTGCCGGCCTTCTTGGCGGCTCCCCACTCGTCGCCACAGGTCTTCATGATCGATTGCGCCTGCACCGACCCGGAGACGACCCATCCGAGTGCCGCAGCAAAAAGCGTCGCGCCGAGGGTGATCCGTGTGCGAGTAGCCATGCGATAGTCCTCCATCGGCGAAATCCGCCCCTCCCTTTCGCCGCGGTTGCGGCGACTCTTCAGCAATGGCTCACCCTTATTCATGTTTTTCGGCGTGTCAAACAGGGGGTTGTCGCGGCTTGCGTTTTCGACACTTGCACTCGGTGCCGTTCAATCCATGAATGCCATCACGCGGGACTCACCTATCCCAGCACAGTCATCGGCTGCGCTGATCGACCACGAACACATTGATCGCCTTGGAACGCGCTTCGCGCTAGGATGGCCTAAGCGAAAGCAAAGGTCATGTCGGTAGCGGTTGGAATAGCGCTTTTTCTCACGATCTGGTGGGTGGTCCTGTTTGCCGTCCTGCCGTTCGGAGTGACCTCACAGCACGAGACGGGCAACGTCGTGCACGGCACCGACCCGGCGGCGCCGGTCGCGCCGCGGCTCGTTGCCAAGGCGATCTGGACGACCTTGATATCGGCGATCATCTTCCTCGCCGTGCTCGCTGTCGTGCACTCTGCCGGCTGGGCCGCTTGAGCGAGGCCGACGCTTGTCGAGGAAATCCGGGCGTCGAGGGCATGGCGGGCATGGCCGCGAGGGCGCTGACCGGCACGAGCGCAATGCGCCGCGCCCGCAGCCGTCGCACGGCCGCTCGGCGCGCTCTACGCTGGAGCGGAGCGACGGCTTTCGCCGCGGACCACACACCAAGGTCGCGCCCGAAGGTACCGACACTTCGGCTGCGGCGCGCTCCTTCGCGCGCCCGTCACGTGCAGGGCAGGATGTCATATTCCTTTACGGCTATCATACGGTACGCGAGGCTTTGCGATCGTCACGCCGCAAGGCCCTCAAGCTGCGTGCAACGGAGGCGGCCGCGGCGCGGCTCGGCGAGGAGATCGCCGCCAAATCCGTTGCTGTGGAGATCGTGCCTGCCGAGGAAATCGCCCGTCGCCTTCCGCCCGATGCCGTGCACCAGGGAGTTTTGCTGGACGCGCGCCCGCTCGAGCCGATCGACATTTCCGAGATCCCGCCGGACGGACTCGTCATCGTTCTCGACCAGGTGACGGATCCGCACAACGTCGGCGCCATCGTTCGCACCGCAGCGGCTTTCGGGGTCGACGCCATCGTAACGACCGAACGCCACTCGCCCGATTTTTCCGGCGCGCTCGGCAAGGCCGCATCGGGCGGCCTCGAACATGTTCCGATTGCCGTGGTAGTCAATCTGGCACGCGGGTTAGGCGAACTCGGCGAGATGGGCTACCTGCGCGTCGGCCTCGACGCGTCCGGTTCCGAGTCGCTGGAATCGATCGAGCTGCGACGTCCCTTCGCTTTGGTGCTCGGCGCCGAAGGCAAGGGCCTGCGGCGGCTGACGCGCGAGACGTGCGACGCACTCGCCCGTCTCGATGTGCCGGGCGCGATCAAGACGCTGAATGTCTCCAACGCCTGCGCCGTGGCGCTCGCCATCGTGCGCATGAGGCTGAAGGCTTCGGACGGGGGGTAAGTCCCCTCGTCCGACCAAGCAGTGTGCGATGAAATGGCTCGCGATGTGATCCCAGCCGAAGCACCGCGATGCGGTGCGCAGAGCAGGGATCCGGAACACCCACGTTTTCAGGAGCTTGTCGTCGGACCACGCTTTCTTCACACCCTCAGAGGTGTGCTAGTAGGACCGGTCGACCGGCGTGACACCGTAGATCACGTCCGGCATCTTCTTGACGCGGGTCGACGGAGCGGGCGCGCCGACATAGATGATCTTGGGGCCGGAAGTGACCGGGACGTAGAGGCGCGGCGCAAAATCGACATAGCTCGGGGCCGGGACATAACTCGGCGCTGGAATGACGAAGGGCGCCGCGAAGCTGCCGGTCGCCGGCGGATCGACCTGCGCCGTCTGCGGTCCGGCGTTCGCCGCGCTTTCATCAGCGAAATACGGATATGAGTATGGGAACGGATAGCCTGTGTAGCCCGGATAGCCCGCATCCGGAAGGAGCAACGCGAGGCGATGATGGTGGCGCAAGGGGTTCAAAGCGGAGAATGTCGCCGCATTCGCGATTGCCCGCCGCGAGTTGACGACCCGGGTGACCGTGACGCGCGAGATTGTGCGGGCAACAGGCGCGACCGCCAGGCGGATCTGCCGATGCGCAAACCCCGAATGCAGAAAGAGGGGACGGGGCAGAAAGGCTGCATCTGCAGCGAGGGACGAACCGAACGACCCCGCAATGGCGAGGGCTGCGGCCGCGAGGGTGGTAGACGAAGGTGTCATATTCGCTCCATCGACGAGGCGGCCTCCTCGGCGCTAGTATACGAAAAATTAACCAGAACGGATAGCCTCGGGTTTCGGGGCAATGCCCGATCGGATAGGGCGAGCAAACGAGGCCCTCGCGCAAACGAGGGCCGGGAAGAGGACGGAAACGCACATGACGATCGCAGCAACCGCGCCGGCTGGCTTCCGGTCGATGACCGACGAACACAAGATGGTGATTTTCGCCTCGTCGCTGGGCACAGTGTTCGAGTGGTACGATTTCTACATCTACGGCACGCTTGCGACGATTCTGGCCAAGCAATTCTTCTCCGCCGCGCCGCCGACTGCGGCCTTCATCTTCACTCTGCTCGCGTTTGCGGCCGGGTTTGCGGTCCGGCCTTTCGGGGCGGTGATCTTCGGCCGACTGGGCGATCTCGTCGGCCGCAAATATACGTTCCTGATCACGATGACCCTGATGGGCCTCGGCACGTTCCTGATCGGGCTTTTGCCCGCTTACGGAAGCTGGGGAATCGCGGCGCCCATCGTTCTCATTCTGCTTCGGCTGCTCCAGGGCCTTGCCCTCGGCGGCGAATATGGCGGGGCTGCCACCTATGTCGCCGAGCACGCTCCGCACGGACGGCGGGGCTACTACACCTCCTGGATCCAGACGACTGCGACGCTCGGCCTGTTCATGGCGATCCTCATCGTGCTTGGCGTTCGCCAGGCCCAGGGCGAGGATACGTTCGGCGATTGGGGCTGGCGGATCCCGTTCCTGCTGTCAGCCATCCTGCTTGCCGTCTCGATCTGGATCCGGCTGAGGCTCGCCGAATCGCCCCTTTTCCAGCAGATGCGCGAGGAGGGCCGGCAGTCGAGGGCGCCGCTCTCGGAGGCTTTCGGAACCTGGAGCAACGCCAGGATCGCCATTCTGGCGCTCCTCGGCGCCACCGCCGGCGAGGCGGTCGTCTGGTATGGCGGCCAGTTCTACGCGCTCTTCTTTCTGACACAGACGCTGAAAGTGCCAAGCGTGACGGCCAACATCATGATCGCCGTCGGGCTGGCGATCGGGACCCCGTTCTTCATCCTGTTCGGGGCGCTGTCCGACAGGATCGGGCGCAAGCCGATCATGCTGGCCGGCTTTGCGCTCGCGGCCCTCACCTACTTTCCGATCTTCCAGGGCATCACCCATTTCGCCAATCCGGCGCTCGAAGCAGCACTCGCCTCCTCCCCGGTCACCGTTGTCGCCGACCCGAGCGAGTGCTCGTTCCAGCTCAAGCTGACGAACACCGAAAAGTATACGACGTCCTGCGACATCGCGAAGTCGCTGCTGGTCAGCAAGTCGGTGAACTACGCCAACGAGGCGGCGCCTGCAGGGACGCCCGCGCAGATCAAGATCGGTGACACGACCGTCCCCTCGATTGCTGCCGCCGGGCTCTCGGCCGACGAATTCAAGGCCAAGAATGCCGAATTCGAGAAGGCGGTCGGCGACGCGATCGTCGCTCACGGCTATCCGGCCAAGGCCGATCCTGCCCAGATCAACGGGGTGATGACGGTGATTTTGCTCGCCGTGCTCGTGATCTACGTGACGATGGTCTATGGGCCGATCGCGGCGTGGCTGGTCGAATTGTTCCCGACCCGTATCCGCTATACCGGGCTGTCCTTGCCCTACCACATCGGCAACGGCTGGTTCGGCGGCTTCCTGCCGGCGATCGTGTTCGCCATCGTCGCGGCGACCGGCAACATCTACGCCGGCCTTTGGTATCCGATCGTCGTTGCGGCGATCAGCTTCGTCGTCGCGCTGTTATTCCTGCCGGAGACGAAGGACCGCGACATCAACGCGATCGCCTGACAGGCTCTGCCGGCCCTGCGAACTGAATGAGCCCGCGCCCTACGGCGCAGGCTTTCTTCTTCCATTGTGCTGTGTCAGGCCGTCGCGATGTATTCGCGCAAGGCTTGGTGCTCTCCTTCCACCTCGGCAAGACGGTGCTTGACGACGTCCCCGATCGAGACGAGGCCGTGAAGTTTTCCTGCCTTCAACACGGGCACGTGGCGGAATCGGCCCTCCGTCATGTCCTCCATGACGGAGACGACGCTTGTATCCTCGGTGGCGGTCACGACTTTCGCGGTCATGTGGCGCGATACCGCGTCGCCCAGCGCGGCGGTGCCCCCGCGTGCCAGCGCGCGGATGATGTCACGCTCCGACAAGATGCCGAGGACGCTCCCATCGGCGCCCGTGACGATCACCGCGCCAATGCCTTTGTCCGCCAGCACGCGCGCGATCTCCGCCAGGGTGCGGTGGGGTTGCGTGGTCACGACGTCGTGGCCTTTGACTGCAAGAATACGTCCGACGGTCATCTGGCCCTCCTGAAGGTTCTCGATGGTGACGGCGGGTGCGATGCTCCCATTGCTTGCGCTAGCCCTTCCAAACATGGGCCGATCTCGGCGGCGAAGCAAGTCGCCGTCCCAATCAACCTACGACCTTCGCGGGGCTCGGGTCGAAGGCCGAGAACAGGAGGAGGCCGGCGAGGAAGCCGCCGATGTGGGCCTCCCAGGCAATCGCCTGCTCGGTCACCCCGAGCGGCACCGCCAGGATTCCGACGAAAAAGTTGAGGATGAACCAGACGCCAAGAAAGCCGACGACCTGGCGGTCGCGAAACAACTTCGTCAGCGGCAGCGGCGGGATCGGTGCGCGCGCACCGAGCAATTCGCCCTCGTCGCGACGGAGCCCGAGACTCTCACCGGGTTGAAAGACAAAGCGCACCGCCGCGGCGACCGTTCCCGCGACGGCGGCCGAGGCGCCGATGATCGGCTCGAAAGCCTGAGGGTGAGCGATCGCGTGCGCGCC
>JAFAME010000476.1 GCA_019233695.1 Methylobacteriaceae bacterium
GCCGATCCTTCATGACCGCGCCCTTAAGTGGAGAACCCAAAGTGAAGCAGCTCCTTTTTTCGGCAATGTTCGCTGTTGCCCTGGCCGCTGGCGCCCTTCCCGTCGAAGCGGCGGCGATCAATGTGATCGGCGTGGAAAATGAATACGCCGACGTCATTTACCAGATCGGCGGGAAATACGTCCAGGTTCAATCGATCGAGAGCGATCCCAACACTGACCCGCACACGTTCGAGGCGAGCCCCAAGGTCGCACGCCAGATCGCTGCAGCTCAACTGATCGTCGAAAACGGCGTCGGCTACGATAGCTGGGCGGACAAGATCATGTCCGCTGCGCAGAGACCCAATCGCATTTTGATCAATGTCCAGAAGCTGCTGGGTCTGCCGGACGACACGGCAAATCCGCATCTTTGGTACGACCCGAAGACGATGCCGGCCGTCGCCAACGCGGTCGCCGACGAGCTCTCCAAACTGCAACCGGCGCAGGCGCAGTATTTCAAGGCCAACGCCGACAAATTCGTCGCTTCGCTCGAACCCTGGAAGACGGCAATTGCAGCGTTCAAGGCGAAATACGACAAGACCCCGATCGCCGGCACCGAGCCGGTCGCCAACTACATGCTCGAGGCGATGGGGTTCGACATCCTGACGCCGTTCAGTCTGCAAAAGGCGATCATGGACGGCACCGACCCGTCGCCACAGGACGTCACGACGCAAAACGACCTGTTCGACAACAAAAAGGTGAAGGTGTTCGCCTACAACCAGCAGGTGACGAACCCGCTGACCAAATCTTTCCTCGATAGGGCGAAGAAGGTCGGCATTCCCGTCGTCGGCGTCTACGAGACGATGCCCACGCCTGGCTACACGTATCAGACGTGGATGCTGGCTGAGGTCGCCGCCCTCGAGAAAGCCCTCACGAACAACGCGTCCACCGTGACGCTGCAGAAGGGGCGCTGAACGCCGTGCTGACGAGGAGCGAGGTTCTCGCGGTCCGACAGGCGAGCGTCTCGCTCTCCGGCCACCCCATTCTCAAGGATATCGACTTCGCCCTCAACGCTGGCGAGTTCTGCGGTCTGATCGGAGCCAACGGCTCAGGAAAAACGACGCTCCTGCGCACGGTCCTCGGCTTCGTCATGCCGACGAGCGGCAGTGTGACCATGGAGGCCGGCGGCCGGGCCTCGATCGGTTACGTCCCGCAGAAATTCATACTCGATCCCTACATGCCGATGCGCGCACGCGATCTCGTGGCGCTGGGCCTCGACGGCAATCGGTTGGGCGTGCCACTGCCGTCGAGGGGGCGCCGGCGGAAGGTCGATGAGATGCTCGAAGCGGTGGAGGCGACACCGTTCGCCGATCAGCGGATCGGCAGCCTCTCCGGCGGCCAGCAGCAGCGGGTGCTGATCGCGCATGCCCTGATCCGGCGGCCGCGCCTGCTGCTTTTGGACGAACCCCTCGCCAACCTGGACATACGCAGCGTCGCGGGAATCGTCGCCTTGCTGCGCCGGGTATCGCGGGAGCTCCAGACCACGGTGCTGCTTTCGGCACACGACATGAACCCCCTTCTTTCAGTCATGGACCGCATCGTCTATCTCGCCCACGGCCGGGCGGCGACCGGCGCCATCGACGCGGTCGTCCGGACTGAGGTGCTGAGCCGACTTTACGGCTATCACATCGATGTCGTCCGCGTGCATGGACGGGTCCTGGTTGTCGCCGCGGAGGGCGAAGGCGACGCCCAGACGGCGATCCAGCGCGACCCGGTTCACGTGGCCCAGGTTCCGTAGGCCGACGTGACGACGCTCCTTTCGCTCGTGGTCGCGCCAGGCTTCTTCGCCAGCGAGCCGGTGCGCACGGCGGCCGTGATCGGAGGCGCGGCCGCCATCGTCTCAGGCGTGGTCGGGGTGTTCACCGTGATCCGAGGGCAATCCTTCGCCGGTCACGCTTTAGCCGACGTCAGCAGTGCCGGCGGCGCCGGTGCGTTTCTGCTCGGGATCAACCCGCTGAGTGGGTTTCTGCTTATGGGCGTGCTCGCGGCGACGAGCATGGAGCTGGTCCGGGTGGACCGCCCGAGCGAGCGCGACCTGGTGACCGGCATCGTCACCGGCGCCGGACTCGGCGTCGCGGCGTTACTACTTTATCTGAACGTGACGACCAGCAGCACCACCGGCGCCGCCGTCACCATAATGTTCGGGTCGATGTTCACGATATCCGCCTCGATCGTCCCGCTCGCGATCGCGGTGGGGCTCGCCGCGCTTTCGGCGATGGGCGTACTGTACCGGCCTTTACTGCTCTCATCGCTCGATCCCAACCTTGCGGCGGTGCAGGGCGTGCCCGTGCGCCTGATCGGGCTCCTGCATCTAATCGTGGTGGCGCTCGCCGTCGCGCTCTCGGCGATCACCGTCGGCGCCATTCTGTCCACGGCGCTCCTGATCGGTCCGGCCGCGATCGCGCTCAACCTCGCCAAGCGGCCGTCAGTCGCGATCTTCCTCGCCGCTGTGATTGGCGTTGCCGCGACCTGGGGCGGAATCCTGCTCGCCTATGACAGCTACGAATGGACCGGTGGTCATGGCTGGCCGGTCAGCTTCTGCATCGTGGCGCTCATTTTCGCAGCCTACGTGGTCGTCGCCGAGATACGACTTGGTTCAAGGCGCCAACCCGAGCCAGGATTGAAGCCTCGGCCGCGTGAGGGGCGCGCGACAACCGCCGGCTGAGGCGCGACCTATGTTCGACGACTTCATGGTCAACACTTGGATCGCCGCCACGCTGGTTGCCGGCGTCGCAGGGGTGGTCGGGTTCTTTGTCGTGATCCGGGGCGCGTCTTTTGCGGCGCACGCGCTCCCGCTCAGCGCGTTTCCTGGCGCCGCCGCGGCCAATCTCGTCGGCGTCGACCAGCTGATTGGCGTGCTTGCCTTCTCCGGCTTTGGCGTGGCCGGCATCAGCCAGCTCGGGCGGCGCGGACGCCGCGACGTCGCGACGGCGCTCTCGCTCGTCATGCTGCTCGGGCTCGGCGCGCTGTTCCTGAGCCGGACCACCGAGTATTTCCAGGCCATCTATGCGCTCTTGTTCGGCGAGGTTCTTGGCGTCGGCGCTCAGGATCTGGCCCCGCTCGCCGCGCTCAGCGCCGTCTCGATCGCCCTGACCCTGGCACTGTTCCGGCCGCTGCTCTTGAGTTCCGTCTCGCCCGAACTTGCCGAGACGATAAGCGTGTCGCCCCGTGTGATGGAGGTTCTGTTCCTTGTTGTTGTCGCGCTCGCCACGGCGGTGGCGTTGCCAGTTGTGGGCGCGCTTCTGGTGTTCAGCCTGATGGTGGGTCCCGCCTCCGCGGCCCGTACGCTGACCAGCCGCCCGCTCGCCGGCCTATTTATTTCTGCCGCGATCTCGATCGTGACGGTCTGGGCGTCGATCGCCCTCTCCTTCGCTTCAGACTGGCCGATCGGATTTTTCGTCGGCGCCCTGAGCGCGCTCGGCTACCTGGCCGGAAGGACATGGGCGTGGGTGGAGATCCAGGGCCTATCGCAATTCCGACGGTCAAGGTAGCGGGGACGGCGACCCGCCCATTTTCATTCGATCGAAGAAGGCGTGGGGCGACAAGCTCGGTGTCCCGCGCCACCGCTCGCCGTCGCGCTCTCAGCCGGGAGAGGCGTGGGGCGGCTTGATGCGGCCTATTACACCGACTGGCCGACCTCGTTCTGGATCAAGGCGCTCTCCGGGCCTCGTCTATCACGCGAGTCTCGGCGTCTCGGGCTAGTGACCTGAAACCGAACCTCCCCTCTGTCGGTCATCCGACCGCAGTCGACGCAAAGCTGATGCCCGCATCGAGCGCAGCCGGCGCCCTTGATGAATAAAATCCAATATTCCATCAGTCAATGGAACGTTGGATAAGGCCGAAGGCGATGGCCGATGAGACTGACGAGCGTGAGCTCGAAATCGCGGCCGAAATGCTCAAGGCGCTAGCCGATCCTCATCGGCTGCGGGTGCTCACGCGTCTCACTCGAGGCGAGATGAACGTCACTCAACTCGCCGAAACGGAGAAGGAGAAGATTACCACGATGTCGGCCCGCCTGAAGCTTTTGCTGACGGCCCGCTTGGTGAAGCGGCGTCGGCAGGGACAGACGATTTTCTATTCAATCGCCGATACGCATGTGCTCGATCTCGTCGACAACCTGATCGAGCACGCCCGGGAGGCGTCCCAAACCGAGGTCACACCACGAAAGAAAGCAAGCTACATGTCAGAGATTCACGCCAACCATCCGCACAAGCACGGCCCCGGCTGCGGCCACATCGCGATCAAGCATGGCGACCATGTCGACTATCTTCACGACGGTCATCTGCACCATCAGAGGGCCGACGTCGTCGAAGACCACGCGATCGAGGTGAGTGCCAAGAACCCAAATCGCTGCACGCCGGAATTCGGGCATACCGGTCAC
>JAFAME010000072.1 GCA_019233695.1 Methylobacteriaceae bacterium
GTGCGCCGACCGACTGCGGCCCATCGATCAGCCGCTCGAACACGGTGCGGCGGGTCGGATCGGCAAGGGCACTGATGGCGCGCTCTACGTCAGCCATGACTTACCGTAAGTTAATACTTACGCATGTGTCAAGCCCGGCCCAAGCCACCACACTTTTTACAAAACAAATTCGAACTTCTTGAGCAACATCAACGCATGTCGAGCGTGCACCGCAAAATAAGCACTACAAGGGAGGCGCCAGCATGCCGAGAATTGCGACCGCCGCCAGGATCAGCATTCCGACGACCTCTTCGGCCGCGATCATGCGGATCAGCGAGTCGAGAGCGACGCTCCCGCATGCGCGGCCGGAGAGACGGGGCAGCAAGGCGAAACGGTTGATCGCGGCAAGCGCCACCATCAGGACGAACAGCGCCACCTTGGTGAGGAGAACGCGACCATAGTCGGTTGCAACCAGGCTTTCCGGGCTGTCGATCCGCGACAGGGCATTGTTGACACCGCTGAGGATGATCAGCCCGACGGCGAGCATGCCCATCGTCGAGAAGCGCCTGAGTGCGTCGCGCCCGCGGCCGAGCGAATGGGCGTCGCCGGCGCGACGTGCGCCGAGGAGGACGAGGCCGAGCGGCACCAGGCCGCCGATCCAGGCCCCTGATGCGAGAAGATGAATTGCGTGCACCGCAGGGCCGGGCAGCGGCGATCCCATCGCTGCAGCCGCGTGCCCGATGAAGGCCTGGCTCACCAGAACGCCGGCGGCCACTGCAGCCAAACCGAAGGCCTGCGGACGGGCGGTCCAGGAATTGCGCCGCAGCGTCACACCCACCAGGAGCGCCAGCGCAAAGAGAGCGAGATGGGCGATCCAGGTCGGTCCGAAGCTTGTGTCGAGGAAGAAGGCCGTCAGTTCCTCAAGCGTCGAGCCGCCTTCGCTGTCGCCCACCAGTTGAATCAACAAGAACATGACCCAGAGGAGACCGGTAATCAGCCCGACGACCCCCGCCCCGATGACAATCCGGCGCAAGGGGCGGTCGAGAAAGCGTCCGGTGGGCGCATAGAAGGGAAACAGCGATGATCCGAACAGGATCATCGCTGCCGCGAAATGCACCCACCTGACGAACGCCAGGATCGCGAACGTCGGCATGCGTTACGGCTTCACCTCGAAGGTGAAGCTGCCGCTCGTCTTGTGGGTGTCGACCGAGACGGCGTGCCAGGTGACCTTGTAGGCGCCTGGCTTCAAGGGTGCGTCTAGCTTCGTGATCAGCACCGATTTATTGGCGCCGCTGCTCGGGGCCTGGGTTGCGATCGGGCCGCCGGAGGCGGGTGTCAGCACGATCCCCGAAAACTTCGGTTCGACGCCCTCGCTGAATTCGAGGCGGATCTCCGAGGGTGGCGTCGAGATCGACGCGCCCGCGGCGGGATCGGACCGCCGGAGATGGGCGTGAGCCTGCGCGGCGCTGGCGCCGAACAGCATCAGCGGAACGACGAGACATGATGACAGAATGCGAGTCATGATGGTTCACCTGAGATGGAGTGATGGGGGCGTGACCCGGCACGCGCATTTTGCGCTTCATGCCCAGGCCGGATGAGCGGGGCCGCCGCGGACGAAGGTCTTGGCGGGGGCCGAGTCGAGGCGCTCAGGTCTCAGCAGGCGGCGCGCGCGGCTGGGCCGTTGTCGAAAGACGATGGCCCCACGCCGCCGCCGGAGCCTCGGAGAACGACGTGCGGCGGGCAAGAACCGCGGGCGGGAGGGCAACCCATGACGGGTGGGCGGGTCCGATCAGGGGCCCCGACTGGCATGGCGGACAACACCCGTCGTCCTGCGTTCCGCTCGGCAGATGCCCCGTCCCGTCGGAGGGCGTTCCGCCACCGCAGAGCGCGACCTCGACGCCTGTCGCCGCGCGCAGCCCGGCAAGATCGGAGCGATCGGCCGCATGCCAAACGAGGTGAACGAGCGGGATCGTCAGCTGGACCAGCAGCGCCAAGATGGCGAGCGCGATTGGCCCGACCTCGAGAGCCGATGGCGCAGCCGCCACGCGGTCACGCGCCTTGTCGTCGGACCGGGCTATTCGTGCTCGCACGCCTGCTCTTTCACCTTTGCGCCCCGAACATATAGCACAGCCTTCGGTTGGAAAGGTGTGCGACGTTGGCTCCCGCTCCCGGGAAAACAGGCGGGGCGCGCCCCCTCTCCCCACCCCTGCGGGGAGAGGGCTGGGGTGAGGGGCCGGGCGACTAGCCACGGTGGCCGTCGCGCCATAGGCAAGGCGGGCGCTGGAGGTGGGACTGGGACAATCGCCAAGCCCCTCACCCTAACCCTCTCCCCGCCTGCGGGGAGAGGGGATTCTTCGCGTTCGTTGGTGGGAACGGCGCCTGCGAATTGCCGCCCGCCCTCGTTCTTTCGCAACCGCCCCGATAGCCAGAGTCTTGCCGCGAATCGCGCCTTCCTCTAGCTCTCGCTCACCATGGCCAAAACTATCGCTCCGCCCCCGGCCCCGCCGGCCGCGGAACCTGAGCCCGTCAATCTGAGGGATGCGCTCGAAGAGCGCTACCTTGCCTATGCCCTCTCGACCATCATGGGGCGGGCGCTCCCCGACGCCCGCGACGGCCTGAAGCCCGTGCACCGCCGCATTCTCTACGGCATGCACATTCTGAAGCTCGATCCGGGCACCGCCTTCAAGAAGTGCGCCAAGATCGTCGGCGACGTGATGGGCTCGTTCCACCCGCACGGCGATCAGGCGATCTACGATGCCCTCGTTCGCCTCGCCCAGGACTTTGCCTCGCGCTATCCGCTGATCGAAGGCCAGGGCAATTTCGGCAACATCGACGGCGACAACCCCGCCGCCTACCGCTACACCGAGGCGCGGCTGACCGATGTCGCCCGCCTCCTGCTCGAAGGCATCAACGAGGATGCCATCGACTTCCGCGACAATTATTCGGGCGAAACCAAGGAGCCGGTGGTGCTGCCGGCGGCCTTCCCGAACCTGCTCGCCAATGGATCGCAGGGGATCGCCGTCGGCATGGCGACCGCCATTCCGCCGCACAATGCGGCCGAGCTCTGCGATGCGGCCCTGCATCTCATCGCCCATCCGAAGGCCGCCTCGGACACCCTCATGCAATTCGTGCCGGGACCGGACTTCCCGACCGGCGGGATCATCGTCGATGCGAAGGAGGCGATCGGCGAAACCTACCGCACCGGCCGCGGCGCCTTTCGCCTGCGCGCTCGCTGGCGTCAGGAGGACGCCGGCCGGGGCACGTGGGTCGTCGTGGTCACCGAGATCCCCTATGGCGTGCAGAAGTCGAAGCTGATCGAGCGTCTCTCCGAGGTCGTGAACGAACGTAAGCTGCCGCTCGTGGCGGACGTGCGCGACGAGTCGGCTGAGGACGTGCGCGTCGTCATCGAGCCGCGCTCGCGCACGGTCGATCCGGCCGTGATGATGGAATCGCTCTTCCGGTTGAGCGAGCTCGAAACGCGCGTGTCGATGAACATGAACGTCCTCGTCGACGGCGTCGTGCCGCGCGTGGTGTCGCTCGCCGAGGCCTTGCAGCAATGGCTCGATCACCGCCGCGCCGTGCTGCAGCGCCGCTCGCGCCACCGGCTCGGCGAGATTGAGCACCGGCTCGAAGTCCTGTCGGGGATGATCGTCGCCTTTCTCAATCTCGACGAGGTCATCCGCATCATCCGCGAGGAGGACGAGCCAAAAGAAGTCTTGAAGACGACCTTCTCGCTCTCCGAAGTTCAGGCAAACTACATTCTCGACACCCGCCTGCGCTCGCTACGCAAGCTCGAAGAGATGGAGCTCAGGCGCGAGCTCGAGGAGCTGACCACCGAGAAGGGCGGCATCGAAAAACTCCTCGGCGATCCTGCGGCCCAATGGAAGACGGTCGCCTGGCAGATCCGCGAGGTCAGGAAGAAGTACGGCCCGACGACGCCGCTCGGCCGGCGCCGCACGTCCTTCGAAGACGCACCTGAGACCGCCGACAGCGATCTCGCCGAGGCGATGATCGAGCGCGAACCGATCACCGTCGTCGTCAGCGCGAAGGGCTGGATACGGGCGCTGAAGGGCCACGTCGCCGACCTGTCGAGCCTCACCTACAAAGGCGATGACGCGCTGAAAGTGTCCTTCTTCGCCGAGACCACCTCGAAGATCCTGGTGCTGGCCTCGAACGGCAAGGTCTTCACGCTCGACGCCGCCAGGCTCCCCGGAGGACGAGGAACCGGGGAACCGATCCGCCTGATGGCGGATGTCGATGAAGGCGCCGACGTCGTCGCCGTGTTCCCCTACAAGCCCGGCGTCAAAATGCTGATCGCCGGCTCCGACCACCGCGGCTTCGTCGTGCCGCAGGATGAGATGCTGAGCGCGACCCGCAAGGGCAAGGGAGTGCTCAACATCGATCCGCCGGGCAAGGCGGTGCTGATCGTGCCGGCGGCGGGCGATCACGTCGCCATCGTCGGGGAGAACCGCAAGCTGCTCGTCTTCCCTCTGGTGCAGGTTCCGGAGCTTGCCCGTGGCAAGGGCGTGCGGCTGCAGAAATACCGCGACGGCGGCATCTCCGACGCCAAGGTGTTCCCCTTGCAGGCCGGCCTGACCTGGAAGGATTCGGCCGGGCGGACCTTCACCCTGCTTGCGGCGGAGATGCGGGACTGGATGGGCAACCGTGCCGAGACCGGTCGGCTGCCGCCCAAGGGCTTTCCGAAGAACAACAAGTTCGGCTGAGAGGCCCTGCCGCTCCGCCGAGCTGATGTCCGCGGCGCTGCGGGCATTCGCCGTCCTTCCTGCTTTTCGAATCGCAATTCACGCCACACTGGAGGTCCAGCGAACGGGGAACGACGGACGGCATCTGGCGTTGAACCACAGCCGCCACCGCACTGGGGTGATGCGATGCCGATCCGCTGCGCACTGATCGCCCTGACGATATCTTTCGGCATCGCGTCGGATGCGGGGGCGATGCTGGTTCCGCCATCGACACTCGTGCAAGCCCACATCGGCGCTGCCCTCCTGCAGGCGGCCCGCTGGCATCACTGGCATCACTATCGCTATCGGCGCTACTCCTGGCGGTATTGGCCGCGCGCCGGCGAACAGGAAGATCCCGACGCCAGGGCCTATTCGAACGCCGGGTCGCATGAATGGATAGACCCGCCGGTCGCCGGGAACGGGGCCGGTGCGCAATGACCGAATTGCGATCCGCCGCGGCGGAAGGTCATCCTGAAGGGCAGCACCAGACGGGCAAAACAGACGGGGCGGTCCGGCCGGGCGGCACCGTTCGATATCGAGCACGTGCCAAGCCCCGACCAACCGAAAATGGCCGTCGGCGCTCCCGGACCTTGGTGCGCAGTGCCGGGCTCCTCGTCGTCGCCGGAATCCTCTTAGTCGGCGGCTATCTCGCCTACTGCCTCGCCACTCTGCCCTTCAACGGCGGCCTTGCCGTCGAGCCGACACCCGGAGCGATGGTGCTGACGGCGGCGGACGGCAGGATGCTTGCAACCCGGGGGATGTTCAAGGGAGAGAAGCTGTCGTTTGCGGACATTCCGCAGGATGTCGTGCATGCGCTGGTTGCGACTGAAGACCGCCGCTTCTTCGAGCACCCGGGCCTCGACTGGCGGGGCGCTCTGCGTGCCTTGTGGCGCGACGTGCGATCGGGCGAGGCCCGCGAGGGCGGCAGCACGATCACGCAGCAGCTCGTGCGCATGACCTACCTCTCGCGCGAGCGTACGCTGAAGCGGAAAGTCCAGGAGGCAATGCTTGCGCTTTGGCTGGAACATCAATTGTCAAAGCAGGAGATCCTCGCTCGCTACCTTAACATGGCCTATTTCGGCGCCGGGGTGTTCGGCATCGATGCCGCGGCAAGGCGCTATTTCGGCAAGGCCGCCGGCGATCTCGATCTCGCCGAATCGGCGATGCTGGTCGGCCTGCTGCGTGCGCCGACGGCCTTCGATCCGCATCGAAACCTGGAGGCTGCGCGCCGGCGCGCCGACCTCGTCCTGGGAGAGATGATCGGGACCGGCGCGATCACTCGCGAGCAGGCGGACGCGGCGCGCCGGCAGCCGGGGACCTTGAAAGTTCCGGCCGAAGCTCCGCTCGGAACAGGATTTTTCCTCGAGGCGGCCGCTCAGGAGGCAAACCGTGTTCTTGGGGCGACAGGAACCGATCTGCGTCTTGCCACTACGCTTGATCCCGACTTGCAGGCTTTCGCAGAGACGGTGGTCGGCCGCTTTCTCGCGGCTGAGGGTCCCGCCAAAGCAGCGAGCCAAGCGGCGCTTGTCGCCATGGCTCCGGATGGTGCCGTTCTGGCCATGGTCGGCGGGCGCGACTATGCCGAGAGCCAATTCAACCGGGTGACCCAAGCCGAGCGGCAGCCTGGCTCGCTGTTCAAACTCTTCGTCTATCTCACTGCGCTCGAAAAAGGCTACTCGCCTGGGTCGGTCGTCGTGGATCGTCCCGTCACCATCGGCGATTGGAGCCCCGAAAATTTCGAGGGCCGGTCTTTTGGCCCAGTGTCGCTGCATACGGCCTTTGCGCATTCGATCAACGGCGTCGCTGCGCAGCTCGGCCAGGCGGTTGGCATCAAATCCGTGATCGCAACGGCGCGCGCGCTGGGCATTGTCTCGAACATGCCGGATGTGCCGAGCCTGGCGTTGGGATCGGCCGAGGTGAACCTTCTCGAAATGGTTCGCGCCTACGCGGCCGTCGCCTTCAACGACGGCCGGCTTGTTCAGCCCTATACCATTCGAGAGATCCGCCGCGCCGAGCGCGTGGTCTATCGCCAAACCCCGCCTGACTCGGCGCCCGTCGTGCCGCCGCAAACGCGGGCGGCGATGCTCGAACTTCTGGCCGCCGTTGTACGCGAAGGAACGGGACGGGCGGCCCTTCTGCCCGGCCAAGCCGCCGGCAAGACGGGAACGACGCAGGACAACCGGGATGCGTGGTTCATCGGCTTCACCCCGGAAATCATTGTCGGCGTTTGGGTCGGCAACGACGACCACTCGCCGATGAAGGGGGTGACTGGCGGCGATCTCCCGGCACGCATGTGGCACGACTTCGTTGCTGGCATGCCGCGAGGCGCGTTGCCCCATCTCGTGGCCCTTGCCCGACCCGCTCCGGCGGAGCAGCCGGTCGCCGCCGCGGCCAGCGTCGCACCGCCCACCGACGGAATGCCGATCCTCACCCGCACCGAAGACCTCAAGCCCGGCGCCCTGACGGGTGTCCCCATCGTTTTGGACACCGCCACGCTGGCAATCGATGGCCGCGCGATAAGGCTCTTGGGAGTTGATGGCCTGAACGGAAACGCCGCGCGCGATCTTTCCCGCTACATTCGGCAGCGGCAGGTGATTTGCGCGCCGTCATCGTCAGGATCCGAGCTTTACCGCTGCTCGATCGATCGGCGGGATCTGTCAACCGTCGTTCTCTTCAACGGCGGCGGTCGTGCCAATGGCGATGCCCCCGCCGACCTCAAGACGGCAGAAGGGGCGGCGAGGGCGGCCGGAACCGGCATCTGGGCGCAGCGGTAGGCGCATGCACCGCTTTGAAGCGCAGCTCGTCTGTGCCCATAATGGCGCCAAGCTGCGGAGTTGCCGATGTCCCTGCCCCGTTTCACGCCCACGCCCGACGGAAGCCCGACGCCCGCCATGGTCGAGGCCTACCGGCGCGACGGATTTCTGATCATTGACGGATTCAAGACACCCGCCGAGTGCGATGCGCTGCGCGCCCGCACGCACGGACTCGTCGAGAACTTTGATCCTGCGACGGTTGCCTCGATCTTCGAGGCCAGCGGCTCGCAAAGTCATGCCGCGGATCGCTATTTTCAGGAATCGGGCGACAAGATGCGCTTCTTCTTCGAAAAAGGAGCCTTCGGCCCCACTGGCGAGCTCGTCAGGGATAAGCACGGCGCGCTGAACAAGATCGGTCATGCGATGCATGACCTCGATCCGGTATTCGAGGCATTTTCTCGCGATCAGCGCCTGGCGGCCCTCGCCAAAGGGCTCGGCATTGCCGACCCCGGGCTCATTCAATCGATGATCATCTTCAAGCCGCCGCAGATCGGCGGTGAGGTCAACTGCCACCAGGACGCAACCTTCCTGCATACCGAACCGGTTTCTGTCACGGGCTTCTGGTTTGCTCTGGAAGATGCCGACGAGACTAATGGGTGCCTCATCGGCATTCCGGGCGTCCATGCGGGCGGGCTGCGCGAGCTGTTCCAGTATCAGGGCGACAAGCTCGTGATGACCAAGCTTGGCGAGAAGGACTGGCCGGCCGAACGCGAGGTCTGCCTCGCTGCGCCGAAGGGCACGCTGGTCGTGCTGCATGGGCTTGCGCCGCATCGCTCTGCCCCGAATGCGAGCCCGCGCTCGCGCGAGGCCTATGCCCTGCATGTGATCGACCGCCAGACGCGTTGGAGCCCCGGAAACTGGTTGCGCCGGGCTCCGGAAATGCCGGTGCGCGGCTTCTGATCGAGACGGGCTGTGGCGCGCTTCAACAAGCGGCCGCTCCGCCTGCCGGCCCCCTATCTCAAGCGGATCTGGCTCGATCCCGAGCGCATCGAAAGCCGCGACCGGTATCCGTTCGTCCTCGAGGAATGACGCCCGTGCCGACGAAGCGGACTGACGCTTCAACGATCCTGCCCGAAACGCCGATACAGCCCAATTGCGGATGTGCCTGATGATCATCACCGCCAAGCAGACGACGGTCATTGCCGAGATCCTGCGCGAGGCGGCGGAGCGGGAGATCCTGCCGCGCTTCCGCAACCTCGGCGCCGGCGGCGTCCGTCAGAAGACGTCGGCCCTCGACGTCGTCACGGACGCCGACGAGGCCGGTGAGAGAGCGATCACTGCGGGTCTCCAAAGGGCCTTTCCGAGCGCCTGCGTCATCGGCGAGGAGGCATCCGAAAAGGATGCCTCCCTGCTCGACCGGCTGGCAAGCGTCGATCTCGCCTTCGTCGTCGATCCGGTCGACGGAACGATCAACTTTGCCAGCGGCCTGCCGCTTTTCGGCGTGATGGCGGCGGCGATCGTCAAGGGCGAGGTGGCAGCGGGCGTCATCCTTGATCCGATCCTCGGCGACTGGTCGACGGCGCTACGCGGCGAAGGCGCATGGAACGAGACCGCGGAAAGGCGCCGCACCGACCTCAAGGTGGCGGCGCCGGCGCCTGTGGCGGAAATGAACGGGGCGGTCTCCTGGCATCTGATGCCCGAGCCGATGCGCTCCCTCGTCACTGCCAATCTCGCCAAGGTTGCCGCAGGCTTCGTGTACCGCTGCGCCGCCCACGAATATCGCCTGGCCGCAGCCGGCCGCTGTCACTTCCTAGTCTTCCACAAGCTGATGCCATGGGACCATGCGGCCGGGTGGCTGATGCACCGGGAGGCGGGCGGTTATGCGGCGCGCTTCGATGGCAGCCCCTATCAGCCGACCCAGCGCGAGGGCGGCCTCATCTGTGCGCCGGATCGTTCGAGCTGGATGGAGCTTCGCGACGCCCTGTTCGGTAGCCGCCCTTGCGGCGGTCCGGAGCCCAGCGGTTCCGGCTAGCGATCGGCATTGTCTTCCTGGATCCCGGCTCTCCGCTTCGCTCCAGCCGGGATGACATCCACGTGCCCTAAACTATCATCCCGGAAACCGCCTCGGCGGAAGCTCACTCTTCCTCGGGCCGCGGGCCATTGCCGGGGCTTACCGCGGCGAGAGGGCCGGGCCCGGCCCCATCGCGATTGTAGATGTCGGGACGGAACTGCACGACGCCGTCCGGCGTCGCCCAGGCGGTCACATAGACCCAGTAGACATTTACCGGCGGCGTGATCTTCACGTCGATTCGCTGTCCCGAGTTGATGGCCTGGTCGACCTGCTCGCGCGACCAGCCCGGCTGATCCTTCAGAAGCCAGGTCACATAGTCGCGAACATCCTGGACGCGCACGCAGCCCGACGAGACGAAGCGGGCATCGTCGCCGAAGATGCCCTTTTCCGGCGTGTCGTGCATATAGACGCCATACTGATTGGGGATGTTGATGCGAACTACGCCGAGCGAGTTTTCGCCGCCCGTATCCTGGCGGAATTTGTAGTTCGTTGCATCGAGCGAATTCCAGTTGATCTGGGTCGGGGCAACTTCGTCGCCGTCCTTGTTGTAGACGCGGATGTGGAATTCGGTGAGGTAGTTGGGGTTGGCCTGCATCCTCGGGATCAGGTCCTTGCGAATGATCGAGGCCGGCACAGTCCAGAAGGGGTTGAAATTGATTTCGGTCGCCTTGACGTTCAACAGCGGCGATTGGCGGTCGATCTTGCCGACGCCGGCGATATGGTGGGTCACGACCATGCCGTTCTCAACCGTCTCGAGGGCCGCCGAAGGTATGTTGAGCGTCACATACCGGCTGCCGAGGTCCCCCGAATAGGAGCGCAGCCGGACGAGATTGATTTCGAGCTGCCGCAAGCGGACGTCGACCGCCACGTTGAGCTCGGCGAATGTGGCCGCGCTGACCACTCCGGTCGGCGCGAGACCATGGCGGATCTGGAAGCGCTTCACTCCGGCATCGACGAAGGAATCGAATACCGCCGAGTTCGTGGCGACCGCTTCGAGATCGCCGGTTGCGATCAGGCGCTGACGCAGCGCCAGCACGGCCTGCCCCTTCACGCCGAGCCGCAGGGTCCGCTCCGACGGCACCGTGCCCCAACCGCCGCGCGCGGCGATGGTCTGATATTGCTGGATGGCGGCTTCGGTCGCGGCCACCGTCTGGGGCGAGAGAATCGGTGTCGTCGAGCGCTGCACGCTGAGCGAGGGCGCCGCCTCATAGGATTGGCGCCATTCCGCCTGGCCCATGCCAGCCAGAGGGTCGGCCTGCTGGGCCGCGGCCGCGCTGGCGAGGAGCCCACCGACGACGAGCGGCACCAGGCGGGCCAGCCGCCGCGCTCGCAGCCGGCGCCCGTCGGGCATCGAAAATGCAGTCACGGCAAGCTTCACAGGCTCTCCCATCAGGCAGCATCTCCAGTCAAACACGACGCTTCGGGCTATGTGGCGCACTCCGTCAGTGCGGACACCCCGGATGCAGGTCTCCCCAACGACCGCATTGCCCGCCTTTCGGCGCAGAGAAGTTGGTAAATCAGCCTCGGTAAAGAAAGGATCACTCCGGCGATTTTGTGACTGGGAAAGCGCGGACTCCCCCTCCTCGGCGCTGACGGCGTGATTGGCAAAAACGGCTTGCCGGCCGGGCGAGCGGTGCTATGGTCCCGCGCCGCCGCGAGGGGGCCCACCATGCACAAATGCCTGTCCCTTCACGGTGCGGCCACGCCTGAGGCCGCGCCGGGTTCGTTGGCCGCGAGCGATCGGCGATGACGCTTGTCAGGCTGGCCGGCCGCGTCCTCTTCGCCGACGGCGCCGTTCGCCCGGCTGAGATTGCCATCAAGGAAGGCCGCATCGCGGCGATCGCTCCGGCCGATGAGGCGACCGACAAATCCCTTCTCATCCTGCCCGGCATCATCGATCTGCACGGCGACGCCTTCGAGCGCCAGCTCATGCCGCGCCCGGGCGTGCATTTCCCCTCTGTCCCGGCTCTTATCGAGACCGACCGGCAGCTGCTCGCCAACGGCATCACCACCGCGTATCACGGTCTGACCCTGTCCTGGGAGCCGGGCCTGCGCGGCGCCGAGGCGGCACGCGAGTTCCTGGCGGCACTCGCCGCTGTGCGCCCGCATCTCGGCTGCGATACGCGGCTGCACCTGCGCTTCGAGACCTTCAATCTCGATATGGTCGAGGAGACCGAGGCTTGGCTCGCCGAGGGCAGGATCGACCTCCTCGCCTTCAACGACCACACCTCCGACATCACCCGCGAGATCGACAGCAATGAGATCGGTGACTATCTCGGGCGCACCGGGCTCGACGCGCCGGCCTTCCGTGCCCTCGCGGCCCGTGTCTGCGCGCGCCGCGCCGAGGTTCCGGCAGCGGTCGAACGGCTCGCCGCGGCCGCGGTCAAGACCGGCATCCCGATCGCCTCGCACGATGACGACTCTCCCGAGATGCGCGCCCGCTTCCGCGCGCTTGGCTGCCGCATTTCCGAATTCCCGATCGATCGCGCGACGGCGGCCGAAGCGATCGCTGCCGGCGACGCGACAGTGCTCGGCGCCCCCAATGTCATGCGCGGCGGCAGCCACTTGACGCGCCTGGCGGCCGCCGAGGCGGCAGCTGCAGGGCTGTGCTCGGTCCTGACCTCGGACTACTACTACCCGGCCCTGCTCCATGCGCCGTTCCTGCTGGAACATCGCGGCACACTTCCCCTGGCCAGGGCATGGGACCTCGTCTCATGCAATGCGGCCCGGGCCGTCGGCCTCACCGACCGCGGCGCCATCGCGCCGGAGCTGCGTGCCGATCTCGTCCTTATCGAGGACAGCGACCCGACCCTGCCGGTGGTGCGCGCCAGCATCGTTGCCGGAGAGCTGCGCTTCGCTTCGACCGTGCTACCGCGGGCCTGGTACGCCTGACACCGACCTTGTCGTGAATGGCAATGATGCGGAAATCACGGCCGGCGATCGTCCTGCCGCGCTTGCCTCATCGCGTTGTGTGCTTTCGCACAGCCTTGCGCTTCACCTTCGGGGCACTCTCGCAGATCATCAAACCTGCTATTCTCGCCGCATTGAGGTCCATGAAAATTGGACCGGTAGAGTGGGGGGAGGCGTCGATGCCGAGAGCTTCGCTGGTGGCGCGTCGAGCGGGCGGATTTGCCCTTGCGCTTTCGCTTGGCGCGGTCGCGGCCCACGCCGCGCCCAATATCGGTCAGGCGATCAGCATTGCCCCGCAGGTCTCGGGTGCCATCGGCAGCCAATCGATCTCCATGACCACCGGGGACGGTGTCGTCCAGAACGAATCCATTCAGACCGCGGCCGCCGGGTCGGCCCATCTGCGCTTCATCGACGCCACCGACCTCTCGATCGGCCCATCGTCCGCGATCAAGCTCGACCGCTTCGTGTTCAACCCCGGCGGCTCGGCACGCAGCTTCGTTCTCGACGCGTCGAAGGGCGCCTTCCGGTTTGCGACCGGCAATTCCAATCACGATGCTTATGAGATCAATACGCCGGCGGCAGTTATCGGCGTGCGCGGGACGCGATTCTCGTTCGACATCGTCGGGACGCGACTGACGCTCACGGTCAGTCAGGGGCAGGTCATCGTGTGCCCGCGCGGCCTTCCCCGTTCGAGCTGCTTCGTGGCCAGCGCCGGACAAACGATTGCCGCGCTGCCCGGCCGCGCCGTGGCGGTGCTTTCGGGCGGGCCGTCGGCGCCGCCTCCGCCTCCCTCGCCTCCCCCGCCGATCTATACTCCCGGGCCGACACCAATCTATGGGCCGCCCGAATACGGGCCCTCGCCCCCGGTACTTCTCCCGCCGGGTGGCTATCGGCCATGGCCGCCGCGCGGTAACGGTTACTGGCCGCCGCGTGGCCCGGGTCGATGGCCCGGCGGTCTAGGGCCCTCCGGCCCGCGCGGCTCGATTTATGGCCAGCCAAACGGTCCGGGGCGCACCATCTTCGGGGCCAATCCGCCGCGCATCTTCGGACCGCCCGGTCGCCGACCGGGGCGCCGGCCAGGAACGATCTGGCCGCCCTTCGGCGGCCCGCTGCAATAGCAATTGCGTAAGTCCGAGGCGGCTTGGCCGCCTCGGTTCCGGCTCGGTTCAGAGCCGATATTTGATCTGGTCGCTCCAGAAGCGCTCGAGGCGCTGCAGCGATACGTTGAGGCGCTTGAACTCGTCGTGCGAAAGGCCGCCGATCTGCTCGACGGTGGCAATCTGCTTGTCGTAGAGCTTAGCCACGATGTCGTGGACTTCGCGTCCGAGCGGCGTCAGGCTGATGCGCACGGCGCGCCGGTCGATGCGCGAACGGGCGTGGTGGAGATAGCCCATCTCGACGAGCTTCTTGACGTTGTAGGAGACGTTCGACCCGAGGTAGTAGCCGCGCGTGCGCAACTCGCCCGCGGTCAGTTCCTTGTCGCCGATGTTGAACAAGAGCAGCGCTTGCACGGAATTCACGTCATTGCGGTTGCGGCGGTCAAACTCGTCCTTGATGACGTCGAGAAGGCGGCGATGCAGCCGCTCGACCATAGCCAAGGCTTCGAGATAGGCCGGGCGGATTTCGCTTTGACGCTCCGACCGGGCGTGCGAGATTTCGCTCTTTGCTGCGGTATTCATCATGCTTCCCTGCGCCGTTAAGAAAGTCCCGCATCTTTTGACGGGATCGTTTATAGCCGCGACAATAACGGGCGCAAATGAATACGAGTTTAAGTATCAGAATGAACGTCAAGTTTACTCGATTCGGTGAATGAAAAATAAAAGCGATACATCGATTTACCATGATCCTTCGGTAAGGATAACGCTGCGGCAGAGCGAAATGATACGAGCCGTTATACCTCCTCTTCCTCTTCGCGGCTCGCCGCGAAGGTCATGACGAAATAGCAGGCAACAAGTGCGCCATTCGTCGCCACTAAGAGGGGTCCGTTGGCAAACAGGCTCGGCAACAAAACGACGACGAAGATCTGCGCGGCAACCGCGAAAAGCCACGTCACACCGCCCCAGGGCGTAGCGAGCCAGAGGCCGACGGCGGCAACCGGGTCGACCACCGCAAAGAAGACGGTGGCCGCGAAGGCCCGATCGCCGATGCTCGCCACGTCGGACCCGGCAAAGTCGCCGATGCCGAGGATGGCGCACCAGTTGAACAGGCTGTGCAGGATCCACAGGACAGCCACGACCCGCATGAACCACACGAGCATCGTGCCCCATCGCAGGGTCTTGCGGTCCACAGGCTTGGCGCCGAGTTCGATGGCGGCGATCGGCTCGGACTCGATCTTCATCCAGCGCGTCGAGCGGGCGTCGCTCATGCCCAAACTCCGGCCGTCACGCCAGGTCGCGGCGAGAGAGCGAGATCATCATCGCCGAGGTCGGAGAAATGGGCATCGACCTGCGCCGTCGTAACCTCCTCGATTCTCGCCGGCAGCCACCGGGGGTGATTGTCCCGATCGATGATCGTTGCGCGTACCCCCTCGTAGAAATCGTGGCCGCGACAGAGCCGCGAGACGATCCGGAATTCCGTGCGCATGGCGGCCTCGAAGGTCAGGCTCCCGCCGATCTGCATCTGGCGAAGCGCAATCGAGACACTCAAGGGCGCATTGGCGCGGATGGCCTTTTCGGCATCGGCCGCCTCGGGGAAGCCGTGCGCCGCCGCCCGGTCGAGCCCGGAAAGGATTGCAGCGAGGGTGGCGGCTGAAAAGCACCCGTCGATCCAGGCTCGCCGGTCGAGAAGGCTGGCGGGCGGCGCCGCGGCGGCAAAAGCGGTCAGCACCATACCAGGATCGCCCTCTTCGCATAACGCCTCCGCCAGATCGGCAAGGGCGGCCGACGGTGTGTAGGTGGTCGCCAGCCCGCACGCGACGGCATCTGCCGTCGCAACCCGCGTGCCGGTGAGCGCCAGATAGGTGCCGATCCTGCCGGGCAGCCGCGGCAGGAAATAGGTCGCTCCGATATCCGGGAAGAAGCCGATGCTCGTCTCAGGCATGGCAAAGAGAAACCGGTCGCCGGCGACACGGTGCGTCGCGTGGACCGAAAGGCCGACGCCGCCGCCCATGACGATGCCGTCGACAAGCGCAACAACTGGCTTGGGGTAGCGCTTGATCCGCTGGTTGAGCGTGTATTCCTCGCGCCAGAACTGCAGCTGGGCGGCATGATCCCCCCGACGTCCCTGATCATGCAGCAGCCGGATGTCGCCGCCGGCGCAAAAGGCGCGTCCCCCCGCCGCACTCAGAACGATCCGCGTGATCTTCCGATTCTGCTCCCAGCGGTCGAGCGCGCCTGTGAGAGCGCGCACCATGCCGAGAGTCAGGGCATTCAAAGCCTGCGGCCGATTGAGGACGACCACCCCTGCAGGCCCGTGCGTCTCGCAGATGATCTCTGGCTCGCTCAAATCCGCTCCAATCGATTGTCGGGATAGCGCCCGCCGGTGTTCCGCGTCAATTCGCGGCCGCCTCGCCAACCTCGATTCAGAGTAGGCCCGGACCGATTGCTATGCCTCAAGTCAGCACTAGTTTCACGGAGGGCGCCGCCATGGCGACCCGTTCTCAAAGACATTTTGGAGGAGACGATGACGCATGCTCCAATGAATTTTCGGGCCGTCGGCCGCCGCGCTTTGCTGGCGGCGGTCACCGTGCTCGCGATCGGCTTTGCCGGCGGAGAGGCGCGCTCGCAAGGTGCCGACACGGGCGACTGGATCGGCACGTGGGCGGCGAGCCCTCAGCCGGTGTGGACCCCTGATTTCTTCGCCCCCGTGAACATTCCAAGGGCGCTGCGCAATCAAACGGTTCGTCAAATCGTTCGCGTCAGCCTTGGCGGCAGCAAATTGCGGGTCGTGCTGTCCAATGAATACGGAACAAGTCCGTTGCTGGTCGGGGCCGCTCACGTGGCGCTTGCCGCCCGCGGTTCGGCGATCGTCGCGGGCTCAGACCATGCGCTCACCTTCGGCGGCAAGCCGACCATCACCATCCCCCCGGGAGCTCCCGCCGTCAGTGACCCGGTAGACCTTACCGTCCCGGCGCTCGGGAGCCTGGCTGTCAGCCTGTTCTTCCCGGAGATCTCGCCCACTACGACATGGCACAATGAAGGCGTCCAGACCGCCTATATCTCGGATGATGGGAACGTCACCGCCGAGACGGACTTCAAGGCGAGCCAAACAGTCAAGTCGCGGATCTTCCTCAGCGAGATCCTTGTCGATGCAAAGCCGAACGCGCGGGCGGTAGTGACGTTCGGCGATTCGATCACCGACGGTGCCGCCTCGACGCCTGATGCGAATCATCGCTGGCCGGATTTCCTCGCCGAGCGATTGAACAAGGCCGGCGCCGAGGTCGCCGTGATCAACGAAGGCATCTCCGGCGCCCGGGTGTTGCGCGACCGCATGGGAGACAATGCCCTCGCCCGGTTCGACCGCGACGTGATCAGTCAACCGCACGTCGACACGGTCGTCCTGATGATGGGGATCAACGACATCGGCTGGCCGGAGACGATCCTGGTGCCGAAGGGCGAGCCCGCCCCAAGCGCGGACGACATCATCGGAGGCTACAAGCAGCTGATCGCCCGCGCGCACGCCCATCACATCCGCATCCTTGCAGCGACGCTCACTCCGTTCGAGGACACGTTCCATGGCAACCCGCTGTTCGGCTATTACAGCGAGGACAAGGAAACCAAGCGCGCAGCCGTCAACCAATGGATCCGGACGAGCGGCGCCTTCGACGGCGTGATCGACTTCGACGCCGCCACCCGCGACAGCGCCAATCCGAAGCACATCCGTGCGGAATACGATTCAGGCGACCACCTGCACCCGCAGGATGCCGGCTACCAAGCGATGGCCGCGGCCGTCGATCTCGGTCTCCTCGGGGTCAAGCAGTAAACCGGCGCCAGGACGCCTCGCCGGCCGCCAGGTGGCTGGGGGGCGCTCCGGCACAGGCCGGACGCTTCAACCTCCGGCTTTCGCGCGCGACGACATGGCCACCAAGTCGTTGCTCCTCTCAAGCAGGAGACGAGGATTTCGGGCAGAATCAACCCTCATAGTCCAGAAGAGGTCTTCTGCCCCAATCTTTTGATCCTACTGAGATCTTCAAAGTGACCGCGGCGAGGGTCGTCGACGGGTGCTTCCTCGGTGACTTCTCTGCAGTTGTAGAGATGTCGGAAACTGTCGAGGAAGGCGGGTCCCTTTCGGCGCCCATCCCGAGAAGGTATTCTGCGCCCTCGATCCGGTCGCCAGGGGTGTTTGCCATGGTTACGAAGGCTGAAGTCGAAATGGCATACCGACTTATCCTTGGTCGCGAAGCTGAGAACGATGGCGTGGTAACGGCCCATGCGCGACCGGAGCGATCCCTATCGGCTCTGCGAGACGCGTTCCTGACTTCGGAAGAGTTTCGCGTTCGCGTAGGCAATCTCGATGTGGGCTGCAAACCTCTCAATTGGCCGGCCATCCCCGTCGAGGTTGATGTCAGCGACCATCGTCTGGAACAGATGATCGAGAGAATCGAGAGAGAATTCAAGTATCTTGGCGAGACGGAACCGCATTGGTCCGTGCTATCGACTGATCGGTTCAAGTCTGACGCGATCAAAGGGCACGAAGAGGAGTTCTTTGCCTCCGGTAAGGGCGTGGTGGATGAGTTGCGCGCCGCCGCCGCGCGGTGTGACGTAGATCTTGGCTCTCTCGACCGATGCTTTGAGCTCGGCTGCGGCTTGGGGAGAAGCACGATTTGGCTTGCCGATCAGTTCAAGCACGTCATCGCTGCTGACATTTCGTCCACGCATTTGGCGCTGGCCGAGCAGACCATACGTCGTTTTGGGAAAAACAACGTCACCCTGCGCCATGTCAATTCAGTTCGGCTTTTTGAAGCTGAGACTCCTTTCGACGCGTTCTTCTCGATCATTGTCCTGCAGCACAACCCGCCGCCGCTCATCTCCTTCATCCTGAGGACCGTCCTGGCAAGGCTGCGTCCTGGCGGGATCGCCTACTTTCAGATGCCAACATACATTGTTGGGTACAAATTCGAGGTCGAATTGTACCTGAGCAACCGGCAACCGCCGGGCGTGCCAGAAATGCATGTTGTTCCACAGCATATGCTGTTCAAGCTCATCAACGATTGCGACTGCCGGCTACTGGAAATCCGGGAAGACCCCGCCGCTGGCCTTCGTGCGGTGTCGAGCAGGGTGTTCGTGCAGAAACGGTGAGCGCTGCCGTGCTAGCGCGCTCGGCTGGAGCTTCACCCCTGTTTCGATCTGGCATTGCCGCTGCGTTCTCGGAGTGCAGGCCATATCGGGACTACGTCTGCCTGGCGTGAGGTGGCAACCGCGACGGACCGATCAGGAAGGAAGGCTCAATCGCCGCCTGAGCGTTCCCGCCGCTGCGTTGCCCAGAACTCGAGGCGCCTGCGGAGCTCGCGCTCGAAGCCCCGCTCGACAGGCTTGTAGAGTTCGTGCCGACCGAGCCCCTCCGGCCAGTAGTCCTGGCCGGAGAACGCCTCGGGCTGGTCGTGGTCGTAGGCATAGCCCGCGCCATAGCCTTCGCGCTTCATCAGTTTGGTCGGCGCATTGAGGATAATCTTGGGCGGCATCAGCGAGCCGTGCTCCTTGGCGAGCCGCTCCGCCTCCTTGAAGGCGACATAGGCGGCGTTCGACTT